>JBDTLT010000156.1:0-12747 GCA_039934635.1 Acidimicrobiales bacterium
GAGCACTGAGGGCGGATTATCGCTCGACAAAGAGCTAGGGGCGACACTTACGTGCCGCCCCGCAAGCCCATTGGAGAGGGGCCCGAGGAGAAAACTGAACTCCGCCGCACTTCCCCGATCGGTGGCTTTCGGCCACTCCTCGAGCCCACCGAGACGGTAGCAGCACAAAGGATTGAAATTCAATGAGAGATCGAGAAATCGCTTCGATCAGCCCATGAACCTCGACGCATACCCAATGCGCATGGCAGGACGGAAGAACCGCTCGCTGTATTCGTAGAGGGATCCGAGGATGCGGTCGAGCTCGGGTTCGTCGATATGGCGCACCCCGATCTGGCCCCGGAGGTAGACGGCATCTTCGGCGCCGATCGAAAACGCCATGCCGTTGAGCTTGGAGTTGCGCCGCAGCAGATGCTCGTAGAACGCCGCGTGGTTCTCCTCCGGCGCCGGCGTCACGTAGGTCTCGTACTGGAGCGTGCGTTGCCCGAGGAGGAACCAGACGGTGATGAAGTCCTTCTCCTCGCCTTCGAGGCGCACATACCACCGCCGCTCGCCCGGCTCGCCTCGATCAACCGCCGCGATCACCGGGTTGTCCCGGCGTTGCCGTTCGAGCCAATCGGTGACGACGGCGTCGGCGTGGTTCAGCTCTTCCTCGGACGCGAGCGGATGGTCCATCAGTCGCACCGCAACGGCGCGCGCGTCACGAGGTCGGCATAGATGCGCCGCAACCGCGCCGCGGTGGTCGCCCACGTGTAGCTCGAGGCCGACCGCACCGCCCCCGCCGACAGTGCCTGGCACAGCGCGGAATCGTCGAGGATGCGATCGATCGCCACGGTGTAGTGGCGCGGTTCGCGGCTGTCGATCAGATAACCGGTGCGTCCGTCGTCGACGAGCGTGAGCAATCCACCGACGGCCGCGGCGACCACCGGTGTGCCACAGGCCGCGGCCTCGAGCGCAACGAGACCGAAGGACTCGGATCGGCTGGGCACGAGCACGGCATCGGCGGCGCGGTAATAGGTGGACAAGACGTGATGCGGCTGCGGAGGGATGAACACGACGCGATCGCGCACACCCAGTTCGTCGACCAATGCGTGCACGCGTTGCACTTCGACGTCGCCCTCGGCGCCGCTGGCGCCCCCGACGATGAGCAGCTTCGCGTCGCGGTGACGGGATCGGGCGACGGCTTCGACGGCCACCGCCGCTCCTTTGAGCGGTTGGATGCGACCGACGAAGAGCAACACGGGCTCGGCGCCGAGACCGAGTGCCGTGCGGGCACCGGCCTTGTTGCCGGGCGAGAAGAACGCGTGGTCGACGCCGGGCGGGACGACCTCTACCCGCGACGGTTCGGCGTGGTAGTAGTGCTCGAGCTGGTCGGCCTCGGCGCGGGAGTTGGCGATGATGACGTCACTGCACCGGATGACTTCGGCCTCGGCATCGATGCGCCGTTGTGGCTCGGCATCGCCGGTGTCGGCCTTGACCCGGGCGAGCGTGTGGAAGACCGACACCAGCGGCAGGTCGAGCGTGTGCTTGATGCGATGCGCGGCGATGCCCGACAACCAGTAGTTCGCGTGCAGGGCGTCGACGTCGCCCTCGGATCGCAAGTCGTCGATCACGAAGTCGGTGAACTCGTCGACCGTCGACAGCAACTGCTCCTTGGCCAGCGCGGAGGGACCCGCGGGCACGTGCACGACCCGGAAACCGGGCTCGACAGTGACCACCGGCGGCAGGTCGTCGCGCCAACGGCGCACGTACACGGTCGATTGCACGCCCGCCTGCGCGAGCGACGCCACGAGCTCGCGCACGTAGACGTTCATGCCCCCCGCGTCACCCGACCCGGGCTGGAGCAACGGTGACGAGTGCAGGCTCAGTACAGCGAGGCGGCGCACGCGTCAGTCAACCTTGCTCGCCGTCCGACGATTCCGCGTGACGGTGGGTTTTGCCACCGGCGGCGCGGGCGCGCGACCGGTCGCGGGGGCGGTCGGGCCCGGGCCGGTCGCCCGGAAGCTCTCGTAGATCTGCACCAGCGACGACTTTTGCTCTTCGCTCAAGTCGATATCGGCCCTTATGGCTTCGATGACACCCGAGGGCGGCAGCGTCTTGGCATCGAGGATGCCGGCGCGTACGTAGAGCGTCTCGGCCGAGATCGACAGTGCCTTCGACAGCTGATGGAGGATCTCCGCGGATGGCTTGCGCAGCCCGCGCTCGATCTGGCCCAGATACGAATTGGAGATGCCGGACAGATCGGCCAGCCGGCGCACGGACAGATGGGTGCGCCGCCGCTGGTCCTGGATGAACTTCCCCAGGTCGACCACTCGGTCTTCGAGTTCGCCGCGCACGGACTGGCCAACCACGGTTTCTGTCTTTAGTTCAGTTGCTATTGCAACAGCGAATCGACGGTGGCCTCACCGGTGCGATACCGGCGCGTGAGCTCGGCCTGCAGGGTGTCGAGGGTGTCGTGGATGGCGCGCCGCGTCGCCGACAACTTACGTTCGAACTCGGTGAGCGCATCGCGGGTCGCGGTGAGTTCGGCCTCGTCGCGGTGGGTGAGGTCGCTGATCGCACCGGGTCCGAGGATGGCGTCGAGATCGTCGAGCAACTCGTCGGCCACCTGATCGACGGTGATCTCGTGGGGGGCGCGGATAGGTCGGCCCGAGCCTTGGCGATCGGCGAGGATGTCGGGTAGCCGGGCGACGAGCTCGGACAGGTCGGTAGGGTCACCACCGCTGCGGCGGCGCTGCAACTCCGCCGCGACGATGTCGATGCGCCCCTGCGCCACGCGGCGCACGTAGGACATGCCGTTTTCGATCGACTGACCTTCGGCTCGCATCGCGCGGATCTCACCGATCGGCCGCGTGAGCAGGTTCGCGAGGTATGCGGGGCTGGTGACTCGATCGAGATCCGGAATCATGAAGGCAGCTTACGGAACCGGCATCGCACTCGTTGTGACCGCCAGCACCGGTGAGGCGCCGTCACACCCAGCTATCGTGCCCGGTCAGCCCCGGAGTCCCGTGGCTCGTTCCGAGAGAAAGAACACCGAGATGCCTCAATCGAAGCGGGCGGCCGTCGCGGCAGTCGCCGCCTTGAGCCTGCTGGTCGGCGCGTGTAGCAGCAGCAGCGATGGTGGCGACGCCACGCAACCGACGACCGGCCCGATCGATCTCACCGTCAAGTCGCTCGATCCGGGTGGCAAGTACAGCTTCGATGCCAAGGACTACACGGCCAAGGCGGGCACGGTGAACGTCGCACTCGTCAACCAAGGCAAAGAGAACCATGACCTGATGGTGCAGGGCATCGACAAGGGCAAGTTCAAGTTGGCTGCCACGCCCAACGAGACCAAGAGCGGTTCCGTGACGTTGTCGGCCGGGACGTACACGATCTACTGCGACATCGCCGGCCATCGCGCTGCCGGTATGGAGGCGAAGCTGGTCGTCAGCTGAGCCAGCAAATCTGCTCAGAAGACGACCAGGCTCCCCGCCCGCTCGAGGTTGCGGCTACGCGCCGCCGACGATGCCTTCGAATCCGATGAAGACGATGATCAACAAGAAGACGAAGCCGGCGGCGATCGTCTTGCGGTGATCGGCCAGGATCGCCTTGTTGATCGCGTTGTCAAGGCCTCCGATGAGGCCGAGCGCTGATGCTTCCATCACCGCCCAGATGACAATCGTGATGATGAGCAAGGCCGCAAGCTTGCCTCCGTCGTCGGAGTAACGACCTGGGAGGTTGTGCGAAGAGAAGACCATCATGAAGAGCAAGGGAATGGAAAAGAACGTGTTGATGCGGGACGCGCGACCCGCCGCGTTGGCCGCCTTGGCTGCACGAGGATCGGCTTGTCCTCCGGCCGCGACTGCCTCGGAAGATCCGATGTTGATCTTCTGATTGCGCCAGATCACGCCCCACACGTTCAGGAACATCGTGGTGCCGAACAGCGCGCCGATGGCGATCGCCGCGCCTCTCGGGCCTTTGAAGTCCCACAGGTCCTCGACCGACAAGAGCCAGAGCCCGGTGAGAAACGTCAAGAAGGCAGCCCAGCGGAACCACCACAGCGCCCGGAACGTGACCTTGCGCAGCGCTTCACCGCGGGCCCCCGGTTCCATCTGTGCGTATGCCGGCACCTGTACCACGTTGAAGAAATAGAGGAGCCCGATCCAAGTGACACCGAATATGACGTGGGCAAAACGCCCGATCACATCCCCGCCGCTACCTGCGTCCATGAAGTCCTTGAAGATCTGCACCAGTCCACCCCAATCGGTTCGCCTCTATGGAGAGCGCCTCGCATCGTAGACACGGCGAGCGCGCCCGCTCAATTGCACGGACCCGATACGTGTCAACAGGGGGACGCTGACGTCCGGTCAGCCGCCCGAGACCGGAGGCAGGATGGCGACCTCGTCGTCGACGCCAACCGCGTCACCGTCGAGGGCCGGTTCTCCGTTGCGCCACACGCGACAACTCTGCACGAGCGCCGCGAAGTCAGGGCCGTAACGGGCGCACGCGTTGGCGACGACCTCGCCGACAGTGGTCCCATCGACGTCGCTACGACCCGTGCCGGCCGCCACGCGCACGGAAGCGAACAAACGCAGTCTTGCCACCGGTTCAGTCTAGGGACCCGCTCTGCGGGGGCCGCTCGGCCACGCGAGGGGGCGCGTTCTGACCCGTGGGTGTCGGTGCGCTCCGTTATGGTGCCGGGGTGCTGCGACTGCTCTTCGTGCGACACGGTCAATCCGAGTGGAATGCGCTCGGTCGTTGGCAAGGACAGGCCGACCCGCCGTTGTCCGACCTCGGGCGCGCCCAGGCCCGCCTGGCGGCCACCGCCATCAGCGCGGCCGCGACGAGGGCCGCGTCACCGGTGCGGGGCATTGTGAGCTCCACATTGGTGCGCGCGCTCGAGACCGCGACGATCATCAGTGACGTGATCGACGTGTCGCCACTGCATCTCGAAGCAGACCTCGTCGAGCGCGACGCCGGCGAGTGGTCGGGGCTGACGCGCCTCGAGATCGACGAGCGATTTCCCGGATACCTCGACAACGGCACGCGGCCACAGGGCTACGAGCCCGACGACGTCATGCTGGCGCGCACGTTGCGCGCAGTCGACCGCATCATCGATAGGTTCTCGGCGATCGACGCGCCGGCGACCGTGGTCGTGGTCACGCACGGCGGCGTGATTTACACGCTCGAATCGCATCTGGGCGCGCCGTTCCAACGCAAGCCGAATCTCGGCGCACGGTGGTTCCTGGTGCGCAACGGCGCGTTGCATCTCAGCACCACGGCCTCATTGCTCGATGCCGAATCCACCACCGTGCCGGACCTGTTGTAACCGATGGCTCCCAACCTTCCGGTCGAGATCGTTCGCAGCGCACGGCGCAAACGCACCGTCGAGGCCCAGATCATCAACGGGACGATCCGTGTGCATGTGCCGGCGCGCATGAAGCAATCCGAGGTCGATCGCTATACCGCCGAGCTCGTTGCCCGTTTGCAACGCGCCGAGGCCAGCGATCGCATCGACTTGGTGGCTCGCTCGGGCCTATTGGCCCGGCGCTACAAGTTGCCCCTGCCCAAGTCGATCCGCTTCGTCGACAACCAGAAGTCGCAGTGGGG
Organism: Acidimicrobiales bacterium; assembly: GCA_039934635.1. Lineage (GTDB taxonomy): Bacteria > Actinomycetota > Acidimicrobiia > Acidimicrobiales > WLNW01 > DATLFA01. The sequence goes on from JBDTLT010000156.1 coordinate 5,590, forward strand.
TTCGTGCACGCCCGCCACCGGTGAGATCCGACTCTCGTCGCGGCTCACGCAGTTCCCGTCGTGGGTGCTCGACTACGTCATCGTCCACGAGCTCGCGCACCTGGTCGAGTTCCACCACAACGCCAAGTTCCTCGCGCTCGTCGATCAATACCCAAAAGCCGAGCGCGCCCGCGGCTTCTTGACGGGCGTGCACTATTCGCCCGACGGCGACAACGACCGCGACAGCAGCGAAAACGATGTCGACGACGTAATCGATGACGATGTGGTTGATGACGATGCGGTTGGCGACGACATCGTGATCGACTTGACCGACGCCCCCGCTGCGCGCAGCGCTCCGGACAAGGCCGTGCTGGAGAAGGCCGTGCCGAACATGGTCCTACCCAACATGGTCCAGTCGGACAAGGTCCTCGCCGACTACAAGCCCACGCTTTTCTGATCCAACGAAGCGCGCCACGCTCGTTCGGCCCGTCCGAGCTCGGTTTTCGGTGGCGTGTCGAAGCGATACTCCTCGAACAGGTCGCGCCACCGGTTGCGCGCACCGAACTGACCCAGTAGCGCGCACATGCTCCATACCACTCGGTCGAGTATCACGAACGACGCCGGCATCATGAGCTTGGCGATGACGTCGGCGAACGGACCGGTGACGTCGAGCAGGCTCATCATCGTCGTGCCGGTGAAATCACGCGTGAACGTGAACTCCTCTTCGAGGTAGGGCTTGTACGGCGCGCTCACGTACTCCCACACATGCATCGGGTCGAGGCCGTGATCCGCGGGGAGGAAACCCACTTTGACCATGCGGTCGACCATGACTTCGTATTCACGATCGAGAAGCGGATCGATGAGGGGCATGAGCGCCTCGAACTCGCCCTCGGCCCACCGCTTGACGAGACCGAAGTCGAGGAAAGTCACCGTGCCGTCGTCGTGGAATTTGTAGTTGCCCGGATGGGGGTCACCGTTGAACACACCGTTGCGATAGATCGACCCTTGCACGAAGCGAAAGATCACTTCGGCCACGTGCTGGCGCTCCTCGTCGGTCGAGCTGGCGATGAAATCCTGGAAGCTGAGTCCGTCGACCCACTCGCTCGTGAGCACGCGTCGCGTCGAGTACTCGGGCAAGACGTCGGGCACGTGCACGAATGGATGGTGCCGGTAGCGCTCCGCGAACTCGGCCTGGCACGATGCTTCGAGGCGATAGTCGAGCTCGTCGAACATGCGGGCCCGCAACTCTTCGACGAGTGCCTTGGTATCGAGGCTCTTCAACGTGAACGAACTCAACATCGCGTAGAGAAGCTCGGCGTTGGCGAGATCACTGCCGATCGCCATGTCGATACCCGGATACTGCACTTTGACGGCGACGATGCGACCGTCGCGCGTGACCGCGCGGTGCACCTGTCCGATAGAGGCTGCGGCGGCCGGTAGTTCGTTCCACTCGAGGAAGATGTCGTGCGGATCGCGGCCGAGCTCTTCGCGTACGACCTGCGCGGCGGCCGAGGGCGACATCGGTGGCACGTCGGCTTGCAGCGTGGCCAACGCCGCTTGTGCCTGTTGTGGCAGGCCGTCGAGGATGAACGACATCATCTGGCCCGCTTTCATGATGACGCCCTTCATGTTGCCGAGCTCGCGGGCGACGTCTTCGGCGGTCTTGATCTTGAACTGCTCGTCGAGTTCGCGACGACGTTCGGCGGTAGCCGCGGCGCCGCGCGCTTTGGTCAACGCGAAATGTGCGGCGCGCCGCACGGTGAGCCGCCAGATACGCGCCGTGCGGACGATGCGATCGCGCCGGCCGGCGTCACGCAGCGTCAGGCGGGCCGCGACGTAACCCAGTCCACCGACGGTGGACGCGCCGATGGCCGCCGCGCGACGACGTCTCACGGGCTCGGAGCGACGGCGGGACCGACGAGCGCAACGAGGGCCGCGTCGGCCGAGTCGTAGTTGTCGTGCTCGATGTCCTCCATCGCGTTCTCGACGAGAGCGATGTCTCGCTCGAGGTCGCTGACGAGGTCGAGCAAGCGATCACGATCGAATGTTGCGGGTGACGTTGCGGGGAATCGATCGGAGATCTGCTCGCGGTCCATTCGAAGATTCTACGACGGCGGGCAAGCTGCTCCTTGACATGCAGCCGTTTGGCTGCATATATTGGCAGCCAGATAGCTGCATATATGTAAGGAGCTGGAGATATGGCTGATATTCGACACCGGGTGGGCATCGCCGCCTTGCCCGAAGAGATCTACGAGAAGTTGGCGACGATCGACGGTCTCGCCTCTTGGTGGACCCGCGACGTCACCGGCGATGCGGGCGTGGGCGGGACGCTGGAGTTCTCCTTCGGCGGCGGCCATCGCATCGCCGGGATGCAAGTCGTCGACCTGCAGCCGGCAAGACGGGTCGGCTGGCGTGGGGTCAAAGGTCCGGACGAATGGCTCGACACCACGTTCACCTTCGATCTCGCTCCCGCCACCGAAGAGACCGTGTTGTTGTTCACTAACGCAGGGTGGCGCGAACCGGTCGAGTTCATCCACCACTGCACCACCAAGTGGGCGTATTACATCCTCGGCCTGAAGGCATCGCTCGAGGGCGGCAAGGCAAGGCCCTACCCCGACGATATGCACATCAGTAGCTGGGACTGACCCGCGCCTAGCGTCGCCCCGGATGGACGATGTCTTCAAAGCACTGGCCGACCCGAGCCGCCGTCAGCTACTCGACACCTTGAAGGACCGCGGCGGGCAGAACCTACGCGAGCTGTGTGCCGGGCTGAACATGGCGCGGCAGTCGGTCAGCAAACACCTCGCGGTGTTGGAAGCGGCCAACCTCGTCGCCTCGGTGCGACACGGCCGAGAGAAGTTGCACTACCTCAACGTCGCGCCGATCAACGACATCGCGCAGCGTTGGATCAACCGCTACGACCAAGCGCGCGTCGACGCGCTGTCGGACCTGAAACAAGTACTAGAGGAGACCCCGATGGAGAAGCCAACGTTCGTCTACACGACGTACATCAACACCACGCCCGAACGACTCTGGCAAGCCTTGACCGAACCCGCGTTCACGAAGCGCTACTGGGACACGGTGCTCGAGTCGGATTGGAAGGTCGGTTCCACGATCACATGGGACAACCATGGTGTGCGCATCGAGGATCCCGCTCAAGTCGTGCTCGAATATGAACCGTTTCGCCGGTTGTCGTATTCGTGGCACACCTTCACCCCCGAGTTGGCCAAGCGTTTCGGATTCAACGACGAACTGCAGGAAAAGTTGGCCAATGAGCGGCGGTCGAAGGCCACGTTCGAGATCGAGCAAGACGGGCCGGTGGTCAAGTTGACGATCGTGCACGACGATTTCGATCCTGGCAGCACTGCGGCGCTGATGGTCAGTGAAGGTTGGCCGCACGTGTTGTCCGATCTCAAGACGCTGCTCGAGACGGGCGAGACCCTGCCGCAATCCGCCACGAGCGCTGCCGGCTAGCGCGTGAACTCCATCAAGGAGACCTCGGCCCCATCGCTGCGCACTGCGAGCGGTCGTCCCCGCGGGCCCCGAACGATCGACGTCCCCGCGGGGACGTCGATCGAGTGCGTTTCGTTGCCGTCCGCGAGGTTGATCTCGCCGCACCCGACCACCGCCAACCCGAGATCCGTTGCATACAGCGCGGCCGACTTGCACTTGGTGTCGAGTTGCGAGGTCACCGGCTCTACCAAGTTCGCCGCGTCGAGTCGCAAGAGTTGCGATGGTGAACCGGCGAGTAGATAGGTGCCGTCGTCCGACGGTGCCATCGATCGGATCTCGCGCTGGCCCAGATCGTTTGTCGGTTCGCGCCAGCGAGTGACGTCGGGTTCGTAGATCCAGCGAAGGCGATTGCCGGCGACGACCACGATCGCGCCATCGCTCAACTCGGCCAGTTGCGCGCTCGACCAGTCGGACACCGCGCGACGATCGGGCGGCCCGGGGAACTCGGAGTACTTCCCGTCACGATCGAGGCGCGATCCGCCCTCCGCGCCGAAGACGTAGACGGCGTCGCGCGCCGCGAATATCGACACGCTGGCATCGGTCGGGCCGCGGAGCACGAGCGTGTCCGCCCGCTGGTCGTCGCTGAGCGCGACCGACGCCAACTCGAGGCTGCCGCGGTCCGTCGTCAGGTACCACGCGCGGTCGTTCCACGAAACGAGCCGCGACTTCGTACTAGGAAGGTCGCGTCCGCGCTCGACCCACGTCGCGCCGGTCGCCCATGGGTCGTAGCGGAGCAGGCGACCGTCGGTGAGCGCAAGGACGGTGTCGGCGTTGTCGACGACCGCGTCCGCCGCGATCGCCCGAGGCGGTGCGGGAAGCGCGGTGAACCGCAATGAGCCCTGTTGCTCCGCCGAGTCGGCGCCGTCCTTGCCCCCCGAACAACCGGCCAGCACGGCCACCGCGACGAGCGCGAGCAGGCCGTGGCGCAGCATTCGACGCATCCATTCAGTCTGGCAGCGCGAGTCGCAGCTGGAGTCCTATGCGAAGAAGTAACCGGCGATGTCGGCGAGCACACGTGTCCCTGAGTCCGAGTACACGGTTACATCACATCGGGTGGCGCCGATAGTGTCGCATGATGCTTCAGTTGGCGCAGAAAATGGCGGTCGTCACCGGTGCGGGCAGCGGAATCGGCAGAGCGCTGGTCCAGCAGCTCGTCGCCGAGGGTTGCCACGTGGCGATGTGCGACATCAACGGCGAGTCGCTCCGAGAAACCGACGCGTTGATTCGCGCCTCCAACCCATTCGACGTTCGTACGAGCACCTTCGTGGCCGACACGTCCGACCGAGAGGCGATGCGCGCCTTTGCCGCCGATGTACGGGAGCGCCACGCCACTGATCACATCGACCTGCTCATCAACAACGCGGGACACGGAGGCGGCGAGAGCTTCGTGACGAGCCCCGAGGAGGAGTGGGAGCGCACCTTCGACGTCTGCTGGAAGAGCGTCTACGGGACCACCCGGGAGTTCCTGCCGATGCTCGTGGCGAGCCCGGCCAGCCTCGTCGTGAACGTCGCGAGCGGAAACGCCCTGGTGCCCCACCTCGGCGCCAAAAGCCCGGTCACCGCCTATGCCTCCGCCAAGTTCGCGGTCAAGGGGTTCACCGAGTCGCTCATCACGGACTTCGCCCTGCACGCACCAAACGTCCGCGCCGTCGTGGTGATGCCCGGACGGGTCAACAGCTCGATATCGCAGAACTCGGCTCGCCTACTCGGCAAGGACCCGCTCACCCTCGACGAGGCGCAGATCATCGACGCGCGCCACCGGCTGGCCGCGCAGGGCCTCGACGTCGACGCATTGTCCGACGACGGGATCCGGCGCACGTTGCTCCGGCGTCAAAAACACTTCGACACCAGCGGCACGCTGTCGTCGGCGCAGGCGGCGACGACCATCCTTGACGGCCTCAGGGCCGGGAAGTGGCGGATCGTGGTCGGGTACGACCTGTTCATTGTCGACCGGGTGGTGCGCCGGCACCCAACGTGGGCGTTCGCCATGGAGCGGCGGCGGGTGAAGTACTACGCCGCGGTCCGAGACGGTGGTCCCATGCTGGCAACAATGGCCCGCGACCGGATCCGGCGGCGATGGTGGGTCGCGTCGGGCCGGTCGGCCTCGCCGGAGCTGTGGGAAGCTCCAACGATGAGCAAGACGAAGAATGTGCTCATCACCGGCGCCTCCACGGGCATCGGCGAGGCGGCCGCTCTCCACTTCGATCGGCTGGGGTGGCGGGTCTTCGCCGGCGTGCGCAAGGAGGAGGACGGCGACCGCCTGCGGGCCGAGGCGACCGAGCGGCTGACGCCGGTGCTCCTCGATGTGGCCGACGAGGCCCAGGTGAACGACGCGCTGGCCAAGGTCGACGGACTGCTCGGAGAGGATGGCCTCGACGGACTCGTCAACAACGCCGGGATCTCCGTCGGCGGCCCGATCGAGGTCCTGCCACTGGACGAGTGGCGCCGGCAGTTCGAGGTGAACCTCCTCGGCCAGATCGCGGTCACGAAGGCGGCCCTGCCCGCCCTCCGGCGGGCCTTCGGGCGGATCGTCTTCGTCGGTTCGATCAGCGGACGATCGGCACCGGCGTATCTCGGGCCGTACGCGGCGTCGAAGTACGCGTTGGAAGCGGTCGCGTCGTCGCTCCGTGAGGAACTCCGTCCCTGGGGCATCCGGATTTCCATGGTCGAGCCCGGAGTCATCGACACACCGATCTGGCGCAAGGGACCGACGCTCGAGGAGTTCGTAGCCATGGTCGACGAGGAGAGGTTTGCGCTCTACCGCGCACAGTTGGAAGGGATGGCGGGACACATCGAGACGATCGCCGCTCGTGGCATCCCGGCGTCCAAAGTGGCCAAGACGGTGGAGCACGCCCTCACCGCCACCCGGCCGCTCTACCGCTATCTCGTCGGGCGCGACGCGCAGATCATCGGTATCACGCAGCGCGCGCTGCCCGATCGCATCGCCATGCGCATCCGGAGAAAGCTCTGACGGGCGTCGAGCCCTGTCAGGTAACCTCCAACCCGCGGGTCGCTAGCTCATCGGGTAGAGCAGGGGACTTTTAATCCTCAGGTGCTGGGTTCGAGCCCCAGGCGGCCCACTTCATTTGCGCAGGTCAAGGCACGTGCAAGTGTCGACAGCTCTGTGGACTGTCACTGCTCCCCTTCACAATCTCACGAACGTCTCACCGATGACGTACACGGAGGGCACATGAAGGGCAGCAAGCGGCGAGGCAAACGTCCGGGCACGTGGGAGCTGCGCGTCGAAGGCGGCAGCGATCCTTTGTCCGGAAAACGCGTACAACGCAGCGTGACGTTCGAAGGCTCGGCGCGCGAGGCGGACGCTCGGTTGGCCGAGCTCTCCGTCGAGATGTCTCGCCAGCCGATAATCGGTGGCTCGCGCACGATGACGGAGCTGATTCGGGCCGGACTCGAGCAGGCCGAGGCCGAAGGTCTCGAGGCAACGACGCTGCGTGGCTATCGCCGGTGCGCGACCAGGTACATCCTGCCCGCGTTCGGTAAGCGGCGCATCGGCAAGATCACCACCGAGGAGATCGATCGGTTCTACCGGGCGCTGGCCAAGGAGGGCTATGCACACTCCACGGTCAAGCAGACGCATGTGGTCCTGTGCCGCGTGTTCGACACGGCAATCAGGTGGCGATGGATCGGCCACAACCCGGCACGGTC
>JBDTLT010000157.1:0-12739 GCA_039934635.1 Acidimicrobiales bacterium
CATGTTGCCGGACGTTCCCGACGACACCTACTTCCCGCTCACCAACCCGGTCCGCGTCTACGACACACGCCAGGCCCCCGCAACCGCGATCGCGCACGGTGACACCCGTCTCGTGCAGGTTGCCGGTGTGGGCGGCGTCCCGGTCGACGCCAAGACCGTCATAGCCAACGTGACCGTCGTCGATCCGGACAGCTCGGGCTACTTCACCGTGTTCCCGACCGGCTCGCTGCAACCGAACACGTCGACGCACAACTTCGGCGCCGGTGAGAACTTCGCCAACATGATCACGATGCAAGTCGGCAGTAGCGGCTACATCTCGATCTTCAACTACTTGAACTCCGGTGGCGGTACCGCGGACGCCCTCGTCGATATCGTCGGCTACACACGCCGCGACAACAGCGGCACGCGACTGCACACGATGGCGCCCAACCGCCTCCTCGACACCCGCGCCGGCGTGGGCACCGGCCTCACCGGTTCGTTCGGCGCCGGCACTCCCCGCAACCTCACCGTGCGCGGCGGCAGCACCGGCGTGCCCGCCGATGCCGAGTCGGTCGTGCTCAACATGACGGTCACCAACGTCAGCCGCAACGGCAGCTTCATCACCGTGTGGCCGGCCGGGTCGCCCCAGCCCGTGGTGTCCAACCTCAACAACGTCGAGGGCATCGCCCGACCCAACCTGGTCGTCGCCCGTGTCGGTACCGGTGGCCAAATCAGCATCGCCAACGACAGCGGTACCGCCGACCTGATCGCAGACGTCGTCGGCTACTTCAGCGCCGGCGCCTACAAGAGCGGCGGCGTGATCACCGGCCTCACACCGGCTCGCATCCTCGATACCCGCTCGCCTCAGCCCGGAAATCCGTTCGGCCAGGGCCAGGTCCGCAGCATCACGGTGGCCGGCGCCGGGGGCATCCCGGGCACCGCCAAGACCGCGATCCTCAAGGTCACCGCCGTCGACCCAGATGCCGGCGGCTTCCTCACGGTCTGGCCGGCGGGTACCGCCAACCCTCCGAACGTGTCGAACCTCAACTTTGTCCCCGGAATGACGATTCCCAATCTGGTGATCACCCAGATCGGCTCCGCTGGCCAGATCAACGTCTACAACGCTTTCGGAACCACCCACGTGTTGATCGACGTACTCGGGTACGCAGACTGACGTGTAATTCCGGAGCTTTGACGCTGTCTCGTCAGTGTTCGCTCGGTTCGTATACTTCGAACCGACGACCCAACGGGGGGCCACCGGGACAAAGGCAACGATGGACCCGACTCAACCTCCACGAACGATAGAACTCGCCCCGCACACTCCGAGGCGCTGCGTCGTCGTGGGCGACCAGACGCTGGCGCTCGAGTGCAGCGAACTCGCAATGGCGGCGGGTCTCCAGGTCGTCGCGCTGGCGTCACGCCACGAGCAGGCGGCTGATTTCGGGCGGCGCCACGACATCGAGGTGCGCGACGCGGCCCGGCTGAGCGACGCGCTCACGGGCATCGATGCCGATGTCTTGTTGAGCATCGCCAACCTGCGCATCGTGCCCAAGTCGATCCTCGAACGCTTCGAAGTCAGCATCAACTTCCACGACGGTCCGTTGCCGCGGTTGGCAGGAGTCCACGCGACGTCGTGGGCGTTGGCCAACGGCGCACGTGATCATGCGATCACGTGGCACCTGATGACCGATACCCCCGACGCCGGCGAGATCGTGCTGACCGACGAGTTCGCGATCGCCGACGACGACACTGCGTACACGTTGAACGCCCGATGCTTCGAGCGGGCGCTGGCCACGTTCCCGCTCGTTGCGTCCGCGCTGTCGACCGGCCGTCTTCGCGTTACCGCGCAGCCGCCCGAGCCCGGCGAGTACCACGGACGCCACGAACGCTTCGGCGCGAGGGCGGTATTCGATCCGCGACGCACGAGACGCGATCTGGTCGATGTGGCCCGCGCCCTCGATTTCGGTCCGCGCATCGTCAATCCACTCGGCTCGATGCACGTCGTTCACGACGCCGATGCGTGGCTCGCACACGTCGACTTTGGCAGCGGTGTGGCGTTGCCGGTTGCCGACGGATCGGTGACCGTCGTTGCCATCACCTCGCTGGCGGGTGTGCCGCTCGATCTGACCGCCTTGCCCCAGCAGGCCGACGATCTCATGCCGTCGCGTGAGATGTGCGCAGCACTCGACGCGCACGACGCCGCGCTGTCGCGCAGCGAGGTCTCGACCCGCGCACTGCTGTCCGCATCTGCCGCCACGCCAGTCGCAGGCATCGAATTCACCGGCGACATCGGACGTGCCCGTGATCCACGGTTCTGGTCCAGCGTGGCGCTCGCGGCCGACGAGTCCACGTCGGGGTACATCGTCAGCGCCGCCGTGTTGTGGGTCGCCCGCACCCTCGGCAATGGCCACGCGATCGTGGCGATCGCCGACCGATCCAGTCGCGAGATCGCGGCGTCGCTCGCGCCGCTGGCCCGCAGGCCTCTGCTCGCCATCAACGCCGAACTCGCACGCGTGAGCGCGGCCGAGTTCGTGGACCAGATTGCCGTGAGCAGTGAACGTTCCCTCGCGTCTGGGCCGTGGCTCGCCGATGTCGTCGCCCGCGATCCCGAACTGCGGGCTCGCGCCGCGACTGACGCCAGCTCGATGGGACCGCTCGTCGTCATCGATGTCGATGACGATGACGACCAGAGTGATGCGGCCTCTGTCATCCGCGACCCCGCGGCGATCCTGCACGTGCGCATCGGAGCCACTCGCGCGCTGCTCGATTACGCGGACGGCGCCATCGACGCTGCCACCGCCACGCGGATCGGCGAGCAAATAACTGCGCTTGCCGCGACATTGCGCGAGCATCGCGAGACCCCGACCGGTTTGCTGACGATCGCCACCGCGAGCGAGCGCGCGCTGCTGCAGTCCCTCAACGCGACCGAGCGCGCCCTGCCTCTCGACCAGACCATCACCGGCGCGTTCCTGGCTCAGGTCGAACGCACACCGGGCGCCGCCGCGGTCACGGCCAACGGCCTCACGCGCACCTACCGCGAACTAGCCGATGAGGCCGCGCGCATGGCCGCCGTCCTCGGCCGCGCGGGGGTTGAACGGGGAAGTCGCGTCGGGCTCGCGCTCGTACGGGACGAACACCTGCTGCCGTCGATGCTCGCGGTGTTGCTCTGTGGTGCGGCGTACGTACCGCTCGACCTCGCGTTTCCCGAAGAACGACTACGCACCATCGTCGAAGACGCCCGTCTCGACGCGGTGGTCGCCGCGGACCCCTCGCTCGGTCGCCGCCTCGCCGGGCCTTCGCGCGCAGTCGTCCGCGCCGGCGCTGACGATGCCGAGCAACAGGCCCCCGCCCATATCGACGGTCCGCGCGCCGATGACGCGGCGTACATCATCTACACATCGGGCTCGACGGGCACACCCAAGGGCGTTGTCGTCGAGCACCGCAACGTCATCAACTTCTTCGTGGCGATGGATGAAGTCATCCGCACCGATCCGCCCGGCGTGTGGATGGCCGTCACGAGCATCTCGTTCGACATCTCCGTGCTCGAGCTCCTCTGGACCATTTGCCGCGGCTATCGAGTTGTGGTCCGACCCGATGCTGCCACCATGCGCGCCGCAGCGACTCCGCCTGGCTGCCCCTCGTTCAGCTTGTTCTACTTCGCCAGCGCGGAGGCCGACGGTGCCACCGGCTACAGCTTGCTGCTCGATGGCGCGCGCTTTGCCGACGACAACGGCTTCGAAGCAGTGTGGACGCCCGAGCGCCATTTCCACGCGTTCGGCGGCATCTATCCGAATCCTTCGGTGACGAGCGCGGCGATCGCCGCGGTCACGAGCCGGATCGGCATCCGAGCCGGCAGCGTCGTGCTACCACTGCACTCACCGGTCCGCGTCGCGGAAGAGTGGGCGGTCGTCGACAACCTCTCCAACGGCCGCATCGGCGTCTCTGTCGCTGCCGGGTGGCAACCGAACGACTTCGTCCTCAACGTCGGCGCGTTCGAAGGCGCCAAGGAACGACTCGAAGACGACATCGACGCGCTACGCCGCCTTTGGCGCGGCGAGACCGTGTCGCTGCCCGGGCCACTCGGCCCCGTCGACGTGCGCACCTTCCCTCGACCGAGGCAACCCGAGATCCCTCTATGGCTCACCTCCGCGGGCAGCATCGAGACGTTCGAGCGCGCGGGTCGCCTCGGTTGCAACCTATTGACGCACCTGCTCGGGCAATCGATCGAGCAAGTTCGAACAAAGGTCGAGGCGTACCGCGACGCATGGCGCCGTGCCGGGCATCACGGTGACGGTCGAGTCACGTTGATGCTGCACACATTTCTTGCCGACAACCGCGAAGTCGCGCGGGCGGCCGCCCGGCCTGCACTCACCGGCTACCTGCGCTCGGCGACCAACCTGTTGAAGGACATGGCGTCTGCCTTCCCGACGCTGCGCAACGCGGGCGCCGATGCCGACGAGTACTTCCGGTCGCTCACTCCGAGCGAGCTCGACGAGCTCCTCACCGCGGCCACCGACCGCTACATGGACACGAGCGGCCTCTTCGGCACCGTCGACGACGCCCAGACACTGGTCCTCGAAGCGGTTGGGGCGGGCGTCGACGAGATCGCCTGCCTCGTCGATTTCGGGGTCGACGCCGAGCTCGTGCGGGGCAGTTTTGCCCTGATCGCGTCCCTCAAGCAGCGCATCGAGGCTCATTTCGGCGCCGGCTCGGTCGATACGAGCGATATGTCGCTCGGCGGTCTGATTCACGCGGAACAGGCCACGCACCTGCAATGCACGCCGTCGATGCTCGCGATGCTCGTCGCCGACCCCACCGATGGTGCGGCGCTCGGCCAACTGCAACACGTGCTCATCGGGGGCGAAGCGTTCACACCCGCGCTCGCCGGCGAAGCGTTGAGTCTGCTCAACGGGCGGCTCACCAACATGTACGGCCCTACAGAGACGACCGTGTGGTCACTCGTACACGAGGTCGAGCGATCCGATGTGGTCCCCATCGGGCGTCCCATCGCCAACACCACCGTGTACACCGTCGACACGAGCGGAGCGCCGACTCCGGTTGGCGTCCCGGGCGAATTGCTCATCGGTGGCGTCGGCGTCACTCGCGGCTACCACGATCGCGCCGAGCTAACGGCGGCGCGCTTCATCGACCATCCGCAGTGGGGCCGCGTGTACGCGACCGGCGACCGCGCCACGATCCAGCACGACGGTGTGCTCGAATTCGGCGGAAGACTCGATAATCAGGTCAAGGTACGCGGCTATCGCATCGAGCTGGGCGAGATCGAGTCCGCGCTCGAGGACGAGCCACAAGTTGCCCGAGCCGTTGTCGTCGCCATCGATGTCGACAGCGTCACCGAACTCGTCGCATTCATCACCCCCAAGGAACCCGCCACCTTCGACCTCGCGCGCGTGCAACGCGCGTTGGCGGCGCGGCTGCCCGAACCAATGATCCCGCGCGGTTTCGACCTACGTGATTCGTTGCCCACGATGCCCAACGGCAAGACCGATCGGGTCGCGCTCGCGAAGTCGGCAGCCGCGGTACTCACTCGGCCGGTGGCGTCGTCGATGGGACCGCAGCCGGTCGTGCCGCCCCCGGTGTCGGTGTTGACCTTCGGCCCCGCCGATACCCGCGAAGGTCCGCCATCGACCGCCGACGAACTCGCCGTCATCGAGATCTGGTCGTCGGTCCTCGGGCGGCCAATCCAGCGCAACGACAACTTCTTCGAAGTCGGCGGACACTCGTTACTCGCCATCAAGGTCTTCCGACTGCTGAGCGAACGGGCCGCGGTTCCGCTGGCCCTGACCGACATCTTCCGCTTCCCCAACGCGCGACTCCTCGGCGCGCACCTCAGCTCACTTCGCGGCGGGACCGGTGAGGGCACCAGCACGGTCGAGCCCGGCCAGCCGGGCGCGCCTGTGCCGGCGACCGCAGGCGACGATCGGGGAGCGCGGCGGCGCAACGCACTGCTCGGCCGCGGTCGAAACGGCTGACGATGACCGACTACCAGGGCAGCGAAGTCGCCATCGTCGGCATGGCCGGGCGTTTCCCCGGCGCGCCAGACGTCGACGCGTTCTGGGAACGCATCGCGCACGGCGACGACTGCCTCGACGATCTATCCGAAGCCGACCTCCTCGCGCGCGACGTGCCGGCAGGCAGCCTTCAAGACCCTCACTACGTACGCCGCACCGGCATACTCGACGACGTCGATCGCTTCGATGCCGGCTTCTTCGGCATCGGTCCGCGCGATGCCGCTCTCATGGATCCTCAGCATCGGCTGTTCTACGAGACGGCGTGGGAGGCACTCGAGTCGTCGGGTCATGTTCCCGAACGCTTCGACGGCGCCATCGGTGTGTTCGCCGGTTGTGGCATGAACACGTATCTCATCAACAACCTCTTGACCCATCCCGGGTTGCTCGATCAAGTCGGTTGGTTCCTGCTACGGCACACGGCCAACGACAAAGACTTCTTGACGACGGGCGTCTCCTACCGCCTCGACCTGCGCGGCCCGAGCGTCAACGTGCAGACGGCGTGTTCCACTTCGCTGGTCGCCGTACATCTCGCGGTGCAGAGCCTGCTCAGCATGGAGAGCGACATGGCGCTCGCCGGCGGGGTCACGATCGAAGTGCCTCACGGCGTCGGCTACCAGTACCACGAGGGCGAGATCCTCGCGCCCGACGGCCGTTGCCGCGCGTTCGACGCAGAGTCCGCGGGCACCGTGCTCACGAGCGGTGTCGGTGTCGTCGCGTTGCGCCGACTCTCCGATGCGCTACGCGATCGCGATCCCGTGCTCGCCATTGTGCGGGGCACCGCGGTCAACAACGACGGCCATCGCAAGGTCGGCTATCTCGCGCCGAGCGTCGACGGCCACGCGGACGTCGTGCGCGAAGCGCTCGCCGTCGCCGGTATCTCGCCCGATTCGATCACGCTCGTCGAGGCGCACGGCACCGGTACCGCCGTCGGTGACCCCATCGAGTTCGCGGCGTTGACGGCCGCCTTCGCCAGCGATCAGAGGGCGTCGTGTTGGTTGGGTTCGATCAAGCCGAACATCGGCCACCTCGACACCGGCGCCGGTGTCGCCAGCTTGATCAAGGTCGTGCAGGCGATGCGCCACCAGTACAAGCCGCCTCTCGCCAACTTCACTGCTCCGAGTCCGTTGATCGACGTGGCCAACAGCCCCTTCGTGTTGTCGGGGCAAGGTGCCCCGTGGACCAGCGAAACGCCACGGCGCGCCGGCATCTCTTCGCTCGGTGTCGGCGGCACCAACGCGCACGCGGTCATCGAAGAAGCCCCGCACCCGCGACCGAGCGACCCCGGGCTCGCGGTGCAGCCACTGACGCTGTCGGCGCGCAGCGAAGCGGCGCTCGATCGGGCCGCCCACGATCTCGCGAGCCATCTCGAACGCCATCCCGGCGTCGAACTCGCCGATGTCGCATTCACGCTCGCGACCGGTCGGCGCGCCCACACTCGGCGCCGGGTCGTCGTCGCCCGCTCGTCCGCTGAGGCGATCGAGTTGTTGCGCACCGCTGATCGCAAGCGCAGCGCCACCGAGCGCGCGGCCGACACTGCGCCGCGCGTCATCTTCCTCTTCCCGGGCGGAGGGTCGCAGTACGTCGGCATGGCGAGCCAACTCGACGAACGCTTCACCACGTTCCACGAGACTCGCCGCGAAGGAATCGCTCTCGCGCAGCGCTTCGCCGGCATCGATCTCGACGCATTGCTGTCGCCGGCGGCCGACTCCGCCGCGCTGCGCGATCCGGTCGTGTCGCTCGCCGCCGTGTTCGTCACCGAAGTCGCGCTCGCTCGCCAGTGGATGGCATTCGGCATCGAACCTGACGCCGTCGTCGGACACAGTCTGGGTGAATACGTCGCCGCATTACTCGCGGGCGTGTTCTCGTTCGAAGACGCGATGCGCCTCGTGGTCACACGCTCACGTTTGATGGCTCGTGCCAGCGGTACGAATGCCGCGATGCTGGCCGTGCCGATGACCGAGCGCGAACTCACGCCGCTACTCGACGCGGAGATCTCGCTCGCCGCCATCAACGCCCGCGACGAGTGCGTCGTGTCCGGTAGCGGCGATGCCATCGATGCGCTCGTCGCTCGACTCGCGGCGCTCGACGTCTCGAGCACGCTCATCCCACTCAACGCAGCCGCGCATTCGCACCTGCTCGACCCTGTGCTCGACGAGTTCGCAGCGGCGGTCCGGTCGGTGACCCTGCATGCGCCCACTCGACGTTACGTGTCCAACCTCACCGGCACGTGGATCGATGCCGCGCAGGCGACCGACCCGCGCTACTGGGTCGATCACCTCCGGGGCACCGTGCGCTTCGAAGCGGGCCTGCGGTGCGCGCTCGCAGACGGTCCCGCCGTCACGCTCGAGCTCGGTCCGGGCCAGACGCTGACGTCGTACGCTCGCCGTCAAGATCCGCGGCCGGTCGCCGCCGTCTCGGCACTGCGTCACGCCAACGACTCGATCGATGACACCTCGTTCGCGCTGCTGGCGGCCGGCAGGCTGTGGACGTCCGGATGCGAGGTCGGCGTCGAGCGATTCCTCGGCGCCGGCACGCGCAACCGTCTGCGGTTGCCGACCTATCCCTTCGAGCGCGAGCGTTACTGGATCGAGCCGGGCCGCCCACAAGCGCACGCGATCGCCCCCCGGCCAACTCACACGACAGCTCGCGCGGTGACACGCCTCGCGTCGTTGGGCGACTGGACATCCCTGCCGTCGTGGATCGAGAGCCCGGTGCCCCTGAGCGCCGACGTTCGATTCCGCGGGCCGTGGGAGATCGTCGCCGATGCGGATGACGAATTCGCCCACGCGATCGCCCGGGCGTGCAAAGGCGCGGGCGATCGTGCACGCATCGTCGATGCGCCGAGCACTACCACCGGGCAAGTGATCGTGCTGGGCGTGGCGCCACAGTCCGATGCGACGCTGTCGTCATCGGTCGATCAGGGCATCGAGCGATGGTTGCACTCGCTCGTACCGACGGTGCGGGCGTTGGGGGATCGCAACGACGACTGCCGCATGGTCTTCGTCACCCGTGAAGCCACCGACTCGGCCGGGATACCTCCGTCGAATCCGGCAGACGCGTTGGCGATTGGGCTCGCGGCGGTCACGCCCAAGGAGTATCCCAACATCTCGACGGTGCTCGTCGACGTCGACGGCTACGTGACCAATCGCAGCGAGATCGATCGTATCGCCTCGACGATCGTCGCCGAAGCCCGCAGCCCCAACGGCGGCATCGTCTCGCGTCGCGGTGAGCGGCGCGCGACGCCACTCTGGCAGCGCACGCCCATCGACGCGACCGCATCGACGCCGATCGTCACCGGCGGCACCTATCTCGTCACGGGCGGCCTCGGCGGCATGGGCTTCGCGCTCGCCCGCTGGCTCGCCGAGACCCACAATGCCCACCTCGTGGTGGTGAGCAGCGAGGCACTTCCATCGCGCGAAGCGCGTGAGCGTTACCTCGGCACGCACACATCGGGTCACTCTGGAGCGCGGCGACTGCGGCGACTCGCGGCGCTCGAGGCAGTTGCGCCTTCGGTCGAAGTCGTCACGGGCGACGTCGCCGACCCCAACGCAATCGCGTACATCGTGCACGACGTGTTCGAACGGCACGGCCGCCTCGACGGCGTGATCCACACCGCGGGCCGGCTACTCGACCGACCCATCGAATTGCTCACCGAACGCGCCGACATCGAAACCGTCGTCGGCGCAAAGGCGCGCGGTGCCGCCGCACTCGTCGACGCGCTGGCCAGTCGCGGCGTGCCGCTGTTGGTGCTCATCGGGTCCACCTCGGCCACCCTTGCACCGGCCGGTCAAGCCACCTACACGGCAGCGAACGCGCTGGTCGATGCGCTCGCGGGCAAGCGCGGCGACCTCAACGTCGTTGCCATCGACTTCGGTGTGTGGGCCGAGACCGGCATGGCGTTCGATGCGCTGCGCCGCCAGCACCTCGGCACGGGTGATGTTGCGTTCGAGCATCCGATCCTGCATTCGTACCGCGTGCGCCGTGACGGTACGACCGAATGCTTCGGCGAGATCACCGCCGACGATTGGGTGGTCGACGAGCACCGCCTGCGCGACGGCACACCGGTATTGCCGGGCGCCGCCCACGTCGAGTTGATGCTGGCGGCACTGCGCGCAGCCGGTTTGCCTTCGGCCGCGTTGTGCGACATGTCGCTCATCGCCCCGATACTGGTGCCGCCGGGACGCACCGTCGCGCTACGCGTCAGCGTCGACGCTGCGGACGTGTCACCGCGCTACATCCGCGTCGACACCGACGACGGTGGCGGCCGCGAATGGCAGGCATCGAGCGAAGGCCGCATCGGCGACCCTGGCCACGCGCGGGCGCTCGACAGCGACGTCTCGCTCGCATCACAACCACTCGACGCAACCGAGTCGTTCATCGACCGGCCGTCGCGACAGTTGATACTGGGGCCCCGTTGGCGCGCCGACGGCGCCCAGCGCCGCGACGACAGCAGCGCTGTCGCGCACATCCACACGCACGAGCTACCCGATGGCGAGGCCGGACAGTGGCTCGCGCATCCGGCGATTCTCGATCTCGCGACCGTCGTCGCGGTCGGCCTGACGCCCGACGACCCCGACGCACTGTACGTGCCCGTGCACTACGGGCGCGTCACGTCGTTCGCACCGCTCGCATGTGACGTGATCGTTCGCGCATACGCGCATGAATTCGACGGCCGCGCCCACGTCGACGTCACCGTCAGCGACGAAGACGGTGCGGTCGCGTTGCAGATCGACGATCTCGTGTTGCAGCCGATGCAGAGCAGTGAGCTCACTCGCACTGCCGCAGTCGACGGAGTCGATTCCAAACCGGCAGGTTCGTTGCTCGAGTTGAGCGACACGCTCGGCATCCGGCCCGACGAAGGTGTCGTGGCCTTCGACCATGCGCTGCGTTCGGGCCAACCCCACTTGCTGGTGACGAGCGTCGACATCTCGGAGTTGGTCGCCTCGGCGCCGATCGCCGAACCCTCCACCGCCGCAAACCCGGTCGACCGCCAGGACGACGTGGGCACTGCACTGGCGTCGATGTGGACCGACCTGTTGGGGGTGGCACCGCAGCCCGACGACGACTTCTTCGAACTCGGCGGGCACTCGCTGATCGCGATCCGATTGATGGCGCGCATCCACCGCGAGCTCGAGGTCAGGCTGCCGCTCGCCACGCTGTTCGAAGCGCCCACGCTGCGCCAGCTCGCCGCCCTCGTCGAAGAGGCGCGCCCGGCTCGCGCGGCCGATGTCGCCGTCGCAGCGACGACGAAAGCCCCGCTCCGCGACTTCGTCAGCGTCGAAAGCGACCCGTCACGCCTCATCGTGACGATGCGCGCCGGCGGCAGTGGCCGGCCGTTCTTCGTGATCCACGGCGCCGGCGGCAACGTGTTGAACCTGTGGGGTCTGGCCCGCCTCTTGCCGAGCGACCGTCCGATCATCGGGGTGCTCGCCAAAGGCGCCGACGGCAACGAAGCGCCGCTCGACTCGATACCCGACATGGCTGCGCTGTACGTGCGGGCGATACGCACATATCAGCCCGAGGGCCCCTATCTGATCGGCGGCTATTCGGGCGGAGGAATGATCGCGCTCGAGATGGCACGCGCACTGGCCGGGCAAGGTGATCGCGCCGCGCTCGTCGTGTTGTTCGACACGCTCGATCGGCTGCGCCCGACCTTCGTCGATCGGTGGCGCTACCTCGGCTTCAACTTGGTGCGTCACGGACCGAGCTCACTCGTGCCGTGGTCGCGTGAATTCCTCAAGCGGCAGCTGCGCCGTCTGCACCTCGCGAAAGACACCGACGAGGAGATCGAGCGCCGAGAGATCTACGACGACTACGACGGCTTCGTGAATCTCAGCGAACATTTCGCCGAAGTCGCCGAGCGTTATCAGCGCACGCACTATCCCTGCAACGCACTGCTCGTGAAGGCCGCGGCCGAGGCCTACACGCGCGACCGCACGTATGGATGGGCCGACCACATCGACGGTGAACTCACCCTCGAGGTCACCCCCGGCACCCATCAGACACTGTTCATGCCGCAGCACGTCGAGGCGCTCGCACGCGCGGTCGCACCACATCTCGATCGCGCCGATCGATGACTCGGCTGGCGGAAGTGGAAGTCACCCGACTCGATGTGCCCGAGTGGCCAAATCGGTTCGTCTGCGCAACGACGATGCCCCTCGCACCTAATCCCTCGGCACACACCGAGGCGGCAGGCCTTGCCGCGCTCCACGCTCTGGCGCTCGCCGGTTGCACCGCCACCCAGTTGCCACCCCGAGCGGGGCATCGGCCTGCTTGGCCCATCGGCTTCGTCGGATCGATCGCGCACGACAA
The DNA here is from genome assembly GCA_039934635.1 of Acidimicrobiales bacterium. Taxonomy (GTDB): domain Bacteria; phylum Actinomycetota; class Acidimicrobiia; order Acidimicrobiales; family WLNW01; genus DATLFA01. The sequence continues at coordinate 12,321 of JBDTLT010000157.1, forward strand.
CGCGTTGGCGGTCGCTCTCGTGGCCCGCCGCGATGTTGTGCGTACGCTCGGCGTCGACGTCGAACGGCACGACGCGCTCGCGGTCGACGATGCGAGGGTCGTGCTGTGCGACGACGAGCTCGACTTCGTGGGCGACGATGCGGCGCTCGCGACACTGCTATGGAGCGCGAAGGAATCCGCGTACAAAGCGTGGTGCACCGCGCTCGACGTCGACCTCGAACGCGTCGACCCGCGCGACATCCGCGTCGCCGTTCTCGGTCGGCGCGAACTGGAGATAGGAGCGGTGGGGGAGTTGCAAGAACGTGTCGCCCCGATCGGCGCGTTGCAGGGCCGATCAGTGCGTGTCGGCGACCTCGCCATCACTGCGGCGTGGAAACTCTGACCCGACGCGCCGGGACCTACCTCCGTCGTCGTTTACG
>JBDTLT010000158.1:0-12683 GCA_039934635.1 Acidimicrobiales bacterium
CGAAGCTCAGGTGCCGCGGCGAGACGCCGACGGCGTACGCGAGATCGAGCTGACTGCGGCGTCGCCGCACGCGCCAATCTCGTACCAGTGGTCCTACGCCTACACGATGCACACACCACCGTACGGCGGGCACCGACCGCACCGCCACTACCTCTGAGGTAATGCTCCTACTGATTCTGGTGGACCTGACCTTTTTCGGTTGGTCGATTTCAGGGGCTCTCAGCGTGCGGCGAGTTCGGCGAGTTTGGTGACGGTGTTCCAGTTGCGCACCGTCGCGGGCCCGGGCGCGAGCTTTGGGCCGATCGCCACTGCGAGCTTCGAACGGCCAAGGCCTTCGGGGCAATGCAGATACACCTCGCGTCCACCGACCGCGAACTCGTCGGGTACGAAGCGCTTGGGGTCCAACGTGTCGAGGCGGGCGCGGTCGGGTGCCTGGTTGAGGAATGCGACGTGCAGCTTGGTGCGGTCTGACACGCGGCGGAGAAACGGGTTGCCTTCGATGGCGGCGGCCCACTCCTTCGCCGTCCGCATGACGACATCGATCTTCAGCCCGAACTCGAGGGCGATCGCCGCCTCGATTTTTGGCAACACGGCCGCTGTGGTGCGCTCCTTGCCGTTGAAGACGATGTTGCCGCTCTGGATGTAGGTCGTGACATCGGAGTAGCCCAAGGACTCGAGCACCGTGCGCAGCTTGGCCATCGATATCTGGTTCTTCCCGCCGACATTCACGGCGCGCAGTAGTGCGACAAACCTGGTCATTCCCTCATCATGCCCGCGAGGCGGCGGCCGGGCGGGGCAAGATGGCGCCATGCCCAATGCCGTCGCCGACCCACTTTCCATCGCCCGCTCGCTCAGCCCATTGGTCGAGCGCGAGGCCGCCTCGGCCGAATCCGAGGGCACATTGCCCCAGTCGCTCGTCGATGCCTTTCGCGAGTCGGGTCTCTTCGCCTTGCAGATACCGAGGTCGCTGGGCGGATCCGAGGCCGACGCCGTCACCAGCCTTGCGGTCTACGAAGAGGTCTGCCGCGCCGACGGGTCGGCGGGGTGGACGCTGCTCGCCAACGCCTCGACATCCGCGTTCGCCACCACGTACACGAGTGACGACGCCGTGCGCGCGATGTTCGCCAACGGCATACCGACCCACGCTGGACAGTTCTCGCCGCGCGGCCGAGCAGTCGCCACCGGCGACGGCTACACGATCAGCGGCCGCTACAGCTTCGGCAGCGGCAGCGGCCACGCCGATTGGGTCGGAGGAGGCGCGCTCGAGATGCTCGACGGCCAGCCGCGCATGATGGCACCCGGTCGCCCGGCCATCCGAGTGTTCTTCGTGCCGCGTGATCATGTCGAGTTCGCCGGCAACTGGGACGTGATCGGGCTCGTGGGTACGGGCAGCTTCGACTACGTCGTGCCCGAGCAATACGTCGACGCGGGGTTCACATTCGATCTCATCGGCGGTCGTCCACTGCGCGGCGGGCCGATCTATCGCATGGGGGTGCTCGGCCTGGCGCTCATCGGGCATGCCGGCTTCGCGCTGGGCGTCGGCCGCCGTGCCATCGACGAAGTGACGGTGATCGCGCGCACCAAGCAACGGATGGGCGCGGCGACCCGCATCGCTGACCGTGAGCGGTTCCAATTCGAGCTCGGCCGCTTCGATGCCGCGCTGTGCTCGGCCCGTTCGTTCGTGTTCGAGTCGTTCGGTGAAGCGCAAACCGAGCTCGATCGCGGTGACGACCTCAGTGCCGCGCGACTCGTGCGCCTGCGCCAAGCGACGACCTACGCGACGCACGTAGCGGTCGACGTCACGCGATTCGCCTACTCGTTTGCCGGCACCGATCCGATCCGCACGCCGAGTGCGCTGGGTCGTTGTTTCCGCGACATCCACGCAGCGTCGCAGCATCTCGTGGTCGACGACCTGACCCTCGTGCTTGCCGGACAATCGTTGGTCGAAGGCTGAAGTTCGGCGTAGCCGGGTAACAGCGCCGTCATGGCCGCGGTCCGCATCATCTTGCTCTGCGTCGCGGTCGTCGGCGTGCTCGTACGGCCGCCGCGCTGGCCAGTGTGGGCAACGCCGACCGTTCTCGTCGCGTTGGGGCTCGGGCTCACCGCGATCTCGTACCACGACGTCGGCGACGCGCTCGACCCACTCGTCGAGCCGCTCGTGTTCCTTCTGCTCGCGGTGCCGATGGCGATCATGTTGGACGAGCTCGGATTTTTCGCCGCAGTTGCCGCGCGTATCGACAACCGGCGGCGCCTCCTCCTTTGGTTGTGGATCTTCGCCGCTCTCGTGACCACGATCTTCAACCTCGATGCGTCGGTCGTGTTGCTGACTCCGCTGTACGTGCGTATCGCCCGCCGCCACGGTATGAATCCGGTCGTGGCGGGTTTCATACCGGTGCTGCTGGCGTGTTTCGCGTCGAGCGCGCTCGTCGTATCGAACTTGACCAACCTGCTGGCCGCCGCCCGCTTCGGCGTCGACACCGCTGACTTCATCGTGCGGCTCGGCCCCGCGTCGGTGGTCGCAACCATCGTGGGGTACGTCGCGTTTCGCCGCGCGTTCCCCGACGGTGAATCACTGCCCTCGGAGGCGACCGAAGCCGTGCCGGCGCGTGCACTGCGTCTCGGCATCCCCCTCGTCGCGTTCATCGTGATCGGCTTCACGCTGGGCGAGATCGTGGGGGTGCCCGTGTGGGTGGTCGCGGCGATTGCAGATGCCGTTCTCGTTGCGCTGCTCCGACGCGCGCCATGGAAGACGTTGCCGTTGGGTTCCGCGACTCTCGCGGCTGCGTTGGGTGCCCTCGCCGCGGCGGCCGCGCCCGATCTCGAACTCGAGCGACTGTTCACTCGGCGCGATGCGATCGGAGTGATCGGTGTGCTCGGTCTGTCGGTTGTCGCGGCCAATGCGATCAACAATCTGCCGGCTTTCCTGATCGCGATGCCGGCCCTCGGTCCCCAACCCGGGCCGTTGCTGTGGGCCGTGCTGCTCGGGGTCAACATCGGCCCCGCGTTCGTCGTGAGCGGCTCGCTGGCGGGCCTGCTCTGGTTGTCGACGATGCACCGACTCGGCGTCGATATCGACGCGCGGGCATATACCCGCACAGGCGTTCGCGTGGGCCTGCCGGCGCTCGTCGCGGCCGCGGTGGCGCTGCTGATCACCAATGCGCTGGCGTGAGGTGGGGCCGGCTAATCCGCGGCGCAGCAGACCTCGAGCTCCATGCCGTCGGGGTCGCGAAAGAAGAGTGACCACTCGCCACCCAACCGCTGGATCTCGCCGATGTCGGCGCCCGCCTCGACCAGTCGATCACGAACAGACTCGAGGGTGGCTCGAGAGTCGACGGCAAGTGCGTAGTGATCGATGGCGCCCCGACCACCCTGCTTGGTGCGATCACCGATGATCGCGTCGTCGTCGACCTCGAAGACGTTGAGTGCGGCACCGCCACCGAGATCGAGGATGATCATGTGGGGATGATCGGGCTCTGCCTGCATCTCGAAGATGATTTCGGCCCCGAACGCCGCCTTGTAGAAACCCACGAGTCGGTCCATGTTGCAGGTCAAGGTGGCGACGTGGTTGAACCCCGACGTAATGGGCATCGATCTCTCGCTTTCTGAACGACCGGATCCTACTGTGTGCGTGCCGCAACCTCTTCGCCCATGCACGGCGAGGTGTTCACGGTGTGTTCACGTATCCGACAACCGCCGGACCCGGACACGTAACAAGATCGAGGGGTGACGATGCTTCCCGTCGACGTCGAACCGCTCTGGGTACCGTCACCCGAACGTGCAGCCGCGACCCGCATGGCGGCATTTTGGCGTCGGGTCGGTGCGGCCGACTACCCCGACCTTCATCAGTGGTCGGTCGACGAGCCCGACGAATTCTGGGCACTCTTGTGGCACGACTGCGCGATGGCGGGCGACCCTGGCGATCGCGTCATCGAACGACACGCGGAGTTCGCGGCGACCAGATTCTTTCCCGACGCGACGCTCTCGGTCGTCGAGAATCTGCTGTCGCTACAGCGCGATCTCGATCCGCTGAGCGACGCGGTGGTCGCGGTCGACGAGACCGGTCAGCGAGTCGCTCGTAGCTGGCAAGAATTGCGCCGCGATGTCGCCGCCATGGCGGCGGCCATGCGCGCGCACGGCGTCAGCGCCGGTGACCGCGTGGCGGCCTGGCTACCCAACGGACTCGAGGCCATCATCGTGATGCTCGGCGCGGCGGCGGTTGGTGCTATCTACTCGTCGACATCACCCGACTTCGGCGTCGAAGGTGTGGTCGACCGATTCGGGCAGATCGAGCCGGTGTTGCTCTTCGCCGCGTCGTCGTATCCCTACGGTGGCAAGCGCTTCGATTGCCGCGAACGGTTGGGCGAGATCTCGCCGCGGCTGCCGACCGTGCGCACTGTGGTGCTGGCCGGCGATACCGCGCCGAACACGGTTGCGTGGGACGAGTTCCTCGGGCCGTTTCGTGACGCGCCGTTGGAGTACGAGCGCTTCCCGTTCGACCATCCTTGGTACATCTTGTATTCGTCGGGCACCACCGGCGTACCGAAGTGCATCGTGCATCGTACGGGTGGCGTGTTGCTGCAACATCTCAAAGAACAGCAACTGCATTGCGATGTGCGCGAGGGCGACCGTGTCCTCTACTACACGACCACCGGCTGGATGATGTGGAACTGGCTGGCATCCACGCTCGCATCAGGTGCCACTGCGGTCTTCTTCGATGGGTCGCCGTTTCATCCGGGGCCAGAAGCGCTCTTCGATCTGGTCGACCGCGAGCGTCTCACGCTGCTCGGCGTCTCGGCGCGCTTCATCGAGTCGTTGCGCAAGTCGGGAACGATTCCGCGCGAAACCCACCGACTCGACACGCTGCGCACCATTTGCTCGACCGGGTCACCGTTGTCGCCCGACGGTTTCCGCTTCGTGTACGACTCCGTCAAGACCGACGTGCACCTCGCGTCGATCGCCGGTGGCACGGACCTGTGCGGGTGCCTGCTGGCCGGAGATCCGACGGGGCCGGTACGCGCGGGGGAGATCCAACGCCCGGCGCTCGGGCTCGCGATCGATGTGGTCGACGACGACGGACGATCGTTACGCGACGACCCCACCGCGGCGGGGGAGTTGGTCTGCCGCCAGCCGTTCCCGTCGATGCCGCTCGGCTTTTGGCACGACGACTCCGGTGAGCGCTATCACAACGCGTACTACGCCCGATTCGACGGCATCTGGGCCCACGGTGATCACGCGTCGTTCACACCGTTCGGCGGCGTGATCATCCACGGTCGTAGCGACACCACCCTCAACCCCGGCGGAGTGCGCATCGGTACCGCCGAGATCTATCGCGTCGTCGAGGCCCTACCGCAGGTGGCCGAAGCGTTGGCCTTCGGACAGCGGTGGGACGATGACGTACGCATCGTGTTGCTGGTGCGGTTGATCGACGGTGAAGTGCTCACCGACGACCTGCGGAGCGAAATCCGCTCGAGGGTGCGATCGGCGTGCACACCGCGTCACGTACCCGCGGTCATCGCACAAGTCGACGACCTGCCCCGCACGCGCAGCAACAAGCTCGTCGAGCTGGCGGTGGCGGACGCTGTACACGGTCGACCGGTGCGCAACACCGAGGCCATCGTCAATCCCGAAGCGATCGACGCCATCGTCGCGTTACCCGAGTTGCGTCGGTGACCGCCGCGCGGCGCCGCGAGAAAGAGCCCACGATGTTGGACGGCAAGACAGCGGTCGTGACCGGATCGACCAGTGGCATCGGCCTCGGCATCGCGCGCGCATTGGCAGCGCAAGGCGCAAATGTCGTGCTCAATGGGTTCGGTGATCCGGCGGAGATCGCGCAGATCGAGTCAGAGCTACGCAGCTGCGGAATTCGAGCGCATCACGATCCCGCCGACATGCGTGATCCGGCCCAGATCGAGGCCATGATCGTCGGTGCCGCGGCAACGTATGGTCGGGTCGACATTGTCGTCAACAATGCCGGCATCCAACATGTCGCGGACATCGAGTCGTTCCCTACCGAGAAGTGGGACGACATTCTCGCCATCAACCTCTCGTCGGCGTTCCATACGATCCGCTGCGCCATGCCAGGGATGAAACAGGCGAATTGGGGACGAATCGTCAACATCGCGTCGGCGCACGGCCTCGTTGCGTCGGCGCAAAAGGTGGCCTATGTCGCGGCCAAGCATGGACTGCTAGGGCTCACGAAGACGGTCGCACTCGAAACGGCTACCACCGGAGTCACCTGCAACGCGATCTGTCCGGGGTGGGTCTTGACTCCGCTGGTGCAGCGGCAGATCGAAGCGCGCGCCGAGGCCGCCTCGATATCGATCGATGCCGCCAAGAAGTTGCTACTCGGCGAGAAGCAGCCGTCGCAGGAGTTCGTGACCCCTGAGCAGATTGCGGCGGTCGTGGTCTTCTTGTGTTCCGATGCCAGCAGCCAGGTACGCGGTGCCGCGTGGACAGTTGACGGCGGTTGGTGCGCCCAATGACCGACAGCCGCCGCGCGCGGGTACTACCAGTCGTTGGCCCGAATGAAGTTGTGCACGATCGGGTAGATCTGCCCCTCCCAGCGCCGGCCGTTGAACACGCCGTAGTGGCCCACCCCCGACTGAAGATGGTGTCCCCGCTTGGTGCCGGCGACGTTGGGACACAGATCGTGTGCCGCAACGGTCTGGCCGACCGCGCAGATGTCATCGCGTTCGCCTTCGACGGTCATCAGCGCGGTGCGCCGGATCGCGGCCAGCTCGACTCGGCGCCCCTGCCACTCGAGCGTGCCGCGCGGCAGTTCGAAGTTCTGGAAGATCTTGGCCACGGTCTCGAGATAGAACTCCGCGGTGAGGTCGAGCACGGCGAAGTACTCGTCGTAAAAGGCCGCCGTCGCCAACGCGCTGGCGCGATCATTGCGGGCCAGATCAGTGAAGAGCTTGCGATGCGCACTCACGTGACGCTCGAGGTTCATGCTCATGAATGCCGCGACTTGCAAGAAGCCGGGATACACTCGGCGAAAGGCACCGGGGTAGCGCCATGGCACCGACGCGATGAGGTTGCGCTCGAACCACGTGATCGGCTTGCTCGTGGCGAGTTCGTTCACCTTGGTCGGATTGATCCGCGCGTCGATGGGCCCGGCCATCAACGTGAGGCTGCGGGGCGCCGCAGGATGCCCACCTTGTGCCATGACGGCGGTGGCGACGAGTGCGGCGACACAGGGTTGGCAAACGGCAACGATGTGCGCACCGGGCCCGATCACCTCCAGGAACCGAATGAGGTGCTCGATGTATTCGTCGAATCCGAAGCGACCCTCGTTCACCGGGATGTTGCGCGCGTTGTGCCAATCGGTGAGATACACATCGTTGTCGGCAACCATCGTGCGCACGGTCTCGCGCAACAATGTCGCGAAGTGACCCGAGAGGGGAGCCACCAGCAGCACGCGAGGGCGGCCGGCCCCGGTATCGGTGGAAAAACGCAGCAACGTGCCGAACGGCGTGCCGTCGACGGCCTTCTCGTTGACGGCTACTTCGTGTCCGTCGACGACGATGTGATCGATGCCGAACGCCGGTCGCGCGTGGGAGAAGCCCATGCGCGCCACCAATTCGTAGGTGGCCCCCAGGTTCATCAACATGGCGCTGCGCGGAAAGTCACTGCGCCACGCCTCGGATGCCCGCACGGCCATACCGGCCATGGCCCGCAACGGTGCCAGCAGGTCAGTCTGTGTCTGGTAAGCGGGGTACAGCACCGCGGCGCCGGGAGTCACGCCCGTGAGCGGCTCGCGGTACTTGTCCAACGCAGTGAATGTCATTGCGGTCCTCGCAAGCAGATCGTCCCTAAAGAACAAGAATGGATTGCATCATGAATCGAGCCACACTGACCATCAATAGCAAGAATTACGGTTCGTGGTCGCTTCGCGGTTGGCTCTTGTGCAAGTTGGCCGGCATCGACTTCGTCGAAGAAGTTCTTCCGGCGGATGACCCGGCGAGCCGGGCCGAGCTGTTGTTGCTGTCTCCCTCGTTCTTGGTGCCGTGCCTGGTCCACGACGACGCCACGGTATGGGACACCTTGGCGATCGGAGAGTATCTGCACGAACTGTTGCCCGAGGCCGGCCTGCTGCCGGGTGATATCACCGATCGCGCTCGTTGCCGATCGATCTGCGGGGAGATGCATTCTGGCTTCGTCAACCTGCGGGCTGCGATGCCGATGAATGTGCGCGCCGATCATCCCAACTTCATGGTGTGGGCCGGCGCACAGGCCGACATCGACCGCGTCACTCGAGTCTGGTCCGAGTGCCTGCTGGCATCGGGTGGACCGTTCCTGTTCGGCGATCGCCCCACGATGGCCGACGCAATGTACGCGCCCGTATGTAGCCGATTTCGGACGTACCACATCAAGCTCGATCATCTGTGCGACGACTACTGCGAGACGATCCTGTCGATGCCGGCGGTGATGGAGTGGATGGATGCGGCTCGAGTCGAGCCAGAACAGCTCGACGAACTCGACGTCGAGTTCTGAGAGAGCGGTCTCGCACGGACGTCGCGGTCGGGCACATCGCCCTCACGCGGCCGCGGCCCACAACGCGAGGTTACGCCGCACGTTGCGCAACGGTTCGTAGGGCAGATCGACCAAGGTGACAAAGGTTCGGCCGAGACTGCGAAGCTCGTCCGCAGCATCGATGATCAGTTGGCGGTCGCGCTCGCGCGCCGGTGACCACGAGGTGAGTCCCATGCCGAGATCGAGAAGACGTTCGAATGCGTCCACGTCTGCTCCTGTTCGTCGCGTGCCCGAGCGACCCTAGGCGGCGCATCTCCGCCGGCAATGACGGTGTTGTGAACACCTCGTGAACACGCGTGCCGACCTGCCGAAATTCTGTCGGCAATTCGTCGGATCGGCGGGTGTTGCGTTCAGGTTGTGGCGGCCGCGGCTGCGTCGGCGGCGGCCCGCCGCGCCGCGCGGACGCGGGCATGTTCGAGATCGGGGGACTCGGTGCGCTCGCGCTTGATCTCCCAGAAATTCGGATGACGGATGAGCCAGGACACGTGGCGGAACATCTCGACCGCGTCGTCGTCATCGGGCACGGTGTGGATCACCGGGCCGAAGATCGCCGGGCCCTTACCGCCGTCGAGGCGAATGGTGGGCACGCCGAACGCGCCGACTTCGCTGACGACCGCGTGGTGCTCGGCGACCACCCGGTCCCACGTCGATGCGTCGGCAAGCGCGGCGTCGACGATCGCAGGGTCGGCCCCGATGGCCTCGACCGACGAACGGATGACCTCGATGTCTCGGATGTCCTGCGTGTCGTCCCACGTACGGGCGTCGAGCGCCGCGTAGAACCGACCCACCGACTCGGGACCTATCGCCTCGCGCAATGCCACTGCCGTGCGCAGCGCCGTGGCCGCGCGGAACTCGGCGGCATCTTCGAGCGACGTCTTGCCCGTGTTGTGCACTTCGAGTGAGAACACCCGCCAGTCGACGTCGACCACCGACAACTCGACGAGGCGATGGACCCACTTGGACGTCAGGTAGCACCAAGGGCACAGCGGATCGAAGTAGAACGCAATCTTCTCTGGCATGGTCGCTCCTCGTCTGATGTGCATCGCTAAGTTAGCGGTACGCCCGGTCTCGACGCTCAGGCCACCCGCTCGAGCACGACGACAGGGATCAATCGATCGGTCTTCGCCGCATATTCGTCGAAGTTGGGCATGAGCTCGGCTTGTGCGCGGAAGAGGCGGTCGCGTTCGTCGCCCTCGACAATGCGTGCCTTGGCCCGAAATGTGTCACCCGGCAATTCGACCGTCACTTCAGGATTGGCCGAGAGATTGCGAAACCAGTCGGGATTGCTCGGCGCCCCACCCTTGGAGGCGATGACGACAACACGATCTCCGTCTCGTGTGTGCACCAGTGGATTGGTTCGGGCCGCACCGGATTTCACTCCGGTAGTCGTGAGCAATAGCAACGGCGAACCGGCAAAGGGACCGGTCACGGTGCCGCCATTCTCACGGAACTCGGCAATTACCTTGCGATTGAAGGCGTTGATGTCGGGGGATTCGGCCATTGTTGCAACTACCTCTGGTGCGATCGCGAACGGCATGCGTACGTCATGCCGATAATGGAACCCCACCGGTCGCGTTGGCATTCCGCTCGAACCAGGGCGTGTTGGTGGAATCGGCCACACCTGATGCGCATACTCGGGTACCGCTGCAGGGGAAGGAACGACCATGGCGCTCGCACCCAACGAGTTACTCACGAAGAGTCAGGTGATCGCGGTGGTCGGCATGTCGACACATCCGGAGAAGACGGCGCATGCGGTGCCGCTGCAACTCATCCGCTATGGCTGGACGGTCATCCCGGTGCACCCGACCGCCGAGTCGATCGCCGGCCAAAAGGCGTATCCACGCCTGGCCGACGTGCCGGTGCCGGTCGATCTCGTCAACGTGTTCCGTCCTTCCGAGCAAGCGGGAGCCGTCGTCTTGGCCGCGATCGAGGCGGGCGCCCCCGCAGTGTGGCTACAGCAGGACATCATCAGCGAAGAAGGTCGTGCGGCTGCCCTTGCGGCAGGAATCGACTACGTCGAAGATCAATGCATCGCGGTGATCCGGTCGGTTTTCCAGGTTGAGCCACCGCATCCTCAATGATCGGTGAGTGTCTCGATCACACCGCGTGGACCGTGCCGCACGAACCACTCGTAGCCGTATACCTCGCGAAACGAACTCTCCGAGAGACGCATCACCGACGATGACGATTGCACCTGACTGGCGTGCGCGGCGATCGCCGCTCGCTTTTGCGGCAGCACCATACGCACATCGACCGTGGTCGACACGAACACGGTCGGTACTCCGATGTGCTCGATGTGAGGCAGTGACTCGCGGGCATGGTCGATCAAGTGGGTGTCGACGAAGTGGAGATACTCCCGATCAACGGTCATCTCGTAGAGGGTCGGCACTGACGAGAGTCGGGCGGCGACGACGCCGGACCGGTGGACATGCAAGTGGTCGAGATGTCCGTAGATGCCGCCTTCGTCATACACAGCGAGCGCCGTTGCCCCTTCTTCGACGATTACGCCGGCCAACCGGTGCGCGACTTCGTCGATGTCGATCTCGCTGAAGGTGTGACCGGCAGCGTTGGGCGACGGCTCGATGCCGGAGTCTTCGTACCGGAAGAGCACCACACGAGCAACACCGAGAAGGGCACAGGCTTCGGCCAACTCTCGCTCGCGCTCGTCGGGCAGGCAGCGTGGTAGCTCGGTCGTGTTGGCGCTGCTTGCCGCAAGGCTGCGGCCCTGGCCCCCAGAGGTCGCCATCACCACGACCACACGGTGCCCCGCGTCGGCGAGGCGGGCAATGGTGCCGCCACTGAAGATCGCCTCGTCGTCGGGATGCGCGTGGAAGAACACGATGGCCTCGCGTTCGCTCGCCGCCTCGGGAACTACCGCCGTCATTGCGCTTCCCTAATGCCGATGTATGACATCGACATTAGGGAGCACTGGCCGGGCCGACAACCCATAGCCCCACTCGAGGCCGCGCCGCGGGCCCTTACCGGGGCTTCCAAGCATCGGGAGTCTCGGTGAGCTTGAGGACCTTGCGCGGGATCTTGCCGGCGACCACATCGGCCAACGTCACTTGTTCGAGCACATTGCGCAAGCTCGCACGAACGGCGACCCAGACGACTTGGAGATGCTCCGCCGGCCCCTCGTACACGGTTGCTTCGGGCCGTTCGCCGCGGATCTCGGCCAGCGGGCCATCGACGGCCCGAATGATGTCGGCGATGGTGATGCGATTGGCCGGCTTGGCCAACTTGAAACCGCCGGCGGTGCCCCGCACGCTTGCGACCAGGCCCGATCGTTTCAGATCCACCAACGAGTTCTCGACGAACTTCATCGGCATCCGCTGCTGCTTCGCGATGGCCGCGCCGGTCACCGGCTTGCCGTCGGGTTCGGCCGCCATCACGAGCAATGCACGGGTCACGTAGTCGGCCTTGGCGGAGATGTACACGGCGCCATTCTGGTCGGCGGGCACCGTCGACCGGTGCACCGGGCCCTCGGGGCTCGCTGCGCCCGGCCCATGTCACATCCGAGGTTGGTTGACGGCCTGCGCATTCGTCCCTATGGTAATCCCGATTAAGTTCGTCGCCTTTAGGGAGTATTGCCAGTGACAAAGCGTCCATGGCGCCTGATTGTCCCGCTATTGGCCGTCGCGTCCTTGCTGGCCGCAGCGTGCGGTGACGACGGCGGCAGCAGCACTCCGGCCGCGACCGACGCCAGCGGGGCTGCGGGTACCGAAGCGGCAACGACAGTCCGATTGGGCTACTTCCCCAACGTCACGCACGCCACGGCAATCGTCGGTGTCGAGAAGGGGATCTTTGCGGAAAGGCTCGGAGCCAACAAGCTCGAGCCGAAGACATTCAATGCAGGCCCCGACGTTGTGACCGCGATCTTGGCCGGGGCACTAGACGCTTCGTACATCGGTCCGAATCCTGCGATCAACGCGTTCGCGGTATCGAACGGTGAAGCGATTCGCATCATCGCGGGCGCTACGTCGGGGGGCGCGTTCCTCGTCGTCAAGCCGGAGATCAATTCGGTCAAGGATCTCAAAGGCAAGAAGATCGCGACGCCGCAACTCGGCAATACGCAAGATGTCGCACTGCGATTTTGGCTGAAACAACAGGGTTTCAAGACCGACGCTCAAGGTGGCGGCGACGTGTCG
>JBDTLT010000159.1:0-12455 GCA_039934635.1 Acidimicrobiales bacterium
GCGACAGCGCGCGGCCCTGGTTCTCACACAGGTACTGCAAGAGGTCGAACTCGCGTGTCGCCAACGGCACCGATTGGCCGGCGAGGCGGGCCTCGCGCCGGCCGAGGTCGACTTCGATGGGGCCGACCGCGATGACCTCGGGCGCGACCGCCGGACGATCGGCGCGGCGCAGGATGGCCTTCACGCGCGCCACCAGTTCGCGCGGCGAGAACGGCTTGGTCACGTAGTCATCGGCGCCGAGCTCGAGCCCGAGCACGCGGTCGAGCTCGTCGTCGCGGGCGGTCAGCATGATGATCGGAATGTCCGAACATGCACGGACCTGGCGACACACCTCGATGCCGTCGATGAGCCCGGGCAGGCCGAGATCGAGGATCAACAGCTTCGGTTGCCGATCTTTGATGGTCTTGAGCGCCGTCTCGCCATCGGCGGCCTGGTACACCCGGAAGCCGTCGCGGCGAAGATAGGTGTCGACGAGGTCGGCGATGCTCGGATCGTCCTCGACCACTACGACCACTTGCTCGGCTGCCATTGTTCTCCGCTCAGCGGGGCCGCTCGGGCCCGACTCACCTTCGCTCGTCCTCGATCCCATTCGGATGGATAGCACCGAGATATGAGGATCTGATGAAGAGGCTGGCCCGGTAGGTTACGCGAGTGGCCACCTACCTCGACCGCATACTCGTCGCCCATCGCGCCCGCGCCGCGGCCGACAGACGTCCCTTGGCCGCACTCGTCGATGCGGCGCAGGCACTGCCGCCGGCGCGCGGCTTTCGCGCCGCGCTGATCGAATACGCCGATCGCGAAGGCACGGCGGTCATCGCCGAAGTCAAGCGCCGGTCGCCGTCCAAGGGCGCGTTGGCCGTCGATCTCGATCCGCAGGTCTTGGCGCGGGCCTACGCCGCGGGCGGAGCGGCGTGCCTGTCGGTTCTCACCGACGTCGACTTCTTCGGCGGCTCGCCGGCCGACCTGGCGGCCGCTCGCGCCGCGAGTGGCCGACCCGTGCTGCGCAAGGACTTCACCGTCGACGCCCGCGACGTGTGCGACGCCCGCCTCATGGGCGCCGACTGCGTCTTGCTGATCGCCGCGGCACTCGACGACGCGGAGCTCGTGGACTTTCATCAGCTCGCCCGCGAGATCGGCCTCGACGTGCTCGTCGAGATCCACGACGAAGCCGAGCTCGAACGGGCGCTGAGAGCCGAACCCGACCTCGTCGGTGTCAATCAGCGCGACCTCGTCACCTTCGAGGTCGACCAGGCTCGGGCCAAGCGCATGGCGCCGCTGATGCCCGCCGGTGTGGTGCGGGTCGCAGAGTCCGGCATCCGGGGCGCGGACGACGCAGCCGCCCTAACCGCCGCGGGCTATCACGCGCTGCTCGTGGGCGAGACGCTGGTGAAGTCGGGTGATCCGGCCGCCGCGGTAAAAACTCTGCGCGTCGCTGCGCAACGCGAGAGGTAGCGTGCGAGACCGCATGTTCGTGAAGATCTGTGGCCTCACCAACGAAGACGACGCGCTGCTGTCGGTTGCCCTCGGCGCGGACGCGATCGGGTTCATGTTTGCGCCGTCGACTCGGCAACTACAACCGGTGCGGGCCCGCGACATCGTGCGCCGCCTGCCGCCCGAGGTGCTCACCGTCGGTGTGTTCCGTGACGAGTCGCGCCAACGGGTCGTCGACATCGTCAACCAGGTCGGCCTCAAGTGCGCGCAGCTGCACGGCCACGAGAGCGCGGCCGACACGTTGTGGATTCGCGAGCACGTGCCGTTCGTCATCAAGGCATTCGTGGCGGGTGATCCCCGGCTCGATCAGTTCGACGACTACGGCGCCGATGTGGCACTGATCGACTCGCAGACGCCGGGCTCGGGCAGGGTCTTCGATTGGTCATTGGCCGAAGGCGCCCCTCAACATCGACGGGTGTTGCTCGCCGGAGGTCTGACGCCCGACAACGTGAGTGCGGCGGTGCGTCGGGTGCGACCGTGGGGAGTCGACGTGTCGACCGGCGTCGAACGGGGGCCGGGCAGCAAAGACCCGATCAAGCTGCGGGAATTCATCGAGCGGGCCAAGGCCGCCGAAAAGAAGCCGTACCGCGGCATCGACGAAGAGCCCTATGACTGGGAGGACGACGAGTGACCGATCCGTCGGTGATGGGCGAGCCGAGCTCGACGGGTCGCTTCGGCGAGTTCGGCGGACGGTTCGTACCCGAGACATTGGTGCCCGCGTGCGTCGAGCTCGAAGCTGCGTTCCGCGAGGCGTGGGCCGATGCCTCCTTTCGCGCCGAGCTCGACACGTTGCTGCGCGATTATGCGGGCCGGCCGTCACCGTTGACGGTGGCCGATCGGCTCTCGAGTGAGATCGGTGCCCGAGTGCTGCTCAAGCGGGAAGATCTCAACCACACCGGTTCGCACAAGATCAACAACGTGTTGGGCCAAGCCTTGTTGGCGCGGCGCATGGGCAAGCGGCGGCTCGTGGCCGAGACCGGTGCCGGACAACATGGGGTAGCGACCGCTACGGCAGCGGCACTGTTCGGCATGGAGTGCGTCGTCTACATGGGCGACGTCGACATGGCGCGCCAGGCACTCAATGTTTTCCGCATGAAACTGCTCGGTGCAGAGGTGCGCCCGGCGAGCAGCGGCAGCCAGACCCTCAAGGACGCCGTCAACGAAGCGATGCGCGACTGGGTCGCCACCGTCGAGACGTCGCACTACTGCCTCGGCTCGGCGATGGGCCCGCATCCCTACCCGTGGATGGTGCGCGAGCTCCACCGCGTCATCGGCGACGAGGCGCGTGTGCAGTGCGAAGCGGTGCTCGGCGCCGGCCGCGTGCCCGACGTCGTCACGGCGTGCGTCGGCGGTGGGTCCAACGCCATCGGCATCTTCTCCGGCTTCGCCGACACCACCGCTGAGTTGGTGGGTGTGCAGCCGGCCGGTGGCGCGGCGATCGGTCACGGTGCGCCCGGCATCGTGCACGGCTCGCTCTCGTATCTCCTCCAAGACGAGTGGGGCCAGGTGACCGAAGCCGAATCGATCTCGGCCGGTCTCGACTATCCCGGCGTCGGCCCCGAGCATTCGTACCTGCACGCCATCGGCCGGGCGCGCTACGAGTTGGTCACCGACGCCGAAGTGATCGACGCGTTCCAGTTGCTCTCGCGCACCGAAGGCATCATCCCGGCGCTCGAGCCGGCGCACGCCATCGCGTGGATATCGCGCGATCGTGCGGCGTTGGCGGGCAAGACGGTGCTCGTCAACCTGTCGGGGCGCGGCGACAAAGACGTCGCCCAGATGATGGAGATCCTCGACCTGTGAGTGCGACCCTCGAGTCCCACCTGCGCGCGGCCCGTGCCGCCGGGCGCAAGACGTTGCTGCCCTATATCACCGGCGGCTACGACGAGGGTTGGGTCGACTACCTGCGCGCCGCCGCCGACGCGGGTGCCGATGCCTTCGAGATCGGTATCCCGTTCAGTGACCCGGTGATGGACGGCACCACCATCCAGATCGCGAGTGATCGTGCGCTCAAGCGGGGCACGACGCCGCAGTCGGTGCTCGATGACGTGCGCCGCGCCGACATCGGCGTGCCGCTGATCGCCATGACCTACGCCAACATCGCGTACCACGCGGGCTACGAACGGTTTGCCTACTGGCTGGCGGAGGCGGGCGTGTGCGCGGCCATCCTTCCCGACATTCCGCTCGAAGAGATCGGTCCGTGGGCCGAGGCCGCCGACCGCGCCGGCATCGAGACCGTGTTGCTCGCGGCACCGACGGCGCCCGACGAACGCTTGCCGCGCATCTGCGCCCGTGCCCGGGGTTTCGTCTACGGCGTCGGCCTACTCGGCGTCACCGGTGTGCGGGCCGAGCTCGCGGCCAGCGCCGAGCTCATCGCCAAGCGGCTCAAGGCGGTGACCGACACGCCCGTCATCGTGGGCGTCGGCGTGAGCACCCCGCAGCAAGCAGTGCAGGTCTGCCGCAGCGCCGACGGTGTCGTGGTCGGCTCGGCAATGGTGCAGCGTATGGTCGACGGTGCCGGCCCCGAGGGCGTGGCGGCGCTGGTGCGCGACTTTCGCGCCGCACTCGACGGTGCGCGTGGCTGACGACGCCGCGCCCACGACGGTCTACGGACTCGTCGGTGAGCAGTTCTTCGTCGAACTCGTCGAGCGCTTCTACGAAGGCGTGGCCGGCGATGCCCTGTTGCGGCCGCTGTATGCGAATCAGGACTTCACCGACGCCAAGGCGAGGCTGTGCGGGTTCCTGGTGCAGTACTGGGGCGGTCCCGCCGACTACAGCGCAGCGCGTGGTCATCCCCGGTTGCGCATGCGCCACGCGCCGTTCGTCATCGGCCCGACACAACGCGACGCGTGGATGGCGCATATGACGCTGGCCGTCGACGAAACCGTCGACAACTACGGGTTCCCGCCGGCGCTGGCGCAGATCTTTCACGACTACTTCGCCGGCGCGGCGACCCACTTGCTGAATTCCGACAGCTGACCCTGCTCACCCATCCATCTGTCTATTGGTATTAATTACTGCCCTTTCAGTGGACTCTGCACGCTACGGGCAGTGCCTGGCACCACACGCTGCGTGGGGTGACCAGGTATTTCTCGGGTGATGCTTGACTTGGAGGGCGCTGTCCACTGGCCTTGTCCGGACCCCGCGTCCGCTGGGTCGGAAGGAGAAGGCCGTGAACAAGTCCGAGCTTGTGGCCGTAATGGCCGACAAAGCAGGTGTTTCGGCGAAGCAGGCGGGGGATTGTCTCGACGCCTTTTTCGATGTGGTTGCCGATGTCGCCCAAAAGGGCACCGAGAAGTTGACCATCCCGGGATGGCTCATCGTCGAACAACGTTCCAGCGCGGCACGCGTCGTGCGCAAGCCCGGGAGCACCGAGATGGTGAACGTCCCGGCCAAGAAGACCGTCAAGCTGAGCGCGGGGTCCAAGCTCAAAGCTGCGGCAAACAGCTAGGGCCGCGCTACATGGCCAAGAGTGTGGTGTTGAAGGCTGGCGACAAGGCGCCAGCCTTCGCACTCAAAGACCAATCCGATACGACCGTGAAGTTGTCGGCCTACAAAGGTCGCAAGGTGTTGATCTTCTTCTACCCGAAGGCCGACACACCTGGTTGCACCGCGCAGGCCTGCGGGTTGCGCGATATCGCCGCCGAAGTCGGCGACACCGCGATCCTCGGCATCAGCCCCGACCTTCCCGCGAAGCAACAGAAATTCGACACCAAGTATTCGCTCGGCTATCCGTTGCTGTCCGACGCGGATCACGCAGTGGCCGAGGCCTACGGCGTGTGGGGCGAAAAGAAGAACTACGGCAAGGTGTACATGGGCATCGTGCGCTCAGCGTTCCTCGTCGACGAAGCGGGCAAGCTCAGCGGGGTTTGGTACAAGGTCAGCCCCAAGGACACGCCCACCAACTTGCTCGACGCGCTCGCCGCCAAGTGATCGGTTCGTGACCGGCGCGATGGCACTGCCCCGTCCCATCGACGTGTTGCCGCATCGACCACCGTTCTTGTTCGTCGACGAGGTGACCGAGTTGGTGGCGGGGCAATCGGCCAAGGGCTACTGGAACCTCAGCGGCGACGAGGCCTTCTTTGCCGGGCATTTCCCCGGCCGACCGACCTTGCCCGGCGTCTTGATGTGCGAATCGATCGCACAACTCGGCGCGTACGCCGTACTCACCGACGAGCGCTACGCCGGCAAACTGCCGCTGTTCGGTGGCCTCGACAGTGCGCGGTTCCGCCGCCAGGCCGGCCCCGGCGACACGCTCGAGCTCGAAGTCGTGCTCGCCCGGATGTCGTCGCGCGCGGGCCGTGGCAGCGGTCGGGCGCTCGTCAACGGCGAACTAGCCTGCGAGTGCGAGCTGTTGTTCGTGCTCGTGAATGGGTGATGCGCGATGAACGTCGACTGGTGTGAACTCGCGACACCGTTCGGCCCGCTGCAACTCGCCGCGACCGACGTCGGTGTCGTTGGCGTCTGGTTCGGCTCGGCCGATGATGCGCTCGCGGCGTTGGCGCGCGATATCCACGACGTCACCTTCGGCGAAGACGGTCCCCGCGTCGCTCTCGCTCGCACCCAAGTCGAGGAGTACCTCCGCGGTGAACGGCAGCGCTTCGACCTTGTGCTCGATTGGCGGCGCAGCAAAGGTTTCCGCTTGCGAGTGTTGCAAGAACTCGCCACCGTGCCCTTTGGCGTGACCGTGAGCTACGGCGAGTTGGCGCGCCGCTCGGGCAGCCCCTCCGCGACCCGCGCCGTCGGCAGCGCCATGGCGACCAACCCGCTGCCGGTGATCGTGCCGTGCCACCGCGTGGTGCGCCGTGGGGGAGCGATCGGTGGCTTCGCCGGCGCGCGCAATGCGATCGACACCAAACAGTGGCTCCTCACGCACGAGGGAGTGCTCACGCCGTTCGCGGCGACTCGATGACCACGCTCGCATGCGACGACAGCGGCGGTGATCGCCGGCACGCGCTGCTGTTGGTGCACGGGTTCACGCTCGACCGCCACGTGTGGGACGACGTCGTGCCCGCGCTGGCAGCCGACTCGAGAGTGATCTGTCCCGACCTGCGCGGCTTCGGTGATTCGCCGCCCCCTGTCGAAGGCGAGCCCTATACCCATGCCGACGATCTCGCCGCACTGCTCGACGAGCGAGGCATCGACGACGTCGTCGTCGTCGGTTTGTCGATGGGCGGCTGGGTCGCCACCGAGTTCACGCTCACCTACCCGGCGCGCGTCCGCGGGCTCGTGCTCGTCGACGCCGTGGTGCGCAACCATCCGTTTCCGTTCGGGTGGAACAAGCACATCGGCGCCGTCTATCGCCGCGGGCGTCAGCACGGCCGGGACGCCGCCATAGCGCTGTGGCTCGACGACGACCTCTTCGCCTTCGAACGGTCGCGGCCCGCCTTGGCTCTGCGCCTGCCTGCCCTCGTCGCCAACTACGGCGGATATCACTTGTTGCACGACGACCCGCATCCCGCGATGGACCCGCCCGCCCTCGACCGATTGTCGGAGATCGCGGTGCCCGCGCTCGTCATCGTCGGCGAGCACGATCTGCCCGACTTCCACGCGATGTCCACCACGCTGTCGACCGACATCCCCGGCGCGGTGCATTACGTGCTTGCCGGCGCCGGACATCTCGCGCATCTCGCCGCGCCCGACGAGTTCGTACGACTGCTGCGTGACTTCGTTCGCAACGTCGAGTAGAGCGCGTAGCGCCCGCGTCAGTTGGTCGCGGTGGCGACCTGCTGCGCCTCGTCCAACTGGTGACGCGGCACCGTCACGCGACCACTCGCGAGCGATCGCGTCGCGACGTTGTACGTCTCGGTGCACGAGGCGGCCACTCCGTGGTTGCGCAGCGACTCGGTGAGCAGCGTCGCATCGAATAGTGGCAATGTCACGAACTCGACGGCTACCCAGAATCGACCGAACTCGCTGTCAAACGTGGGCTGTGGACCCACGTTTGACAGCGAGAACGGAGTTCTCAGGCCGAAGGCGGGGGTGCGATCACGACCGTGCCGTTGTGGCCGCCGAAGCCGAACGAGTTGCTGATCGACGGGCCGGGCTCCCAGGAGCGAGCGTCGCCGACGACGAGGTTGATCGGCGGCAGCTCGGGGTCGGGGTGCTCGAAGCCGAACGTCGGTGGGATCGTGCGGTACAGCATCGACAGCAGCACGGCGACCGCCTCGATGGCACCGGCACCGCCGAGGGCATGGCCGGTGACGCCTTTGGTCGACGTGACGATGGGACCCGGCGAGCCGAACACCTTGAACATCGCTTCGGCCTCGGCCGCGTCGTTGAGCGGGGTCGACGTGCCGTGCGCGTTGATGTGCACGATGTCGCCGGGCGTGAGCCCTGCATCGGCGAGCGCCAACTCCATGCAATGGATGGCACCGGCACCGCCGGGCGACGGCGCAGTGATGTGATGCGCGTCGGCCGTCGACGCCGAACCGAGAATTTCGCCGTAGATCGTTGCGCCCCGTGAGCGCGCCATCTCGAGTTCTTCGAGAACCAGTACTGCGCCGCCTTCGGAGATGATGAAGCCGTCGCGGTCGCGATCGAACGGTCGGGAAATGCCGATCGACGACATCGCGGTCATGTTGGTGAAACCGGCGATCGATGTCGGGGTCATCGCGGCCTCGGTGCCACCGGCCAGGACGACATCACAGCGGCCGTCCATGATGAGACGAGCGCCGTTGCCGATGGCATGCGTGCCAGCTGCGCACGCGGTGACCGTGTTTTCGCACGGGCCCTGCCATCCGAAACGCATCGACACGTTGGCGCACGCGGAGTTGGCCATCATCATCGGCACGAGGAATGGCGACACGCGTCGCCCACCCTTTTCGTGGTTGATGACGATCTGCTCTTCGAGCGTGGCGATGCCACCCACGCCGGTGCCGATCCAGACGCCGCGCCGAGTCGGGTCGGCAACGATGTCGCCGGCCTGCTCGACGGCCTCTTGTGCGGCGGCAACCGCGAACTGCGCGAAGCGGTCGGTGCGGCGCGCTTCTTTGGGATTGTCGTAGTACAGCGATGGGTCGAAGTCGTGTACGCGACGTTCGCCTGCGGGCGGCGTCGACAAAAGTCCGCGCCAAAACGCGTCGCGCCCGATGCCACACGAGGCGACTACCCCGAAGCCAGTGACTACGACGCGCCGGCGGGACATCAGATCTTCGATTTCACGAGTTCGAAGGCTGCCCCGATGGTGTCGACTCCTTCGAGTTCTTGCTCTTCGACGTTGATGTCGAACTCTTCTTCGAGCGCCATGACGAACTCGACGAGGTCGAGGCTGTCAGCGTCGAGGTCGTCGGCGAACTTGGCTTCCAGTTTCACCTGTGCGTCTTCGACCGACAGCACTTCGACCGCACGGCGCTTGAAGCGCTCGAACAGATCTTGATCACTCACGCTGGTTCTCCTTGGTGTTTCTCGAGTCTCGTCTGGGCGACAATCTAGGCCGTCAGATTCCCATCGCCATGCCGCCGTCGACGGGGATGACGACGCCGGTTACGAAGGCCGCCGCGTCCGATGCGAGGAAACAGATGACACCCGCCACTTCGTCGGGCGAACCGAGCCGCCCGAGCGGCACGGCCTGGGCCATGGCCTGGCGCCGCTCCTCGGGCAACGCGTCGAGCATGTCGGTGGCGATCGGGCCAGGCGCGACGATGTTGACGGTGATGTTGCGCGATGCGAATTCTTTGGCCAGCGAGCGGGCGAGGCCGACGAGGCCCGCTTTGGACGCGGCGTAGTTCGCTTGCCCGGCCTGACCGGCCGCGCCCACGATCGACGACACGAAGATGATGCGACCCCAGCGCCCCTTCATCATCCCCTTGACGGCGCGACGCGCCACACGAAAGCCGGCGGTGAGATTGGCGTCGAGGACGTCGGTGAAATCGTCGTCCTTCATCCGCAGCACGAGCCCGTCACGCGTGATGCCGGCGTTGGACACGACGACCTCGACCGGACCGAGTTCTTTGTCGATCTGCGCGAACGCGTCGTCGATCTGCTGCGCGTCGGTGACATCGCAGCGCACCGCGAGCAAACCTTCGCAGTCGGCCGGAGCCTCGCTGCGGTAGGTGATCGCGACACGATGGCCTTGTGTCGCGAATTGCTTGGCGGTGGCGAGACCGATGCCGCGGTTGCCTCCGGTGACGAGCACCGTACGCGGTGTACTCACACGGCCCACCGCACCACCGCGCTGGCCCACGTCATGCCCGCGCCGAAGCCGGACATCAACACGAGGTCGTCACGTTTGATGCGGCCGTCTTCGATCGCGTCGACGAGGGCGAGCGGTATCGAACCCGCTGATGTGTTGCCCGTGTTGTGCAACACGGTGCAGCACCGTTCGGGCGGAATGCCGAGCCTGTTGGCGGCCGACTTGATGATGCGGATGTTGGCCTGGTGGGGGACCAGCCACGCGATCTCATCCGCGGTGACGCCGGCGTTCTTCATCGCGATCTCCGCCGACGAAACGACCGCGCGCACCGCGCGCTTGAAGACTTCGCGACCTTCCATGCGCAGCTTGCCGCCGTGATCGCAATCGAGGATGCTCCGTGCGCTGCCGTCGGAACCGAGGTCGAAGCCGAGCAACGTCTGCTCGTTGCTCGCTTCGACTACGACGGCGCCCCCGCCATCGGCGAAGAGGATGGCCGTGCCGCGGTCGGTCCAATCGGTGATGTTCGACAACGTGTCGGCGCCGATGACGAGGATGCGCTCGAAGCCGAGATTGATGAGCCCGTATGCAGTGACGAGTGCGTAGACGAAGCCCGAGCACGCGGCGTTGATGTCCATCGCCCCGCACCGCAAACCCAACGCGTGTTGCACGACGGCCGATGTTGCCGGCACTTGTTGATCAGGTGTCGTGGTGGCCAGCATCATGAAGTCGATCTGGTCGACGGTGAGCCCGGCGTGTTCGATGGCGAGGCGACCGGCCTCGGCCGCCAACTCGGACGTCACGCCGCCGACACGGCGTTCGTGGATACCGGTGCGTTCGACGATCCAATCGTTGGACGTATCCATCATCGAGGCGAGTTCGTCGTTGGTGAGCACCTTTTCGGGCAGTGCCCGGCCCCAACCGGTGATACGCGCACCGCGCGCGCTGCTTGTTGTCATTGTCGTCCTTAGTGTTCGGTACGCAGCCACGCGATGGGCTGGCTCGATGAAACGCGTTCGCCTTCGACCGCAAGAAAACCCATGACCTGACCGGCAAACGGTGATCGAACGTCGATGTTGCCGACTTTGCCCATCAGGTGCCCGGCTTCGATCGTGGTGCCGGTGGTTACGCCGACGTCGGCGAAGACGCCCGCACCCGGCGACACGACGATGCGTTCGGTCATGAAGAGATGTTCACCTTCGAGTCGTCCGACTTGCGCCACCGGCGGACCGGCGAGCACCTCCAACATGTGATCGAGGTCGTCGGGTGTCGCGACCGACAGCGTGCGGCTGTCGGTGACGATGCGCTTTGCGAGGCCGGTCAACACGGTGCCCGGACCGATCTCGATGAACGTGGTGAAGCCGAGATCGGCCAGCGCGAACACGGTGTGCTTCCACCGCACCGGGCTGACGAGTTGCGCGTTGAGGAGGCTTTTCCATTCGACGGGATCAGTGTGGGGCCGAGCATCGACGTTGGCGATGACGGTGCCCTGCGGTTCGCGGATCTCGATCTGATCGATGGCCTTGGTCAGCCGATCGCGCGCGGCGCCCATGAACGGCGTGTGGAACGCGCCCGATACGGGCAGCGCCATCATGCGTTTGGCGCCGAGCTCTTTGGCGACGATGCCCGCCTTGTTGACGGCCTCTGGTGAACCGGCGATCACGACTTGGCCGGGGCCGTTGTAGTTGGCGATCCACACTTCGTCTGCGACGCGGCGACAGGCGATCTCGACATCGTCGTCGTCGAGGCCGAGCACCGCGGCCATTGTGCCTTCGCGTTCCTCGGCGGCGACTTGCATCGCTTCGCCCCGCTCGGTCACGAGCCGCACTGCGTCGGCGAAGTCGATCGCGCCCGAGGCCGTGAGCGCGGAGTACTCGCCCAGGCTGTGCCCGGCATGGCCCGCGGCTTCGACGCCGAGTCGGGACACGGCGTCGAGCACGACCATCGAGAGTACGAACGTGGACAGCTGCGCGTTGCGGGTCTGCTTGAGCGTGTCGGCGTCGGCCCGCAGCAACAATTCTTCGACATCTCGGCCGGCGGCCTCGGATGCCTCGGACACCAGCTCCCATGACGGGTGATCGGCCCAGAGTTGTCCCATGCCCGGCTTTTGCGAGCCTTGGCCGGGATAGGTGAAGACGATCATGAGGCGAGGGGTTCCCTGCTTGGTGGGGGCAGCAACAGAGATTCGGGATTGGAGTTTGGACCCTCGGAGGGTCGCAAGGGTTTCATTCTTGTGAAGGGTCGGCCAAAAGGCGAATGCTGGGGTCGGTTGGTGAGATACCCGCTCGGCGCCGGGCGGCCCTCACGCTAGGCTCTCGGATCGCCCAACTGGTTCCTTCTGACCGTGATGGGACGTGCCCGGGTGGCGGAATGGCAGACGCGGCGGACTCAAAATCCGTTGCCTTCACGGGCGTGGGGGTTCGAGTCCCCCCCCGGGCACCACATATCCGCAGGTCAGAGTGTTATGTACAGGCAAAAATGGCCTAATTGGTCACAGAATGGTCACAGAAATTTAGGACCGAATGTGTGCTGTCCCGGTAGATGCTTTCCATGTTGGCTCCGGTTGGTGTGTGACAGTTTTGGGACGGGTTCCGGTACCTGGGTGACAGTGGCTCCGGTAGGTGTGTTCCAGGTGAGGGTCCGCGCTTGGTGGTGCTGAGCCTTCTTCGCTGGTGGCGACTTTGGTCGTTGTCGAGCTGGAGGGGGTCGTGGTCGTGTTGGTGGAGCTCGGTGTGGTGTGACCGTGACTGACGGGGGCTCAGGACCTTGCCAAGGTCTGGGTCGCGGGTTCAAGTCCCGTCTTCCGCTCCAGAACGTTGGTTATTTGGAACGC
>JBDTLT010000160.1:0-12428 GCA_039934635.1 Acidimicrobiales bacterium
TACTCCCGCATCGTCAAGTTGCTCGAGATGTATGGCGCCACGATGGCCAACGTCGTCGACGAGACACTGTTCGTCACCGACATGGAGACCGCTATCCCCGCCGCCGTCGCGGTGCGCCGCGAGGTCTACGGCGGCGTGTTCGACGTCGCGAGCACGCTCATCGGCGTGCAGCGTCTCGGCGGCGCCGATCTCCTGGTCGAGATCAAGTGCACCGCACGGCTCTGACTCCGGCAGAGCTCCACGACCTTCTGGCGTTCCCGGCCGCGCATGCCCAGGCCGGCTATCACACCCCGCCCGAAGGAGTGCGGTACCTCTTCGAGGCGGGGCTACCCGATCCCGAGCTGTTTCCCATCGACGATCTCGTTCGGCTGAGCGAGAAAGTCTTGCGCGAGGAGTTCGCCGACGCGCTGCAGTACGGCAGCGCCCGCGACGACGGCATCGCCGCTGGTTTCGTCGGCCTGCGTGACGTGCTGGCCGATCGAACGAGCGCGGCTACCGGTCGCCCCGTCGATCGCCATGGGGTGATGGTGACCTGCGGTGCCGCGCAGGCATTGGCGCTGATGTTCGAAGCGTTCGTCGACCCCGGTGACGCAGTCGCCATCGAAGCGCCGACGTGGAACTCCGCGCTCGCGATGTGCGCGCGGCACGGTGCCGAGACGATCGCGTTGCCCATGGACGACGATGGCGCCGACCTCGACGTTCTCGAAACACAGCTTCAGCGCTTGGCCGGTGAAGGACGGCGCCTCAAGCTCGTCTACACGATCGCCACGTTCAACACGCCCACCGGTGTCTGCTTGTCACTCGATCGGCGCCGTCGCCTGATCGAACTCGCGCGGCAATGGCGCTTCGTGATCGTCGAGGACAACGTTTACGAGCCACTGCGCTACGACGGCGCGGCGATCCCCAACATGTTCTCGCTCGACGACACCGGATTCGTCGTGAAGCTCGACAGCTTCAGCAAAGTCGTCGCGCCGGGGCTGCGTCTGGGTTGGGTGACGGCCGAGCCCGACATCATTCGCGCACTCAGCAGTGTGCGGGGCGACCTCGGTGTGGGCCAGTGGGTTGCCCGCACCATGACGCACTATCTCGTTGAGGGACTGCTCGAGCCCCATGTGGCCGAGATGAACGCCTGCTACCGCGCGAAACGTGACTTCGCCGAACACGCCCTGCACGAGTACTGCGATCCGTGGGTTCGCTGGCGCACCCCCGAGGGCGGGTTCTTCCTTTGGGTCGGTATCGACGACGCCATCGATGCCGCGCAAGTGATGCAGCGCGCCCTGGCCGACGGCGTGCTGTGCCGCCCCGGCGAACGTTTCTTCGGGGACAGCGACAGCGGGCGGCAATACCTGCGCCTCGCCTTTCCGTCGATGCCCTTCGCCGGTCTCGATGAAGGGATCGCCATTCTCGGCCGGGCGATCCAACCGAGCCGCCGCTGAGACGATTGCAACGAAGTAATTCCATTCGAGTGTTGACAGATTATCTATCAACTGGGTAGGATGTAGTCGTTCAACGACCCTCGACTCAGGAGGTGATGCGCATGTTGATGCGCTTCGACCCCTTCCGTGAACTGGACCGTTTCACCCAACAGTTGGCACCGGCTCGGCAGTCGATGCCGATGGACGCGTATCGCAAGGACGATCACGTCTATGTGCACTTCGATCTGCCCGGCGTCGAACCCGACTCGATCGAGTTGACCGTCGAGCGCAACTCGCTGAGCGTCTCGGCCGAGCGTAATTGGTACTACGCCGAAACCGTCGAAGTACTGGCCAGCGAGCGCGCGCAAGGCAAGGTTTCGCGCCAACTCCTCCTCGGCGAGAACCTCGACCTCGATCACCTCGAGGCCAACTACGACAGGGGTGTGCTCACGCTCACGATCCCCGTCGCCGAGTCGGCGAAGCCCCGCAAGGTGCAGGTTGGCACAACCGAGGCCAAGCGAGCAATCACCGTCTGAAATCAATCCGATCCGGACGCGCGGGGACGACTCGAAAGAGTCGTCCCCACTTGTCGTTTTGGCGCGTGACCTATCGAGTGGGCCGCGGGATCAGGTGTCGGCGTCGCCCAGCCGGGCGATCTCGGCGCGGAGCGCAGCCACCTGATGTTGCAACGCGATGATCTGCGCCATGGCATTGTGCGCCAGGCCGTCGCGGCGCATCGAGATGGCTTGTCCGATGGCCTCGATGTCGTTGCGCGAGTAGCGCCGATGGTTGCCGTCGGTGCGCTGTGCGGCGCAGACGCCCGCTTGGTCCATGCGCCGGATCACCTGCGGGTCGACCCCGAACAGGTCGGAGACGACTGCCAATGTGAACAGCGGCTCGTTGGGATCATCGAGACGCAAATGCCAGTCGAATCGGTCGGCGCCAGCCATGACACGACCCTACCCGCTAGTGAGGCTTTCTGCCAAGTATCGGACAGGTATTCTATCGCTCGAGGGGCGAGGCGCTAGAGGCCCCACACCCGGGTGGCGTTGCCGCACACGATGGCCTCGCGTTCCTCGGACGGAATCCCTTCGAACTCCTGGTCGACGAGGGCCCGTGAATCGGGCCAGGTGCATGCCGGGTGGGGATAGTCGGTCGACCACATCATGTTGTCGACGCCGATCTCGTAGCGCAGGTTGTGCACGGCGAACGGTTCGTGGATGAAGGTCGTGAACATGTTGCGGCGGTAGTAGAAGCTGGGCGCTTCGCGGATTTCGTCGAAGGGGTAGTTGCGTTTCGTTGCCATCTCGTCGAGATGGAAGAGCCACCACGGGATCCATCCGACACCCGGCTCGACCCACACGGTCTTGAGTTGGGGAAATCGCTCGAAGACGCCGCTCAATATGAAGTTGCCGTATTGCACCGACGTGAACATGCCCGACATGGGCTGGATGGTTCCTTGCGCGAACTGCGGCATCTCGCCCTTGTAGTAGGTGATAGGAGCGAGGCCGATGTGGAAGCACGCGGGTAGTTCGCTGTCCTGGATGGCCGCCCACAGTGGGTCGTAGACATGGTCGTAGTAATCGGGCGCGCCGAGCTCGATGGGATACACCGGAAGCTGTAGTGACTTTCCGCCGAGGTCGGCCACGCGGGCAACCTCGTCGACGGCGACCGCGATGTCGTGGATGGGGATCTGATACGACGCGATCAGACGCTTTGGATCGGCCGACGCGAACTGCACGAGCGTGTCGTTGAACGCCTGCGTCGATTCACGCCAACCGCTCTTGATCAGATAGAGGTAGCGAAACGCGCTGAACTCGCAGTAGCACACTTCGACATCGACGCCGTCCTGGTCCATGTCCTTGAGGCGCTCGATGGGGTCGTGGTTGCCGGCGCGACCGATCGCGTGGCGTACGCCTTCGAAGCCACGCGGCATCGAATTCATACCTTGACGGATCGCCACGCCACCACCGACGGCGGCGACCGCGGCGTCGTAGTCCTCGTGGAACTTGGTCGCGAGATTGGCCTTGACCGCGTCGTGCGTGACCGTGACGTGTGAATCGGCCGAGACCAGCCGTTCGCGTGCTGCTGTCGCCATGTGACCCCCTAAATCGATGCCGTGATGGCGGGCCGGGTCGAACCCGGCCCGCCACCATTGAATCAGGCGCCGCCCTCGAGGAGCGTCACCGTCAGCGGCGCGAAGGTCGCGCCGGTCGTCTCGAGCTTGTCCTTCTTCAGCGCGTCGACCGCCTTCTGCGCATAGGTCATGTTCTGCGCCTTGGCGTCGGGCGCCTTCGTCAGCACGGTCTTGCCCTCGAGGTTCTTCGTGCCCTGCGCGATCTTGACCGTCTGGTCCCATGCCGTCGTGTCGAGGATGCCGATGCCCTTGGTCGATGGCCAGATCAGCTTGTTGATCTCGTTCATCTGCCACAGCTGGTGGCTCTTGCCGAGCTTGGAACCCTTTGCCACCACGACGTCGGCACACTTCTGCGCGTTGTCACGGCAGTAGATCCAGCCCTGGAACGACGCTTGCAGGAACTTCGTCGTCGTGTCCTGATACGTCTTGTCCGACGCCAGCTTCGGGCCGTTGGCCCAAATCGCGTCCTGCAACATCGCAACGCCCTCTTTGTTGTAGTCGATGACGTTGAAGTCGGCCGCGGTGTAGAGCGCGCCGGTCTTCGGATTCTTTGCTTCGAGCACCTGCGCGTACTCGTTGTAGGTCATCGCCTCGGCCGCGTCGATACCGTCGGAAAGTAGAGCTTTCATGTCGAAGTCCTGCTGCACGTTGGTGACGTCCTTCGCCGGATCGAGACCCGCCTTGGTCATCGCCGCGAAGACCTCATACTCATTGCCGAAGCCCCAGTTGCCGACCTTCTTTCCTTTGTAGTCGGCGCCCTTGGTGATGTTCTTGTCCTTGAACGAGACCTGCAAGGTGCCCGACTTCTGGAAGACTTGTCCGACGTTGACGATGTCGGCTCCGGCCTCGCGCGACGCGAGCGCCTTTGGCACCCAGGCGAGTGCAAAGTCGACTTGCCCGTCCGCGAGCACCTTTTGCGGCACGATGTCGACACCGCCTTCGATGATCTGCACATCGAGGCCTTGGGCCTTGTAGAAGCCCTGATCGACCGCAGCGAAGTAGCCGGCGAATTGGGCTTGCGTGAACCACTGCAATTGCAACTTCACCTTGGTCAGATCGCCCGTACTCGACGTCGAACTCTTGTCGTCACCACATGCCGCTGCGACGAGCAGTAGCGCGATGATGGCCGCAACCTTCCTTGTGACTCTGGTCCACTTCATTGCGTTTCCCTCCCGGGTTGCTTGATGTGTTGCTGTCTACTCTTGCTCGGCCTTCAACTCGACGATCGGCGAACCTTCCACGGCATGGCGATTCGCTCGAGCGCGATCGACAGCAGAAAGAATGCCAGACCGAGAAGGCATGCCCCCACTACGTAGGCCCAACCGGCCGCGTCCCTCGAGTTGGCGATCGACTGTGAGATGCGTGAACCGAGTCCGTTTTGTAGGCCACCGAAATACTCCGATACGAACGCCGTCACGACGGCCAGGGGTGCGGCCTGGCGCAGTGCGACGAAGAAGAACTCGAGCGCGTGAGGTACCCGCACTTTGCGGATGATGTCCGCTTCGCCCGCACCGTAGCTGCGCATCAACTCCAGTTGCGTAGCGTCGGCCTGTGTTAATCCCTTGGAAACATTGATGAACACGAGAAAGAACACGACGACCGCCACCATCAAGCGTCGCGGGATCTCGCTCGTGATGACGAAGAGGTCGTTGAATATGGCGACGAGCACGATGATCGGCATGGCGGAAACGGCGATCGCCATTGGGGAGATGAGTTCGTTGAGCAACTTGAACCGGCTGGCCGCGAATGCAATCGCGGAGCCGAGGACGACGCCCAGCAAGAGACCGATCAACGCGTTGGTTCCCGTCACCTGCGTGGCCTTGCGAATGAATGTGAAGTTGCCGTGGAACTGACCCCAGATGGCACTGGGTTTGGGCAAGAGGTAGGGCTTGATGTCGCGGGCGACGACGAACAACTCCCACGCGGCGAGAAAGAGGATGCCGAAGACGATCGGCGGCAGTACGGCAGCGAGCCGGCCCCGTTTCATCGGTCGTCCACCGAGATGACCCGATCGGTGTGCTCGAAGCCCCGCAGCGCCTCGCGAACTTCGGTGACCTTGTTGAAGAAGTCGGTTGCCTCACGGGTGTCTTCGCTGCGCTTGCCGAGGTCGACCTCGACGATTGCTGCGATGCGCCCGGGTCGGGGCGACATCACGATCACACGATCCGAGAGGTAGACCGCCTCGGGTATCGAATGGGTCACGAACACCACCGAGCAACCCGTCTCGGCACAGATGCGGATGAGTTCGGTCTGCATGTGCTCACGGGTCATCTCGTCGAGCGCGCCGAACGGTTCGTCCATCAGTAGCAAACCGGGGGAGAAGGACAACGCTCGCGCGATCGCCACGCGTTGTTGCATGCCGCCCGACAGCTCCCACGGATAGTGGTCGGCGAATTCGTCGAGCTTGACGAGGCGCAACATCTCGAGCGCTCGCTCGCGGCGCTTGGCGCGATCCCACGACTTGAGTTCCAACGGCAATTCGACGTTGCGCGCGACGGAACGCCATTCGAAGAGGCCCGCCTGTTGGAACGCCATGCCGTAGTCGCCGTCGAGGCGAGCCTGCGCCGCCGGCTTGCCGTTCACGGTGATCGAACCCGAAGTCGGCTCGATGAGGTTCGCGATCAGCCGCAGCATGGTGGACTTGCCGCAACCCGATGGCCCGATCAACGAGACGAACTCGCCGGAGCGCACCGTGAGGCTGACGTCATCGATGGCGCGAACCTGATTGGGTCGGCCGTTGTTGAACACCATGCTCACGCCGGCCACGTCGACCGCGAAGTCGCTCATATCGTCGCCTCCCTACGGCGGTTGCGGCTCACATAGTTGTCGAGCAATCCGACCAACCCGGCCATGACGAGGCCGAGCACCGACGCGCCGACCACCGCGGTGAACACCTTGGCCGGATCGCCGGTTGCCTCGCGCATGTATTCGAGAACCAATCGACCGATACCGCCTTTCAAACCCGTGGAGATCTCGGCCACGATGGTGCCGATAACTGCCGCGTTCGCGGCGAGGCGCAAGGCGGGCATGAGGTAGGGCACCGCTGCCGGCAGCCGCAACTTGAACAACGTCGCCGACCACGGTGCGGCATAGCTCGCGAGCAACTCGACCGCGGCGGCGGGAGGAGACGTGAGCCCGCGTAGCGCACCGATCGCGATGGGAAAGAACGCAAGGAACGCGGCGATCACCGACACCGACATCCATCGTTGCCAGGTGAACCCGCCGATGTGCAGCCGCCCGCCCCAGCTGACGACGAGGGGAGCAAGCGCGATCAAGGGCACGGTCTGCGACACGATCAACCAGGGGAGCAGGCCCCGCTCGACCACGCGAAAGCGCGCCATCAAGATGGCCAGGCCCATGCCGACGAGCACACCGAGCAGCAAGCCAACGGATGCGAGCCGGAACGTGTACCACGCGCCTTCGGCCACGGCTTGCCCGACGGTGCGAGACGATCCGCGTTGCTCGGGGCGTCCGAACCGTTGCACCATGTCCCACACGTGGGGCATCGCCCGATTCTCGGACTTGGGCAAGAGCTGTGCGCCGAAGATCTTGCCGCCGGCTTCGGGGCCGACCATCTTGTACAGCTCCCAGCCGGCGCACACCAGCAACAGTGCGAGCGCGAACATGACGACCCGGCGAGCGCGCGCTCGCATGCGGGCACGGCTCGCCTGTCTGTCGCCCATCCGCAATCCGCCGCTCTACTTGCCGGTCCGGCGATGATCCGCCGTTGTCTCAGGTCTTGGCGGCCACATGCTCGCGCACGGCGGGCATCACGTCATTCCCGTAGGCCAACAGCGTCTGTTCCTTGCCGTCATGTTGCAGATAAATTGCGAACTGGTCGACGCCAAGCCCCTCGAGCTCCTTGAGGCGGGCGACGTGCGTCTCGACCGGACCGAGGATGCAAAAGCGATCGACGACCTCGTCGGGCACGAACTGTGTATGCGTGTTGCCGGCCCGGCCGTGCTCGTTGTAGTCGTAGTCGGACCTACCGGCGATGTAGTCGGTGAGGGCTTGCGGCACGGCGCCCCCTCCCGCTCCGTAGCGCGACACGATGTCGGCGACATGGTTGCCGACCATGCCTCCGAACCACCGCACTTGATCACGCATGTGCGCGAGGTCGTCACCGACATAGGCCGGCGCGGCGATGCAGATCTTGACGTCGTCCGGATTGCGCCCGGCCGCCGCGGCGGCGTCTTTGACGGCCTTGATGCTCCACGCCGCGATGTCGGGATCGGCGAGTTGCAGGATGAAGCCGTCGCCCACCTCGCCGGCAAGTGCGAGCGCTTTGGGCCCGTACGCCGCGACGTAGATGTCGAGCGCGCTCTTGGCTCCCCAGGGAAAGCGCAATTGGTTGCCCTTGTAGTCGACCTCTCGCCCGTTGGCGAGCTCGCGGATGACCGCGATGCTGTCGCGCAGCGTGGCGAGCGTCGTCGGCTTGCCGTTCGCGACGCGCACCGCGGAGTCGCCCCGACCGATGCCGCAGATCGTGCGATTGCCGAACATCTCGTTTAGTGTCGCGAACAGCGACGCAGTGACGGTCCAATCTCGAGTCGCAGGGTTTGTCACCATCGGCCCGACGACCACCTTGCGCGTGTTCGCGAGGATCATCGAATAGATGACGAACGGCTCTTCCCACAAGATGTGGGAGTCGAACGTCCACACGTACTCGAAACCCTCGAGCTCCGCGAGACGCGCCAATTCGACGGTCTTCGACGCCGGTGGATTCGTCTGCAAGACGACCCCGAACTCCATTGGTGAGTCTCCTGACTTCGCCTTTTGAACGGGTACGTGGATCGAGACCCTAGCGATTCTGGGGGAAGCCGAGGTCGACCTTCGATGTCGCCGGATCGGGCCAGCGGCTCGTCACGACTTTGCTGCGGGTGTAGAAGTCGATGCCTTCGGGGCCGTACATGTGCTTGTCGCCGAACAACGACGCCTTCCATCCACCGAAGCTGTAGTAGCTCACCGGCACCGGCACCGGCACATTGATGCCGACCATGCCGACGTCGATGTCGAATTGGAACCGGCGGGCCGCGCCGCCGTCGCGCGTGAAGATGGCGGTGCCGTTGCCATAGGGGTTGGTGTGGACGAGTTCGACCGCTTCGTCGTAGGTGTCGACGCGCACGACCGACAACACCGGGCCGAAGATCTCGTCGCGGTAACAGGCCATGTCGGTGGTGACGTGGTCGAGCAGCGTCACGCCGAAGAAGAAGCCCGCCCGCTCGGTGAGTGCGCTGCCGTCGACGACGATCTTCGCGCCGGCGCGCCCTGCGGTCTCGACATGGCCGGCGACGCGGTCGCGGTGTTCGCGCGTGATGAGCGGACCCATCTCGTTGCCGGGCTCGTCGCCGGGGCCGACCTTGATCTCGCTCATACGGCTCTGGATGGCGTCAACCAACAGATCGCCGATGCCGCCGACCGCGACCACCACGCTGATGGCCATGCATCGTTCACCCGCCGAACCGAATGCCGCCGAAACCGCCGCGTCGGCCGCCATCTGGAGGTCGGCATCGGGCAGCACGACCATGTGATTCTTGGCGCCACCGAGTGCCTGCACGCGCTTGCCTTGTTTGGTGCCGGTCTCGTAGACGTAGCGCGCGATCGGTGTCGAACCGACGAAGCTCACCGCGGCGATGTCGGGGTGTTCGAGCAACCGGTCGACGGCCACTTTGTCGCCGTGGACGACGTTGTAGACACCGGCCGGCACGCCCGCTTGCGCCAGCAACTCGGCGACGAAGTTGGTCACCGACGGGTCCTTCTCGCTCGGCTTGAGCACGAAGGTATTGCCGCACGCGATGGCGTTGGCGAACATCCACATCGGGACCATGGCCGGGAAGTTGAACGGCGTGATGCCGGCGACCACTCCGAGCGGTTGGCGGATCGAATACACGTCGACGCCGCCCGAGGCCTGCTCGGTGTAGCCGCCCTTGAGGAGGTAGGGCACACCGCAGGCGAACTCGATGTTCTCGAGGCCGCGTGCGACCTCGCCCAGCGCGTCGCCTTGCACCTTGCCGTGCTCGGCGGTCAGTACGCGCGCGATGTCGACTCGATACCGGTCGACGAGCTCGCGCAGCTTGAACAAGATCTCGGACCGCCGAGAGAGCGACGTCGCCCGCCATTCGGGGAACGCAGCCGCGGCCGTTGCCACCGCCACGTCGACCTCGTCGACCGAGGCGAAATCCACTTCGCCCGATTGTTCGCCGGTCGCAGGGTCGTAGACACGACCGGTGCGTCCTGACGAACCCACGACCTCGGCGCCACCGATCCAATGATGGATACTGTTCATCTCGCCGCCCTTAGTTGGTTCAGATGAGATATTGACTGAGACCACGCGGCACATAGCGCCCATGGCCTTTGCGCCCCACGTATTGGTTGTTGTCGATCACGACAGTGCCCCGGCTGACCACCGTATCGACCTTGCCGTCGATGACCGTGCCTTCGTACGCCGAGTAGTCCATGTTCATGTGGTGGGTCTCGACGCTGATGCGCGTCTTTGCGTTGGGGTCGTAGATCACGATGTCGGCATCGGACCCGGGCGCGAGTACGCCCTTCTTCGGGTAGAGGCCGAACATGCGCGCCGGTGTGGTGGCACAGAGCTCGACCCAACGCGAAAGCCCGATCTCACCGTTCACTACACCTTGATAGATGGTGTCCATGCGGTGCTCGACGCCACCGATGCCATTGGGGATCTTCGAGAAGTTGCCGACTCCCAGTTCCTTCTGTTCCTTGAAACAGAAGGGGCAATGGTCGGTGGCCACGACCGAGAGATCGTTGGTGCGCAGGTACTGCCACAGCGCCGCCTGATGCCCCTCGGATCGCCGGCGGATCGGCGTCGAGCACACATATTTCGCGCCTTCGAACCCGGGCAGCGACATGTGCTCTTCGTAGCTGAAGTAGAGATACTGCGGGCATGTCTCGCCGAACACGTTGGCCCCCATGCCGCGTGCACGAGCAACCGTCTCGACCGCTTCTTTGGCCGACATGTGCACAACGTAGAGCGGGCACTTGGCCACCTTGGCCAACATGATGGCGCGGTGCGTGGCTTCTTCTTCCATCTCGACGGGCCGGGTGTCGGTGTGGAACCGAGGGTCGGTCTCGCCGCGTGCGATCGCCTGCGCGATCAACACGTCGATGGCAGTGCCGTTCTCGGCGTGCATCATCAACATCGAACCGTTTTCGGCGGCAACCTGCATGGCCCGCAAGATCTGGCCGTCGTCGCTGTAGAACACACCGGGGTACGCCATGAACAGTTTGAAGCTGGTGATGCCTTCGTGGTCCGAGAGATAGCGCATGGCTTTGAGGCTCTCGTCGTCGACCCCGCCGATGATCTGATGAAAGCCATAGTCGATGGCGCAGTTGCCTTCGGCCTTGCGATGCCAATCAGCCAACCCGTCTTGCACGTTGCCGCCGAAGGTCTGGACGGCGAAGTCGATGATGGTGGTCGTGCCGCCCCACGCCGCTGCGCGCGAACCCGTCTCGAATGTGTCGGACGCGAACGTGCCGCCGAAGGGCAACTCCATGTGCGTGTGCGCGTCGACCCCGCCGGGGATCACGTACTTGCCGGTCGCGTCGATCACGCGGTCGGCGTTGATACCCAACGTCGCCGCCTGGCCGGGCTGCAGCAGCGCGGCAATGGTCTCGCCCTCGACGAGCACGTCGGCGGCCGAAGCGCCGGTGGCGCTGACGACCGTGCCGTTGTTGATGAGGATGCGGGCCATCTCGTTCCTCCAGGTGTGGGTCAGGTCAGTCTTTGGTGAGATCGCCGTAGGCGTCGGGGCGGCGATCACGGTAGAACGCCCAGCGATCGCGCACGACCTTGATGAGGTCCATGTCGAGATCGCGCACGATCAACTCTGGCTTGTTGGCGTCGCCGGTGTCACCGACGAATTTGCCTTCCGGGTCTACGAAGTAACTGGTGCCGTAGAAATCGTCGTCGCCAAGGGGCTCGATGCCGACGCGGTTGATCGCGCCGATGTAGTACTCGTTGGCGACCGCCGCCGCGGGCTGCTCGAGCTTCCACAGATACGACGACAGGCCGCGGCTCGTCGCTGACGGGTTGAACACGATCTCGGCCCCGTTGACACCGAGCGCGCGCCAGCCTTCGGGGAAGTGGCGGTCGTAGCAGATGTAGACGCCGACCTTGCCGACCGCGGTGTCGAACACCGGATACCCACCGTCGCCGGGACGGAAATAGAACTTCTCCCAGAACCCCTGCACGTGCGGAATGTGTTGCTTGCGGTACTTGCCGAGGTAGGTGCCGTCGGCATCGACCACCGCGGCAGTGTTGTAGTACAGGCCTTCCCGAACCCGTTCGTACATCGGCAAGACCATCACGGTGCCGAGCTCTTTGGCCACCGACTGGAACCGCTGTGTGGTCGGCCCGGCGGGGATCTCTTCGGTGTACTCGTAGTAGGCCGGGTCTTGCACCTGGCAGAAGTACGGGCCGTAGAAGAGCTCTTGGAAGCACATGACCTGTGCTCCTTGCGCTGCGGCGTCGCGGGCGGCTTCTTCGTGCCGGTCGATCATCGATTCTTTGTCGCCGGTCCACTCGGTTTGCAGCAACGCGGCTCGCACTGTTCTTGACATTCGCGACTCCGATCTGTCTCAGGATTGCCCGTTGGCAAACGTGTCGATCATCAATCGTACGTCGTCGCCGAGGGGGTACAAGATGGGGCACGTGCAGCCGGCGGCGACGTACTCGGCGACCTTGGCCCGGCACTCGTCGGGGGTGCCCGAGGCGGTGATCATCTGGACGATGTCGTCGGGCACGAGCTTGGACGCCGCCACGACCTGATCGTGCGTCGCGGGCCAGGTGAGCACCTCGCCGATCGCATCGAGGAGCGACGCCGGCACGCCGGACGCCTTCATGATGTGCG
>JBDTLT010000161.1:0-12410 GCA_039934635.1 Acidimicrobiales bacterium
GCGACGCAGTTGACGCGTACGCCTTCGGGGCCGAGCTCGACGGCCAGCGTGCGAGTCAGCTGCGAGACCGCCGCCTTGGCCGCACCGTAGGCCGACAGATGCGGCGCGGCTCGTTCACCCAACGACGCGCCGATGTTGACGATCGAGCGCAGCGCATCGCGCGCGGCACTGCGCAACACTGCTCGCGTCACGAGGAATGTCGGGCGCAAGTTGAACGCAACGAGTTCGTCCCACTCGGCGGCGGTCAGTTCTTCGAAACGGCGGGCGGTGATCGGGCCCATGCCGCCCACGTTGTTGACCAACACCTCGACCGAGCCGAACTCGCGGCAGACCGTGTCGACGGCATGATTCGCGCCGTCTTCGTCGTTCACATCGGCCATGACCGACAGCACGTTTGCGTTCGAGGCCGCGTCACCGCCCTCCGCGATGTCGATCACGGCCACCCGTGCGCCCGCGGCGACGAATCGTTCGACGCACGCACGACCGATACCGCTCGCGCCACCGGTGACCAACACGGTGCGATCGCGCATCGTGTCGCGACTCCATACCGGACGCTCTTGGTCGGGCATGGTTCAGTCGGCGCGCGACCAGAGCTCGGACTCGAACTCACCGACGACGCCGGCAGAACCGTCCTTGGTGATCATCGTGCGCGGCGCATCGTCGTCGAGTGCAGGCCAACGTCCCGCGTTGGCCGGCAGTGTCGGGCCTTGGATCATCACGCGATGGAAGACGCGCGGCTCGTCGAAGTCGTTGACGCCGTAATGCTGCGTCGCGAGGTTGTCCCAGATGCCGACCACGCCGGGCGACCAGCGATAGCGACACGTGTATTCGGGCTCGGCCGCGACGGCGACCAGATAGTCGATGAGGGCACGGCTCTCGCCGACCGACATCTCGAGGAAGCGCACGGTGTGGAACTTGCTGACATAGAGCAGCTTGCGGCCGGTCTCGGGGTGGACCAAGACGGCCGGGTGCGGCGACTGCTCCGCGAGATTGACGCCCGAGCGCTGCAACGCGGTCAGGCCGTCGAGCAGCTCACGCAGCGGCGGCGAGAGGCGCTCGTAGACGAGGTATTGGTTGGCCCACATCGTGTCGCCACCGCGAGTGGGGCACGTGACCATCTTGAAGATCGTGAACTTCACCGGTGCGGGTCGAGGCTGCCCGTCGCTGTGCCACACGTTGGCGACGTAACCGTCCACCGATCGATGCAACGTGACCCCCGGATAGTCGGGGTCGACCGACGGTGTGTACGAATTCGCGACGATCTCTCCCAGCGACTCGCCGAGGCGTTGATGCGCGCCGATCGAGAGGTCTTGGTCGAGGAAGAACACGACGAGATGCTCGTGCACGAGATCACGAACGGTGCGGGCCATACCTTCGTCGAGCGCCGAGAGATCGAGACCGCGCACCTCTGCGCCGAGTGCACCACTGACCGGTCGAATCTCCACACCGCGCACGCTACCGCGCGCGGTGTGCCGACGTTCGGCCTGCCACTTCGCTACCGCAGCCGAATCTCTGTCAGGCGACGCTCGCCCACCGAATACAAGAATGGCCCCTTGCGACGCTTGCAGGCTCTGGTCATGGCGTCGAGCCGGTGTATGAATCGATCGGCCATCGCCTCGGCGGTCAGGTTGGCATTCGTGATCACGAAGCAGCGCACCGCAAATCGACGCAGCGCTGCCCGCTCTTCTGGCTGATATCGAATGCGGTCGTCTTTCATGAGAGCGACCCATCCTCGCGTGCCCACTAGCTCGAGCCACTCGACGTCAGCCACCGTCTCATCACGGGGCATGCCGTAGTGCTCTGCCAGCGTCGTGAGTCGAAGTCCATGAGATCGGAGCAGGTGCGCGACTTTGATCCGTCCGAGGCTGCGATCGAGAAAGAGGTCAGGCAGCCCTTCGGGATGCGACACGCAACGCGTCCTCTAGCTCGGCAATCGGAACTCCGAAGTCGGCCGACAGGTCGACCAAGGACTCACCCGCATCGAAACGTCCGAGCACGTCGTCGACGCGGACTGCACCCTTCGCAAATATCGGGCGACCAAAGCTGCGGTCGGGGTCGCACACGACATCGGCCAGTTTGTAGGCGGGTGGGCGCACAAGCCTGGCGTAGCCGTCGTTCGAGTATTCGAGACGGCGCAGATACCTCTGCACGACCTCAGAGAACACCCGCTGGTTGTTGCGCACGACCACGAGCTCGCCCACCTCGGCGGCACCCGAACGGCGTCCGGTGCTCGAGTAGTCGAACAGGATCTCTGCCCCATCGGTATAGAGACGTTTGGTGGCAAGCGCGTGTTCGACACCAAGCTCTTTGGCCAGAGCATCGAGGGCAGGACGCACCCGCTGTAACGGCACGCCGGACTCACGCACGGCAGCGAGTACAAGGCCTTCGGCCAATCCCACGAACGGGATCGAGGGCATCGGCGCAACGGCATCGATTGATGTAACAATCGCCGCGCCCTGGACGACCCGACCATTTGATTGCCGACGCACGTAGCCTTTGGCCCAGCTGACGAACGTCGATGTCGGCACCCCCACGAGGCGAGCTGCTTCTGCCGATGTGTACAGCGGCCGCGTAAAGCGGAAGTCGTGCTTCGTGTTCATCACCTCCGATGGCTGGCGTGGTGAAGCTTAACGATGCCCAGTGACAGCCTCGGAGCATTGAAAAAGGCGGAGCCATAGCGGCTGCGGGAAAGCGCCAGGCTCCGCCCTCTCGCCATCTCAGGCGGCGGCGCCGGCCATGAGCGAGCGCAAGATCTCGTCGAGCACATGTTGATCGGGTTGCGGCGGCACGATCGCGGTCGGCGTGGCGCGTGCGGCGGCGAGCGCGGCAGCGACGTGGTCGGGCCCGATCACCGGCGTGTGGCAACCGGCCATCGCCGTCGGACGCAGGTCGGCGACGCGTTGCACCGTGGCCTGGAACCGCGCATCGT
This sequence comes from Acidimicrobiales bacterium, assembly GCA_039934635.1. GTDB lineage: Bacteria > Actinomycetota > Acidimicrobiia > Acidimicrobiales > WLNW01 > DATLFA01. The sequence goes on from JBDTLT010000161.1 coordinate 2,930, forward strand.
CGACGAGCTCGAGCCAGGGGCTGACGTACTGGTTGAACATCTTCATGCCGTCGATCCAGAAGTCGTGGTCGAGGTCGCGCACATCGGTGATCGGCGCGAGCATCGGTGTGGCGAAGCTGTCCGACGCCCAGTACACGCCCGTCGTCGGGTCGAACAGGCCGCGCGTCGTCGGCGAGTCGAAGATCGGGGGCCGCACGGCGTGCAGCGTGCGATCGCCGACATCGAAGGACTCGCCGTCGCCGATCCAGCGCCACCGCGTGGGCGCCACGGCGAGCGAGGCGCCCATCCGCTCGACCATGAACCAGTTGAGGATGAGCGTGGCGTTGGGGCAGGCCTCCATGAGCGCATTGACGTTGCCCGTGTGATCGACGTCGTCGTGGCTCAGGTAGACCCACCGCACGTCGGCGGGCTCGACGAGACCGAACACGTCGGCCAGGAACTGCTCACGATTCTCCGCCATGCCGGTGTCGACGACGACCGGCTCGCTCGAGCGGATCACCATGGTGTTGAGCGGCACCAGGACCGGCGCCTTGCCCTCGCCTTCGTGGTCGTGGACGAGGAATGTCTCGGGCGCGATGCGAGTCGGCCGGAATCGGGTCTTGGTGGTGGACGATGCGGTTGGTTGCATGACAGGTACTCCCCTAGTCTCTGAGATGATGATCTCGTGATGCGATTGATGTCTTATGGAAAGACATTCGTATCATGATGAGATTCTCGTCTCACGTCAAGGGGATTTTGTCGTTGCTTACGTGTAATACGCGTTCACGTCGGCGATCAGATGCGTCGGCGCCAGCGTGAAGATGCAGACGTTGCCGCCGTCGCCGACCTTGGCGATGACGAGGTTCGGGATCGTCTGGCCGGCGACGTAGTTGATGTTCGACGCATTGGGTTGTTCGGACCCGCAGGGGAACACGGTGACGAATGCGTTGCCCAGCGGCCCCGTCACCGTGATGTTCAACACGACCGCGGTCGCATCGCTCGGGACGCCGCCGCGCCCGGTCACTTGCAGCTCGGTCACCGACGAGAAGGAGCGCAGGCCGATCCCTTCGGAGATGTCGTCGATGGTCGACGACCCGGGACGGGTGTCGAGCAACCGCGCCGGCACCACCGCCGCCGAGGTGGTGGTGTCACGGAGGTACGCATCGACGTCGGCGATGAGGTGCGTCGCGGCGGATGTGTAGAGGCAGACCTTGCCTCCGAGGCCGATCCTGACGATGACCGCGTTGGGGATCGTCGAGCCCGCGTCGAAGTTGAGGTTCGACGCGTTGGGTTGATCACTGCCGCACGGATACGCAGTGACATAGCCACTGCTCTGTGCTTGCGTGACGGTGACGTTCAACGCCACCGCGGTCGCGTCCGCAGGTACGCCGCCACGACCGGTCACTTGCAGCTCGGTGATGGAATTGACGCTGCGTACGCCGAGTCCTTCGGAGAGATGATCGACGGTCGGTGAGCCCGGACGGCTGTCGAGCAGACGCGCCGGCACGAGCGATGCGAACGCGTTCGTGTCGCGGTAGTACGCGTTGACATCGGCGATGAGTTGCACCGACGCCGACGTGTACAAGCACACGTTGCCGTTCGCGCCGACCTTCGCAACTACCGCGTTGGCGATCGTCGAGCCCGCGCTGTAGTTGAGGTTGGACGTAGTGGGCCGGTCGGAGCCGCAGGGGTACGCAGTGATGTAGCCCGTGCCCTCGGCTTGCGTCACGGTGACGTTGAGCACGACCGCGGTCGCGTCGTTGGGCACACCCCCGCGACCCGCGACACGGAGGAACGTGATCAGGTCCGCAGTGCGCACGTCGTCGCCCGCGAAGTCGCCATCGATGGTTTCCGAACCCGGTCGCGTGTCGAGCAAGCGTGCGGGTACTACCGACGCGAATGCCGGTGGTTGCCCCGCCCCCGACAACGCAAGCAGGTTGGTCGCCGTCGGATTCGCGGTGGCGTTCGCGGCCGCACCGAGTTCGCCGTAAGAGTTGCGCCCGAACGCGGCCACCCCTCCGTCGCCGCGTACGACGACCGAGTGGTCACTGCCCGCGCCGAGCGCGGTCACGTTGGACAAACCAGCCACCGCCACCGGCGTCGGGTTCGCATTGTTGTTGCCGTTGTTGGTGTTGCGGCCGAGTTGGCCCCAGAAGTTCGGGCCGAAACCGAACACGACCCGCGCCCCCGACTGCAATGCGAGCGTGTGATGCCCATCGGCCGAGATGGCGATGATCCCCGAGAGGCCGGGCACTTGCGTCGGTGTGGGATTGGCCGTCGACACGCCGTTGTTGGTCGTCGTACCGAGCTCGCCTTGGATGTTGGTGCCGAAACCCCACACGGTGCCGTCGGTGCGCAACACGATGCTGTAGTTCGTGCCGGCGGAGATGGCGGACACCTGGGTCAAGCCCTCGATCTCGGTCGGCGTCGGGTTGCCGCCGGCGACGAAGACATTGTTGTTGGTCGTATTGCCGAGTTGTCCGAAGTAGTTGTACCCGAAGGCCAAGACCTTGCCGTCGGCGCGCAACACGAGACTGTGCCCCGAGCCCGCCGCGATCGCGGTGATGTGCGAGAGGCCGGGGATCGGCACGGGCGTCGCGCTCACTTGGCCGACGGGGATTGCGTTGCCGAGCTCACCGATGCCGTTCGTGCCGAAACCCCACACGGTGCCGTCGGCGCGCAAGGCCAACGTGTGATCTTGGCCGGCGGCGATCGCGATGACCTTGGTGAGCCCCGTCACCTGCGTCGGCGTCGGGTTCGGATCGCTGTTGGGGGTGCGACCGAGTTGGCCGTAGAAGTTGTAGCCGAATGTCCAGACGGTGCCGTCGCTGCGCAGCGCAACACCCCACGTGTGCCCCGCCGCGACGGAGATCACGTTGGTCAGGCCGGGGATCTGCGTCGGCGTCGCGTTCGCGTTCAGTGTCGTGTTGTTCGTCGTGGTGCCGAGCTGGCCGTAGTAGTTCTGACCGAAGCCGACGACCGTGCCATTGGCCCGCAACACGAGCGTGAAGTTGTTGCCGGCGACGACCGTGCGGCCGGTCGGTGTCGCAGCGGCGGCCGGAGACGCGAGCACCGCCACACACAGAGCGGCCAAGCCGGCGACAACGCTGAGCAGTGCAACGAACCGCGTGCGCAGACAATGCACGGGTGCCTCCCGACCTAGTGGTCAGGCCGAGAGTACTTCAGTGATTCGCCAATGGTTTCGGAGCGGAGACACTGCTTTCCATCAGATGCTCAACACCCAAGCCGTGGTCGACGAGTATGAGATTCGACGTGAGCACCGCACCGAGAACGGTGGCGATTTCGGAGTATAACCGGGTCATTCCGCCCTGAAGCCGGCCAGGAGTGTGGCTCAAATGACAGTGGGTACAGGCAGCCTGGCTCCCGGGGCGACGTGAGCGGTTGACTACGATGCGCGGCCATGAAGATCGCCGTGTGTGTGAAGCATGTCCCCACCGGGAACCTGCGCATTTCTCCTGACTCCAATCGCCTCGACCGCAGTGGTCCGGGCGAGCTCAACGCCGTCGACAAGAACGCCATCGAAGAGGCGCTTCGCCTCAAGGGTGATGGCGAGGTCGTCGTCGTGTCCATGGGACCGACGTCGGCGACCGAATCGTTGCGGACGGCCCTCGCCCTCGGTGCCGACCGGGCGGTGCTCGTCAGCGATCCCGCCGCGGCCGGCTCCGACCTGATCGCCACGAGCAAGGTGCTGGCCAAGGTGCTCGGGCGCGAGGCCGCCGATCTCGTGTTGTTCGGACAACAGACGAGCGACGGTGCGGGCGCGGTGCTCTGGGCCACGGTGGCCGAGCTGTTACGGCTGCCGTTCGTCTCGCAGGCCGCCACCGTCACGATGCAGGATGGGTCAGTGCGGGTCACGCGTGAAACCGAGGTCGGCGACGACGTGATCGACGCACGCTTGCCGGCGGTCGTCTCGGTGAGCGACACGATCAACGAGCCGCGCTACACCTCGTTGAAGGGGATGATGGGCGCCAAGAAGAAGCCGCTCGAAGTGCTCACGCTCGCCGATCTCGGTCTCGGTGCGGGCGACGCCGGCGACGGAGGGTCCAAGACATCGGTGCTCGGCATCGCCAAGCCCCCGGCTCGAGTCAATTCGATCAAGATCACCGACGACGGCACCGCCGCCCAGGCCATCGTCGACTACCTCGCAGACAAGCAGCTCGTGTGAAGCCCCTCGTCTTTCTCGAACATCACCAGGGAGAGTTGGCCAAGGGCCCGCTCGGCGTGCTGGCGAAAGCGGCCGCGGTCGGCGACGGTCCGGTTGCCGCCGTGCTCATCGGCGGTGGCGCGCTCACCGCGCTCGCGGAGCAGGCGGGCAAGTTCGGCGCGACGACTGTCTACGTGGTGCAAGACGACGCGCTCGATCCGCCACTGCCACAGCCACGCGTCGACGTGCTCGACGAAGTCGTGCGTCTGGGCGGGTTCGACACCGTGCTCTTTTCGAACTCGGTTCTCGCGGCCGATGTGGCGGCGGCGCTCGCGGCTCGCCTCGATGCCGGGCTCAACTGGGATCTCGTCGACATTGCGAATCACGACGGCGAACTCATCGGCAAGCGACCGGCGCTGCAAGATTCGATACTCATCGATGTCGGTTGGCGTTCGCCGCACCGCATCGCCTTGTTCCGCACGGGCTCTTGTGAAATCGTCGCTACCGGCGGTGACGCACGCGTCGAGTTGCTCGACGTGCACCCGCACGAACATTCACGGGCCGCGACGCTCGTCAGCCAGACGTTGCGAGAAGACAAGAGCCACGCGCTCGAGGATGCCGAGGTCATCGTGGCCGGTGGTATCGGGCTCGGCTCGGCCGAGAGCTTCGTACTCGCGGAAGACCTCGCGGAGCTGCTCGGCGGCGCGGTGGGCGCCACGCGCGCGGCCGTGTACAAAGGTTGGTATTCGCACACGGCGCAAGTCGGCCAGACGGGCAAGACGGTCACTCCCAAGCTGTATGTCGCCCTGGGTATCTCGGGTGCGGTGCAACACAAGGTCGGCATGCAGAATTCGAAGGTGATCGTCGCGATCAACAAGGATGCGAACGCGCCGATCTTCGAGTTCAGCGATCTCTCCGTGGTCGGCGACGTGCACACGATCGTGCCGGCGCTCATCGAGCTGCTGCGCCAAAGGAAGTAGTAGAGAGTGACCCGACCCGCGGAGTACCCGCCACCGTTTCGCTCCGGCGAGTTCGTGGGCGAGCCCACCGACCCCGTCGACGCTCGCATCGAAGTCGGCGTACTCGTCGTCGGCGCGGGGCCTGCGGGCCTTGCGTGCGCGATCCGCTTCGGGCAACTGCTCGCCGACGATCCCGAGACCGCCGAACGTCTCGGTGACGTGCCGCTCGCGGTCGTCGACAAAGGCAAGCAGCCCGGCTCACACCTCTTGTCGGGCGCAGTCCTCAACCCGCGTTCGTTGAAGCAGCTCTTCGGCGACCGTGGCATCGACGACATGCCGAACTACGGGCCGGTACCCGACGAGTCCGTCTACGTGCTCACGCGCCAGAACGCGATGCCGATCCCTCCCCCGCCGCCGATGCGCAATCACGGCAACGTCATCGTCTCGATGTCCCAACTCGGACGATGGTTGGCCGAGCGAGCGGAAGAAGTCGGCGCGATGGTGCTGCCCGAAACGGCCGCGCAGACGCTGTTGGTATCCGACGGTGGCGTTGTCGGCGTTCGCACCGGCGACAAGGGCCGCGGCATCAACGGCGAAGAGCTCGGCAACTTCGAATCGGGCAGTGACATCGTCGCGAACGTGACCGTGCTCGCAGAGGGTTCGCAGGGACACTTGACCAACGTCGCCATCGATCGTTTCGATCTGCGCGGCGCCGAAGCGCAAGTGTGGGAGCTCGGCGTCAAAGAGATCTGGAAGGTCGCTCAACCGCTCGATCGCATCATCCACACGATGGGTTGGCCGTTGCGCCCGCAGGCGAAGTACCGCGAGTTCGGCGGCTCGTTCATCTATCCGATGGGCGATGACATGCTCTCGATCGGGATGGTCGTCGGGCTCGACCATCGTGACGCCTCGTTGTCGGTGCACGATCTGTTGCAAGAGTTGAAGACGCATCCCAAGATTCGCCCGTTGCTCGAAGGCGGCGAACGAATCGAATGGGGAGCCAAGACGATTCCCGGCGGCGGTTTCCATGCGTTGCCCAAGCAGCTGCACGCGCCGGGAATGCTGCTGTGCGGTGATGGGCCGGGCATGGTCAACATCCCGACACTCAAAGGCGTGCACTACGCGATCGAATCAGGCCGCCTCGCCGCCGAAGCGGCGTACGCGCAGATCAAGCACTCGACGGCGCTGTCGTCCTATGACGACGCGGTGCGGTCCAGCTTCATCTGGAGCGATCTCCGCGAGGTGCGCGATATGCGCCATGTCTTCGGGCGCGGATTCTTCGTCGGCGGCGCGCTGGCGAGTGTGATGGCACTCTCGAAAGGTCGAGTCAGCGTCGGCAAGCTGCGCACGCAGGCCGACGACACGCAGCCCCTGCTGCACACCGACCGGGCTGATCGCTATCCGGTGCCCGACGGCAAGCTCACGTTCGACAAACTTTCGTCAGTGTTTGCCGCGGGCAACCGCACGCGCGACGACCAACCCAATCACATTCGCCTACAGCAGCGAGTGCCGCGCGATGTCGCCCAACTGTGGGTGCACATGTGCCCCGCCGATGTCTATGCGATTGGCGCCGAAGGCGACGACGGGCTCGTCACTGTCGACATCTCGCCGTCGAACTGCGTGCAGTGCGGGGCGATCTCGGCCAAGGGCGGACGCTTCACGCCGCCCGAGGGTGGCTCGGGGCCCGAGTACAACTTGACCTAGACCTCCGCCGGGCGGGTGGGTGCAGTCGGCGCGGGTATATGGGCCACACCATTTGCGAGTGCATGCTCATTCTCCGGTGACGAAATGAATCGGCGGCGACCGCGGGGTGCGGCGCCGTAACCGCTGCTTTGAGCGGCCGCGACGCGAACATTTTCTGACCGACCTAGCCCCTCTCATCGATGCCCGCATTTCGTCACCGGAGAATAGGTAGGGGCGTTCCGCGAGGGCACCGCCGACCCTTGCATTTCGTCACCGGAGAATGAGAAGGGGGAATCGAACGGCCATCGACCTCGCCCGGCCGCCGGTACCGAACGGCGGGGCTCCGCTCTTCGTCGTCGTCCTCGGTCGACTCGACGGCCGCGAACCCGTGCCGTTCGTCTCAGAGGGTTAGAGAGGCGTGAGGTCGAGATCGGGCGGCGGCTGGTCGGGCATCTTCCAGCGCAGGTAACCCTTGTCGTACTTCTCGTGGTACGCGTTGGCTTCTTCGATCATCGTGACGAACGCGGCCTCGAAGCCCGCCCAATCTTCGGCATCGATGTACCCACGAATCTTGCCGACGATGCCGGCGATGAACTCGTCCATGTCCTCGGTGTACTTGGGGCGCAGGATCGCACCCTTCTCCATGAGATTGATTGCTTCTTTGAGCTGGAACGCCGCGAGCGCCTTGTTGTGCGCGAGGCCGGCGTAATAGCACTTCCAAATGCGGCCGCCGACGAGCGGCATGATTTCGGCCATCCCCGGCATCAAATGGCCGAGGTCGCTCAACTCGAACGACCCCCCTTTGATCTTGATTTCGTGATCGTGTTCGTCTGTCGTTGACATGGCGCTCACTTTAACGCCGCCGACGGCCCGTGTCGGTACGATCCGTTCGTGATCCTCGGTGGCCAGGCAGCCCTCATCACCGGCGGTGGCGGGGGCATCGGTAGCGCCTGCGCACAGCGACTCGCGCGCGACGGCGCGGCGGTGCTGCTCATGGGCCGTACACCAGCCACGCTGGATGTTGCGCAGCAGCGCATCATGGCTGCCGTTCCCGCCGCACGCATCGACTGCTTCGTGGGTGACGCGCTGAACGAAATCACGCTCGCCGCCGCATTCGAGGCGACCGCATCGCTTGCCGATCGCGTCACCATCGCGGTCGCGGTGGTGGGCGGCGGGATGATGAAACCGCTGATCGCGTTCGAGGTCGACGAGTTCGTGGCACAGCTCCGGCGCAACACCGTGTCGGCGTTCTCGGTGATCCGTCAGGCAACACCGCATCTCACGGCCGCGGGTGGTGGCTCGATCGTGTGTATCTCGTCGGTCGCGGGGCGTCTCGCATATCCGTTCATGACGCCCTACAGCGCGGCCAAACACGCGGTCGAAGGCCTCGTCCGCGGCGCCGCACTCGAGCTCGCACCCCTTCACGTCCGCGTCAACGCCGTGCGGGCCGGTTTGATCCGGTCCGATGCGACCGGCACGCACCTTCGCGACAACGCGGATGTCATCGTGTCCGAACGGCCGTTGTCGCGGGTGGGCGAGCCAATCGACGTGGCCGAGGCCGTGAGGTTTCTCGCTGGTCCCGAGTCTGGATGGGTGACCGGCCAGAGCTTCGCGGTCGACGGCGGTACCGAGCTGACAAAGGCACCGAGCTATCTCGAAGCAGTCACCCGTCGCCGCGTCGGCGATGCCGTGGTCGATGCCGCCCTGGGTGGTTCGGCCCACCAAACTTTGAGATGAAGCAGTGGACGAGAACCGCCCGTGAGCCTCGTGTGCTCTTACACTGGCCCGGTGTCCGAACCCCAGCCGCAAGTGACAACGCAGACGAGAACGCCGCGTGCGATCGGTATCGAGCACATGGTCGATGCGACGATTCGCTTGCTGCAAGACCGCAGCCCCGAGCAGATCACCGTGCGGGACATCGCCGAAGCGGCAGGCCATCATCATCGCTTCGTGCAAGCGTGGTTCGGCGGCAAAGCAGGTCTGTTGCGCGCGGTGTTCGACCGCCTGCTCGAGGACGTGGCGCGCGGTATCCCGAGCCCGCTGGTCGCGCGCGACGGATTCACCCGTGAAGTGCGTACCGCCGCGTTGCTGATGAACTGGCTCATGGCCGCCGAGCCCGGCTCCTTGGATGCCCCCCGTCCCACGCCAATCGTCGATCGGGTCATCGCGGTCTATCGCAACGAATTCGGGCTCGACGAGAATCTCGCACGATTGATGGCGTTGCGCCTGGTGGGCGGCGCGGTTTCGGTCATCCTGTTCAGCGGTCCGCTCGGCATCACCCAAGACGATCTTCCCGCGCTCATTCAACTCGAGGTCGATCTCGCCCGATTGATGGCCCGCGCCGGGGCAACCGTCGACTGACCGACGCTCAGCCCTCTCGATCACGCCATCGCCGTTTGCCGGCGATGAAGAAGTAGAAGAAGCCGACACCGAGCAGCGCGATGCCGAGCAGTGGGAGGAGGACGAGCAGCCAGTCGTCTTGGTGATCGTCGGACGCCGCCACGACCGCCGCCGCGCTGACGGACGAGTCGACCTGCCCGCTCGAATCGACGGTGCCTCCGGCACGCGTCGCGCCGGTATCGGGAGGCGTCGCGCTAGCGCCGGTAGGGGTCGCGGCGGTGCCGCTAGACGTCGTGCCGGCACCGGTGCGAGACCCCGAGACCGATTGATCGTCAGTGCCGCGAGTTTCTGCGTC
>JBDTLT010000162.1:0-12406 GCA_039934635.1 Acidimicrobiales bacterium
GGCGGATTGTTGCGGGCGGCGTCGATCACCGCGAGGATCTCGCCGGCGACCTGGCCCCCCACGTGGCGATCGTCGACCCCGCGGGCGCCGCGCAGTTCGGGGGCCGATCGAGGGGCCCGCTGGGCCAGCGCAACGAGGGCCAGATCGGGCAACACGAAGCGCACGGGCTGGTCGAGCTTGACCGCCCGCTCTTCGCGCCAGGCCGCGAGGGCGCGGACGATGTCGAAGGCCTGGCCCCGCAACTGGCGGGCTTCTTTGATGCGCCGCCATGCGTCGTGGGGCAGGCGTTCGGGCCGGCCTCGGAGGCGTAGGTCTTCGCACTCGTCCTCGGCCCACTCGATGCGTCCGAGATCGCCGAGGCGTTCGAGTAGCCAGTCGTGGATCGTGAGCAGATGGTCGACGTCAGCCGCCGCGTAGATCAGCTGTTCTTCGGTCAAGGGCCGCACGAGCCAATCGGTCAACCGGTCGCCCTTGGGTAGGCGTATGCGCAGCGCGCGTTCGCACAACGACGCCAACGACGCCGACGCATAGCCGAGGAAGCCCGCGGCGATCTGCGTATCGAACAGCCGGGTCGGGGTGGTCCCACAGGCGAGGTCGAGCACCTCGAGGTCTTGGCTCGACGCATGTAGTACGGCGAGCCCGGTGCCTTGCAGCACCTTGCTCAGCGGCTCGAGCGACACGGCCAGCGGGTCGACCAGCACCGTGCGTCCGGGCCAGGCCAGCTGCACGAGCGCGACCTTGGGGAAGTAGGTGCGCTCACGATGGAACTCGGTATCGACGGCATAACGAGGCTCGTCGAGCAACTCGTCGACGACGCTGAGAAGGGCACTGGCCGTCGTGACGAGTTCGTAGGTCATTGGTGCGCTGCGGTCCTGATATCGCTAACGCGGGCCGGCTTCGGTGGGCAGCCCCGCATCGACCCACGCCAAGGTGCCGCCGGCAACATTGACCGCGTCGATGCCGTTGGCCCGCAGGAACTGGACTGCCTTGCGGCTGCGTGACCCGGACCGGCAGATGACATAGACGGGGTCGGTCCCTTCGAACTGCTCGATCTCTTCGGGTACGTCGGCGAGGGGAACCAATACGACATCGGGCACCCGGATTTCTTCGTATTCGTCGGGCTCACGCACGTCGAACACCCGGCGGCCCGCGCTGCGCTCACTCACCAAGGTCTGCACGTCGATTTCGGGAACACTCATGCGGCCGGGCCACATCCTGTCGGGGATTCGGGCTCTGGTCGATCGTACTGGTCACCGGCCGCCGCGCGGTGAACCTTGTGTGTAGGGCAGCTCATCGGGCGTGTCGGCGTCGGCGAGTGCACCGGCGGGCAGGCCGGCGACCTCGACGACGGCCAAGTCACGCGCCGCCCGCTTGATGGCGCGCTCCCCCGACGCGAACGAGGATTCGAGTGGTTGCTGCGCCGATCGACCCCAGACGGCATGGTGGAAATGACGCCGCCCGCCGGAGACTGGTACCGCGACGTCGTCGCCCGCGAGCGCGTCGAGCACGGCGCGAATCGTCGTCGGGTCCGGGGCCACGATGTCGGTCGCCAATATCGCAATCACCGCCGACTCGGTGGCCGACATCGCGGTCAACACCCCGCCGAGTGGGCCCTCTCCCGGGAACCGATCGGCCACGACCTCGAGACCCAGCGCTTCGATCTCGGGCCGATCACCCCCGACGACGAAGACGCGGGTCGCGCCGGCGCGCGCGAGCGCGCTCGCGACCCGTCGAACCAGCGGATCGCCGTCGACTTCCACGAGTGCCTTGTCGCGACCCATGCGAGTACTCGACCCGCCGGCGAGGACGGCGCCGACGAAGGAAGGGGGTGATTCAGAGTTCAGTGGGCGGCCACGCGGGGTCGAGTTGGGACAAGAAGTGGGCGCAGCGCTCGGCTTCGTCGCGCTCGCCGATGGCGGTAGCCATGCGTTGTAGACCCGCGAGCGCGAGCAGGAACCCGCGATTGGTCTCGTAGCGCCAACGCACATAGCCGGTACCGCGCCAGCCATTGGCCCGCAAACGATCGAGACCACGGTGATAGCCCACGCGAAACGCGGCGTAGGCCTCGACCTCGTCGCGGGCGAGTTCACCGAGTTGCGCCCACGCGTCGAGAAAGCGAGGCCACTTGGCGGCCACCGCGGACACGGCATCGCGTCTTCGGTCGAGCGGCTCTTCGAGGGCGCGTTCGAGCGCGGCGAGCGCTTCGGCTGGTTCGTGATCGAGAATCGTCTCGGGTGGACCAGATGAACTCAAGCGAACTTCGGACACGGTGTTGCCCTCTTCTCGTTCTCGTTACATGGCATTGCCATCAACTTACGGTCGACTGACGTTACGCTCGGACGATGCTTGCTGCGCAATTGCCGAGTTGGGCGAATTCCGACAACCTTCAATGGATTGCCCTCGGCGTCATCGGCGCGATGCTCGTCTTGATGTTTCTCGTATTGCGCTTCATACAGAAACTCGTATTGAAAGGCACGTTGGTCGCAATCTTCGCCGTGATCGGCGTCGTGGCATGGACCCAGCGCGCTGATCTCGAGGATTGCGCAAAGACGTGCGACTGCAAGGTGTTGGGGTTCGACGTCAAGATTCCCAAGGACAAGATCCCCGCCGACGCGCCGGGCAGTTGTCCGGTAACGCCGTAGCACGAGCAGCTACGGCACGGTCTCGACGCGCAACACGTTGGTCGAGCGCGCGGCGGTACTCATGCCCGCGAGCACGGCGACGAGTTCACCGGCGCGGACGTAGCCCCCTTCGCGTGCGAGGATGAGCGCTCGCCTGACCATCTCTTCGTTGCTGCCACCGGCATCGAGTTGGATCGACGTCGTGCCCCACGACAGCGTCAGCTGTTTGACGGTGCGCGGGTTGTGCGAGAAACCCAGGATGCGGGCGGTCGGCCGGAAGCGCGCCATCGAGCGCACGGTGAAGCCGGATCCGGAGATGCAGACGATCGTCGAGAGCCCGAGCTCTGACGCGGCGCGCCACGCGGCCATCGTCATTGCGTCGGTGACGGAGTGTTCGCTGCTGTCGTTCTTGGTCATGCGCAACTTGGCGAGGTTGGCGGCCCAACCGCCGTAGTCGAAGGACTCGTCGGCGCGGCGCACGATGCGATGCATGGTGCGCACGACGTTGACCGGGTCGACGCCGATTGCAGTCTCGGCCGAGAGCATGACCGCGGAGGAACCGTCCCACACTGCGTTGGCCACGTCGGACGCCTCGGCGCGCGTCGGTGCCGCGGACTCGATCATGGACTCGAGCATCTGCGTTGCCGTGATGACCGGGCGGCCGCCCGCGATGCAGTCGCGGATGATCTGCTTTTGCAAATACGGCAGCTCTTCGATCGTGCACTCGTTGCCCAAGTCGCCGCGGGCCACCATGATGGCGCCCGCCGCGTCGATGATGCCGGCGAGGTTTTGCACGGCCGCGCGCGTTTCGATCTTGGCGATCACGAGCGGACCGCGTGGATAGATCTCGGTGCCGACGCGGCGCACATCATGCGCGGAACGAACGAACGACAACGCGATCATGTCGACACCTACGTCGACGAACGCATCGATGGCGCGGAGGTCTTCGGGCGTCGGTGTCGAGATGGACAACCGATCGGACGGGATGTGCACGCCCGGCCGTGCCCTGACCTCGCCGCCGGAGATGATCTCGGCAACCAATTTGTCGGACTGCTTTTCGCGCACGTCGAGTTGGACCTTGCCGTCGCCGAGCACGAGGCGGTCACCGATCTGGATGTCTTCGAGCAGTGAGTCGTACTCGACCTCGATCACGTCGGCGGTGCTGCGATCGTGGCCGACTGCGAGGCGCACGATGTGCCCATCGGGTAGATCGACCGCGTGATCGCCGAACGAAGCGGCTCGCACTTTGGGACCGGGCAAGTCGACGAGGATGCCGACGTGTTTGCCTTCTTCTTCGGCAACGCGGCGGATGCGGTGATAGCGCTCGAGCGCATCATCGATGGTGCCATGTGCGAGGCCGAGTCGAGTGACATCGACACCGGCATTGATCAACGCGCGGAGCATCGGCTCGCTCTCGGAAGCGGGTCCGATGGTCGCGACGATTTTTGTCCGACGAGGCATTCGGACCACGCTAGCGGCGCCTCGTGCTCACCCTCGGCTCTTTCTGCGATTGTTTGGTTCGGCGCGTTCATGCCGTTACCCAAATGTCATGGAGTCGCGCGCATCGTCACATCATCTGATGTGACGATGGCCCATCGGTTGTGGCGTGAACGCGCGGTGACGCCTCGACGGCGCTATTCATCGTCGTCCTCGCCACTTGCGTCGATACCGAGCTCGGCGAGCCGCGCGAGTAGTCGATCACGCACGGAATCACCAGGTTTGCGGGCCGAGTCCCCAGTGGCGCGCCAGCCGAGCCGCGACGAATACAGCAAGGGCGGTGCCTTGAGCCGGCCTTCGCCAACCGCGATGACTCGCGCGAAAAATAGATCGTGATCGAATTTTCCGAGCGTGGTCTCGAAGACCTCGCAGCCGAGCCACGCGATCGCATCGGGCACGACCGGCCAACCATCGACAAGCGAAAGGTATTCGGGCGCCATGTAGCGGAATTTGCGACCCGGATAGGAGAAGTACTGGCCGATCTCGACTTGGTCGGCGGCGAGGATCGACACCGCGAATCGCTTGGACTCGACGATGAGCGGGTGGGTGTCGTGCTTTGGTGAGCACGACGCCAACACGATCGGTTCTTCGAAAGAAATCTGACACACCCAGTGCGAGCAGTAACCGCGCGTGATGGCGCCGTCGGTGGCGGCGACCACTTGCACGCCCTTCATCATCTGCCCGAGGCTTCGTTTGATCGTGCGATCGATCATGTCGCGGATCGCATCAATTCAACCGCGCTCGCAAACGGTCGGCCGCCAGCTGATCGTTGGTGCTGTGCTGGGGTGCAAGTCGTCCGGCCTGTTCGAACGCGCCGATCGCTTCGGCGACGCGACCCGAGTTGGCGAGAACGGTCGCGTGCTCGCGCCAGACGGTGTCGTCGGCATCGGGCAACCGGACGCGCAAGCGTGTCACCCACAACAGCGACGGCATGTCGCGGCGTTGCGTGTAGATCGCCCGGAGATTGGAGAGCACGCGACTGACGATGGCGGATCGTTCGATCGGCAAGAGGAACACGGGATCGAGAGGGCGGCCCGCACCTTGCAGCGATTGGAACAGCTGCTCGCAACCGTGTCGATCGAGCAGCGTGCCGCCGTTGAACGCATCGACGAACGTCGTCTGGTCGACCTTGTCGCGCACGAGAAAGTGGCCGGGCATGCCGACTCCCTCGAGAGGCACACCGATGCGCCGGCCTACCTCCATCAACAGCAACGAGAGCGTGATCGGGATGCCGAGCCGGAGGTCGAGCACCTCGTTGAGGAAGGAGTTGCGGGGGTCGTAGTAGTCGCCACGATTGCCGGCGAATCCCTGATCGCGGAACATGAGCCGGAGCAGTGCGGTCAACGTGGGCTCGCTGCACTGTGACGCGAGTCCGTCGATGCGCTCGAGCTCTTGGTGTACGTCGAGACGCGGATACGCGTGAGCGGCGATGCACAGCGCGACTTCGTCGAGCGGGATGGACGCGTCGTCAGGGCCCACGAGCGCCGTGAATCGCTCGGTCTGCTCGGCATGGCGGTCGTGCACCGGATCACGCTAGCGGACAACTCGTTGTTAGCGTGCGGGTCGATGCACGCGTACCTCGACCATCAGGGCCCGATTCCATTTGCTCATCGCGGTGGCGCCGGGCACTGCCCCGAGAACACATGGCCGGCGTTCGAGCACGCGCGCTCGCTCGGCTTTCGCTACTTCGAGACCGATGCCCACGCGACGTCGGACGGCATCGTGCTGGCGTTTCACGACGATGTGCTCGATCGTGTCACCGACCAGCAAGGTGTCATCGCTGAGTTGCCGTGGCAAGCGGTGCAGGCGGCCCGCGTGGCGGGCTCCGAACCGATCGTGTTGCTCGAAGAGTTGCTCGGCTCGTTCCCCGACGCCTTCGTCAACATCGACGCGAAGCACGATGCGGTCGTCGAGCCGCTGGTTCGGGTACTGCACCGCGCCTCGGCGCTCGAGCGCGTGTGCATCGCATCGTTCTCCGACCGCCGTCTGCTCGCGTTGCGGGCGCGGCTCGGGCCCCGCGTGTGCATGGCGGGCGGCCCGTCGGCGATACGACGCCTTCGCGTCGGGTCGCTCGGCGTGCCGGTCGCACGATCGAACGTGGCCTGCGTGCAGGTTCCGATGCGTTCCGGGCGAGTACCGATCGTCGACGCGCGGTTCGTCGACTTCGCCCACCGGCGCGGCACTGCGGTACACGTGTGGACCATCGATGACCCGATCGTGATTCGGCGACTGATCGATCTCGGAGTGGACGGCATCATGAGCGACGATCTGGTCGCGTTGCGCGACGTGTTGCAGAGCCGCGGCCTCTGGTACTCCGACTGATCAGGCCTCAGTCGGGAAGCAACACGCCGGGGCTCAAGATGCCGTCTGGGTCGAAGGCGCGTTTGATCGAACGATAGAGCGCGATCTCGTCGGCGCTGCGATTGAGGTGCAGCCAACGCCGCTTGGCCCGACCGATGCCGTGCTCGGCGCTGATCGAACCTCCCCGTTCGGCCACCGTGCGTAAGACGATCTCGTCGATCGCTTCGTCGTCTTCGGCGACGCCGGTGATGTTCACGTGGATGTTGCCGTCACCGGCATGACCGAAGAGCCACACCTTCGCCGCCGGTCGGCTCTCGATGACGAGCGCGCTGATGTCGCGCATGAACGCCGCCAGCGAGGAGGGGGGCAGCGTGACATCGAGCTTGTGCGTTGCACCAGAACCGTCGGACCGGGCGGCCTCGGTGGCGATCGCTTCTGTATGCGCTTCTCGATAGCGCCACAAACGGGCACGCTGGTCGGCACTCTCCCCCACCGCGACGTCGTCGACTCGCTCGAGCGACGCGACGGCGTCGGCGAGGCGGGAGACAGCACCGTCGGCGCCGCTCGCTTCGACGAGCAACAGTGCGGTGCTGGGTTCCGCGAACGGCGGTGGCCACCCGTTGACCGATCGGACCAACTCCACGCCTTCGGCAACCATCAACTCGATCGCGGACACCTCGTCGAGGCCATGGCGCAACTGTGCGGCCGCATGCACGGCATCGTCGACCGACGCAAACGCGAGCAGCGCGACCGCAGTGTCCCGCGACGGAGCGACGAGGCGTAGTCGCGCCGAAGTCACCACCGCGAGCGTGCCCTCGCTGCCGCAAAGGATGCTCGGCAGGTGGTAGCCGGTGTTGTCCTTCAAGAGCCCGCGCTGATCCCCCACGATCGTGCCCATTGTCGTGGCGGCGAGGACACCGGTCAGCTGGTCGCGCATCGGCCCCCAGCGGATGACGTGAAGACCGCCGGCGTTGGTGGCCGTCATCCCGCCGATGGTCGCGGAGTCGCGGGCCGCGAGGTCGACCGCAAAACGCCAACCGGATGCTCGGGCTCGTGCTTGCAGATCGGCCAGCGTCGCGCCCGCGCCCACGTCGACCTGACCCGTGCTCTCGTCGATCGGACCGATGTCGCGCAGGCGGGTCAACGACAATGTCAACGCGCCATCGAAGGCAATCGCCGCGCCGACGAGGCCCGTGTTGCCACCCTGGGGCACCACCGCGACACCGGCTCGGCGACACGCCGCAAGCGTCGCGGCCACTTCGGCGGCGTCGCCCGGACGGATCACCGCGGCGGCGTTGCCGCGGAAGCGGCGCGTCCAGTCGACGAGATACCCGGCCACGACCTCTGGGTCGACGAGCACGTGCGGCTCGCCGACGATCTCGGCGAGCTCTCGTTGCAGTCGCGGGTCGAGCGTCGGCGCAGCCATCACCGACATCATGCCGCAGCACCCCGGCCCCGTGGCTACGTCGTTGCCTCTGTGCACGAGCCTGTCGACAACTGTTCCCAGCATGTGGATCTTGCGGGAATCCTGTCGATAACCGGTGGATTTCGCGTTGCCCTCTTGACCTCTCGCCTCGAAGTCGCTTGAGTGTGACTTGTCGAACACGCACGAGTGCGAGCGACGCCGGATGAGAGGGCTCGACGAAGGCGGCAACGCCGGAGACGGGCACAACAACCTGGCGGAGCGAGCAGGAAGGCACGTTCGGTGACTCGCCAAGCCGAGCTTCAGGTTCGGTGAGGCCAACCAGGCACGAGAGAGACGCACACGAAAGCGTCGATGGTGGACCAGACGATGGTCGCCGGAGACGAGTGAGTGGACGGATCTCGACTCATCGGAACGAACTGAGCAAAGGGCACACCGACGGATGTGCGCAGAGCGCGGTGAGCGAAGGTGAGAGGGGCTGCAGCACCGCAGCGGACACTTCGCCGGAAGCGACCAAGGCAGTGTTGTTCCGAACTGACGGGTTCGGGTGGGGAACCTCAGAGTTGATGCACGCGAAGTCGACGGAACGACGCGGGTAGTTGGCTCAGGATCGGCTGCGAAGCCGGTCTCGTGTGGAGCGATCGACGGATCAATCCGCCAGAGTGGGACAGTCAAGCCAAAGACTCCGAGCAGTACGCGACGGTTGCCTCAGGGTGGCGTCGGCGGCTGCTCGGGGTCTTCGCTATTTTTGCTGCGTTTTGCGGACTTTCTTCCCGTCGGCTGCGGGCTTCGGCCGCACTTCGACTGCTCTCCAGCAGTACCAAGCCAGCACCGAACGGTACGGCCGGAACGGGTCGCCGAGCGGCGCGAGTTGCAGGGCGGTCGGTGTCTCGGCCAACGAGAACGCTCGGCCGAAACCGACGCGTACCCCGAGATCGCCGGTGGGCCACACGTCGAGGCGGCGCAGAGCGAAGATCATGAACATGTCGGCCGTCCACGGGCCGATACCGCGCACTTGCGTCAGGGCCTCGGTCACCCGCGCGTCGGGGAGCCGGCCGAGTGTCGACAAATCGAGCGCGCCGGATTGCACCCGCTGCGCGAGATCGACGATCGACGCGGCCTTGGCGGCGGACAGCCCGGCGGCGCGCAACGCTTCGGGAGCGGTGGCACACACCGCGGCGGGCGTGAACACCGGCCCCACCGCAGCAACCAACCGGCGCCAGATCGTGTTGGCGGCGACGCCGGCGAGTTGCTGCGAGACGATTGCGTTGGCCAACGTCTCAAAGCGCTGACTGGCCGACGGCTTGGTACCAAGTCGGCACGGCCCGAACGTATCGACGAGCCCGGCGATGACCGGATGCACACCGGCGAGATGATGGCTGGCGTCGTGAGGGGTAGCCACCGCGCTCACTCTTTGGATGCGACCGCGTTGGGCGTGACGTTCATCTTGGGGGTGTATTCCTCGACTTCGATGTCGCGCGCGGTGCCGGCAATATCGGCCCGCAGTTGCTCTCGACACTTCGTACACGGGCCATAGACACGCTCAGTTACGGCGAGCGTGCAGCGAGGGCAGGTGAAGTCGAGATCGGCGGTGAGGTCTGCTCCGAGTGCGCTCATGGAGTGCGAACGGTAGCGGCCGCCGCGACCCGCCGGGCGGAGGGTTATCCCCGCAACATCCCCCACACGAGGCACAAGATCCACATGTTGTCCTCTAGCCCCACACAGCCTTGCGGCCTTACCTTCATCATGAGGGCCCGAGCGGCTCTCTCCAGAGCGAAAGGGTGGGCAAAACCCATGGCTTGTTACACGTTGGTACGCAAGGACGGTGAGATCGAGGTGATCGAGGGCGCGGACACCTACGAGCAAGAGGGTCCGCTCACCACGTTCTTCCAAATGGCGGCCGACCGGCGGGTGATCGACTGCTGGAGCGTGCGGTTGATGAGCATTCGCACGACGGAGATCGAGTCGATCCGTCGCGAGAACAATTTGACGCTGATTCGCGGCGATGTCGGCGTGGCGTCAGCCGTTCGGGTCGAAGCGGCGCAGCGCGGCGGATTCGAAATAACGGCCGCCGTCGGGTGAGATCAACTGCGCGCTGACCGGGCGCAGTTGGGCGAGGCCTTCGATGAGACGGTCGCACTGCTCTTCGACTACCCGATAGGCGCTCGAGTACTCGACCCAGATGCGACCGGTCGCCGGCGCGCGAGCGGCGATGGCCCGGGCGACGGCGGCCGGATCGACGTCACGGTAGCGATCCTCGTAGTCGACCCAATCGACGAAGCGCGGACTGCTCAAGTCGGGATACGCGAGCGCGACGATGTCGCGGCGCAACTCGCGTTCGAGCGCCGGACCGAGCTGATCGGGACAGATCACCACGACGTCGCCCGCAGCGGCGCCCTCGTTGATCGCGGCGGCGATCTGGCCCGCCTGCGTGCGGTCACGCGAATGGATCTCGACGAAGACGCCCGCGAGGGAGAACAACGCGATCAACGCGACCGCGCCAGTGCGCACCCAGTTGTGCCCGAGGTGCGCGAGGCCCAGACCGACGAGCACGACGAAGATCGGAAAGAAAACCGCCGCATAGCGACCGGCGAAGGCGCTCTGGGTGACGAACGTGGCACCCGCGCCGACGACGATCGTCGCGGCAAGGACCGCGAAGGCGTTGGACACCCATGGTTCGGCCGAGCGGCCGAGCACGAGCTGGTTGCGATCGCGGTGCCCGAACACGCCGACGACGAGCAGGAAGGACATCACCAATAGCAAAAGGATTGCTTCGGGACCGAGACCGCCGCTGAAGTCGACCAGCGACTCCGACACCACACGCGTCGGTCGCGCCGTCGACGCCCACGGAGTACCCGTGTGGCGGGTCTGATACCAGAATCCGCCGAGCCAAGGGATGAACAAGAGCCCGCCGGCAACGATCGCGATCGCAGCGCGCAAGTGGCTCCTGCGCTCTCCGGGAACGAACCACGCGTGGACTCCCAGGAGCCATACGAGTCCGGCGATGAGAAAGATGCACCAGTAGTGCGTGAGCATCAACGCGCCGGATAGAAGCGTGAGTGGTAACAGTCGCAGGATTGTCGGCTTGGCGATCGCCGCGTCGAGCACCAACCATCCGATCAACACCAGCACGACCACCATCGCATACATGCGGGTTTCGCTGCTGTAGCGCACGCCGTAGGGCGACACGGCCATGACGAACGCACTCATTGCCGCGAGCTCACGACCGCCGTGGCGCCGCGCAATGACGAAGGTCAGGCCAAGCGCGATGAACCCCAGTGCCATCGACAGGGAACGTACGGCGAAGTCCGACGAGCCGAAGATGTGCATCCACCCGTTGAGCGCGTAGTAGTAGAGCGGCGGGTGGCCGTCGTGGCGCAGCGCGTCGGTTATGGATCCGACGGGTTCATGCGCGATGTTGACCGTGAGCGCTTCGTCGAGCCACAACGGGCTCGACGGAAACAGTCGCGCGACGATGCCGACGAGCGACGCGGCCACGATGATGAGGACTTCGAGCCGCGCCCGAGGCGCTAGCCCGATCTCGTCCGGGCCAAGTTTTGTGGACGAGCGAGCACGGGGCACGGTCGATCACGTACCAACGTCGAAGGTCATCGCGCCGTCGCGGGATTGTTGACGGGATGGTCGTCGCCGTAGTGATGACGCCCGATGACCGGAGCGTCGCGGCCGGTGCCGCGTGTACCACGGCCGGAGTCGTCGTCGCCGGAGGACTCTTCGTGGTATTCCTCTTCGACGTTGACGCTCCACACGTCGTGGTGAGTGCCGAGCGCGATGTTCTCGGCGGTGAGCATGGCCGTGTACATCGAGTGATCTTGGTTGTTGTAGCGGTGCATGCCGTTGCGCCCGACGGGGTGCACATTGGGTGAACAGTCCTGCAACCAGTCGACGATGCGGGCCACATTTGCCTTGTAGTGCTCGTCGTAGAACGGATACGCCTTGGGCATGCGTACGACATAGCCGGCCTGCACTTTGCCCGGCTCGACCAACCCGAGGATGCCCAGTTCGCGTTTGCCTTGTTCGATCAGATCTTCGTCGGATTTGTTCCATGTCTCGTCGCCTTCGAAGACGAAGAACTCGAGACCGAGACAGGTGCGGCCTTCTTTGACCATATAGGGCGACCAGGAACCGAAATTCTGGATGCGCCCGACCTGAACGTCCTTGGAGTGCACGTAGATCCAGTTGTCGGGGAAGCTGTACTCCTCGGGTACGACGAGGGCGACGGTGAGGAAGTCGCGGTAGCGCAGATCGTCGGCCGCTGCGACCGCGGTCTCGGCCGCCGCGGGGTTCATCGCGTTCAGCAACTGCGAGATCGGCATCGACGAGATGACGTGGTCGCACGGATAGTTCTTGCGCATGCCGTCGGCGCTCTCGACGGTGACGGAGACCGCCTTGCCGTTATCGTGATGGATGTCGACGACGCGGCTGTTCATCTCGACTACGCAGCCCTTGGCCTCGACGAGGTCGCGGCAGCGCTCCCACATCATGCCGGGACCGTGCTTGGGGTACTGGAACTCTTCGATCAGCGACGTGATCGACTTCTGGTTGC
>JBDTLT010000163.1:0-12385 GCA_039934635.1 Acidimicrobiales bacterium
CGCCGCTGGGGCCGACCCGCCAAACAAGCCGCATGACCCAAACGCGCGAACCTTTGTAGTCAGAGCACTAGCCGCTGCGTGCGAACCGTGGGACTCGTTCGAGGCGGCCGAGCCTCCGTCGTTGCGGCAGTCAGCGCGCGGACGATGCTCCCGGTTGCGTTCGATGACCTATGCCTGTTTCGAGCGTCGCAACTAACGGTCTGGTGGGCTCCTACCGTCCTCCCGACGACGTTACGCACGTGTGCGGTAGCCGGTTACTGGGGGATGAACGAGTGCCGCCGATTGCACCATTCGTATTTCCCGATCCGGAGCGGGATGATAGATTTTGTTGGTCGACGGGGCGAGGGTCGTGATGGCGAGAGTGAATGAGACGACGATTACGGTCGTCAACAACACGAGCTCGACGCTGACGAGTGTCAATCGGGGGCACAAGGAGAGTGAGGGTGGCTTCACTTCAGCTCCCGCGGCCACGATCGCTCCGGGTGGCCAGTCAGTGTTCGGGTCGATTGAGGATTTCGGCGGGCGCGACAGAGGCGATGACGGGTTCGTCATCTATGACATCGGCGGCTCGGGACGCACGTTCTGGACGATCCATTGGAGCAACGTCGACGAGGGGACGAGTCGAGGTGTGGGCAGCCTCAGTGGCGACGACGCCGGGCTGTTCGACGTGGCTGACGACATGCCCGAGGCGGGTGGCGTCGTCAGCGTGACATTCACCTTGTCCGACGCTCCGCGGCTCGCAGTCGAAGACTTCTTTCGGGATCAGCCGGTCGAGGCGGACGAGCCGACGCTGCGATTCGGCGACGAGTCCGTCGACGGTTGGGTGGAGTATTTGCAGCGCCTGTTGGTCGTGAAGGGCCATGGTCCGCTCGACGATAACGGCAGGTTCGACGACGCTACGCTCGTGGCGGTGCGCGCATTTCAACAGCGCATGAACACCGAGCCGGGTACCCCGAGTACCGGCCGCGTGTTCGTGGACGGAGTCGTCGGAAATCAGACCTGGGCATTGTTACGCGAGGAGGAAGCTCGAGCGCCCAGTACCGACGGGCGCGAGCCGAACACATTCGTCGAGTTGGGTCGTGAGGCGCGATGGCTGACCGAGGACAGCGCCTTCGTTTTCCTGCAAGATGATGATCGACTGGTGATCCAAGGCGTGAGCACTGGCGATACGGCCATCGAGTCTGGCGCCTTCGAGGCGCGTTTCCTGATCGTCCTTGCGAACGGCGAAAACATCGTGCGCGACCGGCCGATCACCACCGCGAACGGGCAGCCTGCAGGACCCGGTCAACTCGTCTTCGCCGAATTCGAAGGCGCCGCCGACAGAACGCTACAAGCTGATCCGTTCGGATCCCGTAGCTTCAGTTTCCAAGCTTTCATGCCCGCCGAGCTCGGCGGAGACGCGACCGCAAGCTTCGACATCCCGTTCACGTAGCAACAGCCGCTCTCCACGTCACACTCACGTTCAGTGCGCGTCGTTAGCCGTCGATGGCCAAGAATCAGAGGGCGGCATCGCAGCGAACGCCGTTGCGGCTGTCAGCGAGCGGACAACTATCGCGGGGCGACAATCCCGCAACCGACTCGTATGCCGGTGTTTCCGGTGGGGTTCGTGACGAGGTCGTCTTGGTCGGCGTGAATAATCAACGCACGCCCCGCGGGAGCAGACAAAGAGGTGAAGTCGGTGGTTGCGTTCCGATGACGCGACACCTGCGAAATCGAATCACGCAGGCAATCTGTGGCTCATGGATCGCAATCCACTTCGTTGCCTGCTTCACGAGCTTCTCGAACCTCGGTCTCCCACTCGGCCCGCTGCTCCGCCGTCATCTCGTGCGATCGCGCGCGAGAGCACGTCATCAATCTGCCCGGTCTCTAGGCGCCCACCTTCAGCGAAGGCCCGGCGAACGTCGTCGCGAACCCAGCGATGCACTGCACGTCGTAGAGCCCGTCGTCGAGCTTGGCGTAACCCGAGTTCGTAGCCCCTGCATTGGCGGGAACGTGCACCATATCCCCGCCCCCGCCGCTCACCTCTAGCGACGCATCGGCGTGGCCCGTATTGACGAAGACGACGCGAACTACTCCACGCCCTATCGCGGCCGGCGCGTCATGGCGGCAAGTCGCGCCGTCGAAGGTGACGGTGAGCGTGCTCGTCACGATCGACCCGGCAGGGGGCTCGAGCGGCCCAATGGGCGCGCTGGACACGACGCGCGTACCCGCGACGATCTCTTTGCGGTAACGCTCGAGCACCGCGATCGTCGAGGCAGACAAATGGCCGCCAGTGGTCGAATAGTCAACGGCACCGTCCGCAAGGCACAGCTGCCGCACACCCGGACGAAGTTCGTCGCGGACGAGCATTCGCACGAGCTCGTACACCGCGACGTCGAACTTCTTGATCATCGATGTCAGCACGTGTTGCCGCACCGCCGGATCGACATCACGGTACTGATCGGAGTCTGCCCCGATCGCCCACAGATGCCGCTCGGGCGTGCTCGAGGCGCGGGCGGCGGCGAAGACGCCGTATCCGCCGTAACCCGCCGCGTGAAAGACAACGTCGGCACCGCGGGCGTACATGGCGGTCGCGGCGGCGCAGCCGAGATCGTCGCGTGAGAAGGCGTGCGTGTAGTAGTCCAGGTAGGTAGCGAGGATCTGG
The DNA here is from genome assembly GCA_039934635.1 of Acidimicrobiales bacterium. Classification (GTDB taxonomy): domain Bacteria; phylum Actinomycetota; class Acidimicrobiia; order Acidimicrobiales; family WLNW01; genus DATLFA01. The sequence goes on from JBDTLT010000163.1 coordinate 2,645, forward strand.
ATCGACGGGTTCACCGCGCGAGCACCGGCTTCGAAGCCGGCGCGAAAACGTTCGACGACCCCTATCTGGAAGCCGCCGACGAACCCGATCGAGCCGGTCCGTGAGGTGAGCGCAGCGGCGGCGCCGGCGAGGAACGAGCCTTCGTGCTCGGCGAATATCAGAGATGGCGAGCCGGGCACCACGACGTCGATATATCCCCAGATCGACTGCGGGCGGCGCGCGCCGATCGGCGGGCTGGATTCGCCGGCGACATCGAACAGGGCGACGATCAAGTCGGTCCCTGCATCAGCGGCCGTGTCGATCGCGTCGTCGATATCGGTCATGGGCGGCGCAATTTCCCGCACATCGATGTCGAAGTCCGCCGCGGCGCGATGGAGACCGTCGGCGACGAGCGTGTCGACGACACCCGCGATTCGCCCCGAGTGATAGTTGAGGAGAGCGACGCTCGGTCGGCTGTCCGGACGGATGACGCCCACAACGAGTAGTCCCCATCGACGGCGGCGGGCGCGTCGGTTTGTTGTGGCCTCGCGGTGAGCTCTTGCCGATTCAGTGGCGGCAATATCGTCCTGACGAATTCGTGACGCGTTGAGGTAGTCCAGCTCGGTGGCGGTGAGACTCATCGACGTCGTGGCTCGCCACTGCTCGTACCCCGCAAGCCGGTTGCCGGCGAGTAGGTAGTCGCCGTCGCGATCCGCCTGCGCCCATTCAACAACTGCAGCATCGAGGGATGCCCGACGCGCGATGTCGTGGCGTCCTTCATCGATCCACGCACGGAGGCGGTCCCACTCCCACAGCAACGCCTCATGGGCGACTTCCACCGTCGGCGCCCCCGAGCTGTGGTCGCGGTCGAACGCGAGAAAGCGGTGACGGCCCAGTTGGTCGATGACGGACTCCATCGTCACCACGTCGACACCCATCGACACGATCTCCGACGCCGGCACGCGACGTCGGCCCCAGTCGTCATGCTCGGTGATCGACACGAGACGCAAGAACAACTGACGAGTTGCCTCTTGCTCATCAAGGGTTAGTCGGTGGTACAGGTCGTCCGCGCGCCGGCTCAGCGCTCCCCTCACGCCACCCATCGCACGGTAGGCCGCGACCGTGAGCACGTTGCTCTCTCTACGGTCGAACAGCTCGGTGAGCGCGTACTGGAAAATGGGCAGAGCCCCTGGCTCGCCGATCACGTCGGTCAACAACTCGGCCAGCAGCGCCGGCTCGAGGGTGACACCGTTGCGGGCCGCTGGTTCCTGCGCCGCCGACTCCAGCTCGTCGGAGGTCAGCGGCAACACGTTGACGACATTCGATGCCAGTCGCGCTGCGAGATCCATGTACCTCAGCGGTCGATGGTACGAATCGGCCCGCAGCGTGAGGACAACGACCAGGCGGGCATGCGGGTCGTCCATCGCAGCAACGAGATTGACAAGGAAGCGACGCCGCTCCACCTCGTCTTCGACCAACGTGAACAGCTCCTCGAACTGGTCGATCACCAGCACGAGACGCGCCATATCGTCGGGTAGTACGCGCAACACGGCGCGCAGTATTCCAAGGGCCTCGTCCTCGAGCTGCCGGGCCAGGCTGTCCGGCGCGTCGATCGTCGAGCGCAGTAGCGCGGCTTCGAGTTCGGCGAACGGATGGGCGCCGGGCACCATCGATGCGAACCGCCATTGGTCGGAGTCGGAAACCGCGCCTTTGCGCAACGCGGGTACCACGCCGGCGCGCACGACGCTCGACTTGCCCGAACCACTCGGACCGACGAGAGCGACCAGTTTCGCACCGCCGCCGATGCGCCCGACTACCTCGGCGACGAGACGATCGCTGCCGAAGAAATCTTCGGCGTCGGCCTCGCGAAAGGCATGCAAACCCTTGAACGGGTTCACGATCGTGCTCGCCGGCGCGACCCTGCGCGCGGTCGACGAAGGGAGCAGCCGTGTGTCGTGCAACAGGATCTGTTCTTCGAGACGGCACAGTTCGGGCGATGGCTCGATTCCGAGTTCCTCACCGAGTCCTCGGCGGAACCGCTGGAAGGCACGCAGCGCCTCGGCTTGTCTCCCCGCTCGATAGAGGGCGTGCATCAACTGGACCACAGGGCCCTCACGCAACGGATGCTGGTACACCAAAGTTTCGAGCTCGAGGACGAGCTCGCGGGAGAGTCCTCGTCGCAGGTCGGCGTCGATGCGCATCTCGACCGCTTGGAGTCGCAGCTCATCGAGTCGGGCGATCTCTGCGCTCGCGAAGTCGTCGAACGCGAAGTCCTGCAGCGCGGAACCCCGCCATAGGTCGAGCGCAGCTCGCAAGATCTCCGAGGCGGCGTCCGGTTCGGCGGCGAGCCGCACGCGGGCCTCGCTGACCGCCGCTTCGAATCGTCGGGCATCAACCGACTCGGGATCGCTGCGGATCAGATAGCCGTGGTCCCGGGTAATGAGCACGCTGCTCTCGCCCCGCTCCGCGCGATGCGGTTCGAGGGCCGAACGCAGTCGCGAGATGTGCACCCATAGGGCCCGTTCCTTGCCGGCCGCGTCGTCACCCCACAGCGCGTCGAGTATGCGATCGGTCGGCACCACCCGATCGATGTGGATCAGAAGAAGTGCCAGCAGTGAGCGCTGCTTGTGTGGGCCGAGGTCGATGAGCTCGTCACCGACGCGCGCTTCGAGAGGGCCGAGGATGTGGAACTCCATCATGCGCCTCCAGTCCAGCCGCGCGGACTTACTCGCAACTTAATTGCAGAGAGCACTGCGTAGAGCGCTGGAAATTGCCCGTTAGGTCGGCCGGCGCACGTTGGTGGCATGACAAACACAAAGCACACCCAATCCACCCGTACCCGAATCGCCCTCGGCGCCGCCGCCGGCCTTGCGCTGGTCGCCGGCATCGCCGGTCGCGTCGACGATCAGCCGCACGCGCCGCGCTCCCGCGTCGCCGCGGAGACGAGTGCGATCGCCGAGTGGGCCGACGCCCAGGGCATGTCCGGCCTGTCGCCGGCATCGCTGAGAATCGGCCAATCAGGCGCCTCGGATCTGGAAGCCCGCATTCAGTCGGAGCGGACCGCCATTGCCGAATGGGCTCGCTCCCAGAACCTGGCCGGTCTCTCGCCGGCATCGCTGACACCGTTCGGGAACTGAACGCCGCTTCGTTGGCCCGTCGTCAGTGCGGCAGGGCGGAGCGCGACGTATTCGAATGCAGGGTCATCACAACGCGCAGATCGCCGTTGGATCACCGAATTCAACGAGCGTCAGGCGAAGCGCCGCCGAGACAGGCGGAACGCAACGCGGCACACCATCACCCAACGGCCGGTCTTCGCGCCGAACAATGCAGTGCCGCGAGGGGGATGGCAATGCCCGAGCGACGATCACGCCGGTCATTTGCTCACCGCGCCGATTGCGTCCCCGGCTGTTTCGGTGCTGCTGGAATAAGGACGGTTCGTTCGCGTGTGCCGGCTGGTTTGCCGTCTATCCCGATGCCGTACGCGATGCGGTGTGTTTCCTCGACGAATTCACGGTCGGCACCTGGCATGCGACGTCTGCGTCGGTGACGTGCTCGACCGCGTCGGGTAATCCGTCTCCGACCGTGTCGAGATATTGGACCTCATGGCCGTCTGATAGTTGCTGCATTTTCTCCTCCGAGGTGGTTTGGGATTCGTTGCGTTCCTTTTCTCGTCGGTCCCAAAGTCAGTTATGCCCTCATCGTCGTGTCCCAATGCATGCGAGGGCCAAATTTCACGAAAACCACCCATCTCAGCAAAGCGCAGGGGTGATTCATTTGTGTCTCGGATTGCGCCGCGCCAATAGTCACCTGTTCGGGCGTTATCCGTCATCTTCGCTTGGCACCAGGCCACATCGCGGGTGGCGCTGGAATTTGTTGATTTCATTGAATTCTTCATCCGGCGCATGTGTGTGAAAGCGGCGGGGTACACCGAGAGCGTCAGATCTACGACCGACTTACGAACGGAGCGAAGATGAATGAACCAACCAACCAGCCAGGAACCAGGCTCACCTGTTCCAATCCCGATTGCGACTGCGAACTCCAGATCAACCGGCCCTGTCCGCACGGCACGACCTACACATGCGCGTGTGGTCATCCCATGAAAGGTCAAAACTAAGGCGGCTGGCGGGCTGCGAGGACCTGGCTGGGGCACGCGCGAAACTGGAGCGATGGGAAAGATCGACCTCGAGCGGCTACGCAATATCGCGCTTGCACTCCCCGAAGTGAGCGAACGGCTAAGCCACGGAGCCCCCGCTTCTTCTAAGACCATCCCAGCGGCGCGTCACCTTCGTCGATGATCTCCCCTGCGGCGCGACCGAAGGCGGTGAGAGCGGTCACGATCGAGGGTCGCGTCCGCGCCGGCACTCGCTCGACGATGCGCTCGATCTCGGCTCGGCGAATGTCGGTGACGTGTCGAACCAGTGAGTCGCCTCGTTTGGTGAGTGAGAGGATCACTTCCCTGCCACTGTTGGGAGAAGGTGACCGCCGTACGAGGCGCTTCGCGATCAGCCGATCGCAGAGTCGGGTCGCGGTCGACGGGTGGATGCCCAATATCTCCGAGAAGACGCCGGCGTTTTGCGGGCCTCGAGTGTGCAAAACGACCAGAGCTCGGTATTGCGGCAGCGTCACATCCGTGTCAACGCTGGCAATCGAGCGGGCCGCCACCGCCACCAGCACCCGAGACGCGACAAGTAGCGCGTCGGCCGCCGACGAGTCATTCACTCGGGTCCGGTCCTCCGCTTTGCTACTCACGACGACCCGTGCTTCGCGGAAGAGCGACCGTTCTCTTCGGAGACCGCGCGTGCCTGCACCCGCATCACATCGGCAAGTGCCACGATCCCGACGAGTCGGTGGTCGGTTTGGTTATCGACGACCCCGAGTTGGCGGGTGCCCAACTCGTCCATGAGCACGATCGCCTCGATCAATGGCTGATCTCGCGCCATCGGCACCTTGCGTCCCGTCAACTCACCGACCACGGTCTCGTCGCGGTCCTCGGCGAGTGCGCGACGAAGCTTCGACTCACTTACGAGGCCGAGAAAGCGGCCGGCGTCGTCGACTACCGGAAACGAGGAGAATGGTTTGTCAACGACCCTCTCGAACGCTCTGCGTACTGGCTCGACGTCGGCGAGCGTGAACGGATCAGACGTCATCGCCTGAGCGACGACGATCCGATCGAGCGCATGCGGTACCTTGCGTCCCGGGTGAGGAAGCACGATGCCATCCTGTTCGAGCAACGCTTCATAGACAGGCGTCGGTCGGCATCGGCGGGCGACCGCATATGAAATCATCGCGGCGATCATCAACGGCAGGATGAGACCGTAGCTGCCGGTCATCTCGAAAATGATCAGCACCGATGTGATCGGAGCGCGGACGATACCGGCGAACACCGCGCCCATACCGACAAGGGCAAATGCGCCGACCTCCACGCGAGAGTGATGCAACAAATTGACGTCGAGTACGCCCATCGCACCACCCAGCGCAGCGCCGATAAAGAGCGATGGCGCAAAGATGCCGCCCGCACCGCCCGTGCTGTACGAAAAGACGGTGGCGACCAACTTCATGCCGCACAACGCGAGCATCACGTTCCACGCCAGGCCACCGTGAAGCAAATCGTCGAGCACCGCGTAGCCGCCCCCGTTCATCCCATTGGCGTGAAGAGAGCGCACCGCAACGACTGCGAGTGCACCGGTGACGAGACCACCGATTGCAGGTTGGGTCCACAGAGGCAGGCGCCGCGCCCTAGCCATACGGGCACGCAGTCCGAGAAGACCGTCGGTGAACGCGATCGACACGAACGCGGCCGCCAAACCGAGCAATACATAGAGGATCAGTGAATCCGCGTGATGGAGGCCGTAGCCCGATGGGACATCGAACACCGGGTGCTCACCGAGAATCGACCGCTCGATCGCAGCAGCCACCGCGGCCGCGACAACCACACCCGCGAGGATCGTCTGATCGAGATCGCCGACGACCTCCTCCATGGTGAAAGTGACTGCCGCGAGCGGCGCATTGAATGCTGCCGCGATGCCCGCCGCCGCCCCCACAGGAACGAGTCGGCGCATATTTTCGCGCGACAGCGCTGACAAACGACCGAGCGTGCTCGAAATACCAACGCAGATCTGCACGGTCGGGCCCTCGCGCCCGAGCGACGCGCCGGAACCGATCTGCAACACACCGATGACGAACTTCCCCACCGACTGGCGCAGCGGCAGTCGGCCATCATGAAGCGCATAGGCGGTCTTCACCTGGGGAATGCCGCTGCCCCGGGCGTCGGGCACTACGTACGCGAGCAGCGCTCCGGAGACCAGGCCTCCGACCGCCGGTGTCACGATCGTCATGATCATCCACGTCGGAGAATGCGCGGAAAGCGCCCGCTCGATGAGTAGATGCTCGGCTTTCTTGATCGCTAAATGGAAGCCAACGGCAGCCAGGCCACACAAGGCCCCCGCTACCAACATGATGCCGTACACCCGCTCACGTTCGGACGGAACGAACCCTGACAATCGTCGTAGAAATGCCAGATCGAAGCGCGACGTCAAGCCACCGAGCGGCGACCGCCGGGTTGTCTGCGCGTCTGAACTCACGGTGCCACCGTCGGATGAATCCAAAGTCGGAAGAGGAATGTTGCAGTATAGCAATGTTCTGCGCAACCACATCGAAACGCCTCTGGGAGCGAGGTCGGCGAACGATCATTACAGTGTGAACGCTGCGCTTCGTGACCGACGCGTCGCTAGGGTAGATTCACCTCATGATCGTCGACAGCTTTCGGTTTCTGCCTCACAGCTTCCGCGCTGCCTATGACCTCGAGCCCGTGGGAGCACCTCAGGTGTGGACCGACTTCGCTGTCCGACTCGGCGAAGCATCCATCGCATTGCTGAGCACCGCGGGCCTTTACGTCGAGGGGATCCAAGAGCCATACGACCTCGACCGCGAGCGAGCCGAACCGACATGGGGCGATCCGTCGCACCGCGTCATTCCGCACAACGCCGGCCAACTCGGCATGGCACACCTCCATGTCAACGACGCAGACACACGTGCCGACCGAAACGTCTCGTTGCCGCTCGACGTGCTCGCCGAACTCGTCGCCGAAGGCGTCGTCGGCGCGTCGTCGCCCAACCATGCGTCGGTCATGGGCTACCAAGGCGACCTCAATGGTTGGCGCGACGTCACCGCGCCTGCAATCACACAACTTCTCACCGAGCAGCACACCAACGGCGTGGTACTCGCGCCGGCTTGACCGGATTGCTGCCGAAATGTGCCCGTGCTGGCCCGCCTCCTCGAAGCCGCCGGCCTTCCCACCGTGGTCGTCACGATGATGCCGTCCATTGCATCGGCGCTTGGCGCACCGCGCATCGTCGGCGTCGAGTTTCCGTTCGGCCACGCCTACGGCATGCCGCACGACCGCGCCATGCAACGCCGAGTACTGCTCACCGCGGTCACCGTCCTCGCCGGCGCAACGCAACCGGGCACACGAGTGGACGTCGACATCGAATGGCCACAGGAGACACGCGAGGCATACCGGTCGTGGCAACCCACCGAACCCAGCCCGATCGTCGCACAAATGCTCGAACGACGACGTCAGAACCGGTAGCCGGCAGTTCTGATGGCGCGCCCCGGTCGTCGAGCCAAGATCGTGTGCACGTTGGGCCCTGCAACGTCGACCTTGGCGCAAGTTCGGGCGTTGGTTGACGCGGGCATGGACGTTGCGCGCCTTAACCTCTCGCACGGGACACACGACGAACATCGTCAGGTGTGCGGTCATGTACGCCGCGCCGCGCTCGCTGCTGGCCGCGTTGTCAGTGTGCTCGCCGATCTGCAGGGACCGCGGGTCCGACTAGGAGTCTTCGGAGGCGGTGGAGCGCAACTCGAGACGGGCGCAGGTTTCATCATTTCGACCGCGCCGGTCGTCGGTTCGGCACAACGGGCGTCGACGACATACAAATTGCTCGCTCGCGAGGTGGGCATCGGCGACGAAATCTTCATCCACGACGGCATGGTGCGACTGGTAGTCGTCGGCGTCGACGGCACCGAGATTCGTTGCCGAGTCCTGCAGGGCGGGTATGTTGGCGATCGCCATGGTCTGAATCTGCCTCGTGTCCAACTTTCGGCACCGACGCTGACACCGAAGGACAGCGACGATCTTCGGTTCGCGCTCGACATGGGAGTCGATCTTGTGGCGTTGTCGTTCGTTCGCCGCCCGTCGGACATCGACCTGGCCCGCGCGGTCATGGACGACGTAGGACGGCGCGTCCCGGTGCTCGCCAAGTTGGAGACACGCGAGGCAGTCGACGAGTTGACCAACGTCGTTGCCTCATTCGACGGGCTTATGGTGGCTCGCGGCGATCTCGGCATCGAGCTTCCTCTCGAGCAGGTGCCGCTCGTTCAGAAGCGGGCCATCCAAATCGCCCGCCAGCACGCGAAGCCGGTCATAGTCGCAACACAGATGCTCGAGTCGATGACCGCGTCGAGGAACCCTACGCGAGCCGAGGTCTCCGACGTGGCCAACGCGGTGCTCGACGGCGCGGACGCGATGATGCTTTCGGCCGAGACGGCGATTGGCGAATGGCCCGCCGAAACGACGAGGACCATGGCCCGGATCATCGTCGCCACCGAGCAAGGTCGAGTCGACGACACAACCCGTCTCGAACTCCGTCCGATGGGGAGCGAGGAAGCGATCAGTTATGCGGCCGTCGCACTCGCTGTGACAACCGACGCCGCTGCGTTGGCAGCGTTCACGGAGACCGGAACGACCGCGCGCCGACTGTCGATGCACCGACCTGCCCTGCCGCTACTGGTCTTCACTCCGCACCCCGCCGTGCAGAGCCAGCTCACACTGGTGTGGGGTGTCGAGTCGTTTGTCGCCCCTGCGGTTGCGACAACCGACGAGTTGATCGCCGCGGTCAACGATGCGATCCTCGACCTCGGTCGAGCACAGCCCGGCGATACGGTCGTCGTGTTAGCGGGGACACCACCGGGTGAGCCTGGAAGCACGAACAGCATTCGTGTCCACACCTTCCGCTGAGCCGAACTGCGTGTGATCGATTCGGCGCGCAAACCGTCGCAGGTTTCGCTGGCGCGTCGGTATCACACTGTGTAGTGGACCCGGTCCACGTGGTGTTCCGCGAAGACGTCGAGCCATTCCGCGCCCGCGCGATCACAACGACGCAGTTACGCCAACGCGTACGACTGCGAACGCCGTGTCGCGATCGTCCGGGTCGAGTGCGGTGAAGCGTCGGTGTCCTCGACGCGCTCACACTTGCCGCCAATCGATCGAGGGTTCCACTGAGTGAGAGCGCTTCGATGACGGTGCGCTCAGCACGTGCAACAGTGGACCGGGGAGCAGCATGGCGCCCACCAGGTCTCGAACGGCGCATCGCCGAGCGGCCGACCGTGAGGAGCAAGCAGTGTCACACGACGTCTTCAGCAAGATCGAGGAGGCCGGGAGTCTCTTCGCCGAGCGGTCCGAGGCAGCCGACGAGCTGGGCCGCTTGCCCGACGAGATCTGCAAGCGGTTGAAGGACAGCGGTCTCGTCCGCCTGCTGCAACCGGCGGACTTCGGCGGCTACGAGGCCGACCCGCGGGACTTTCTCAACGCGGTGATGGACGTCGGCAACCACTGCCCCTCGGCCGGTTGGGTGGCGGGCGTCGTCGGTGTACACCCGTGGGAATTGGCGTTGAACGACGAGCGGCTGCAGGCAGAGGTGTGGGGCGCCGACCCGGACACCTGGGTCGCGTCGCCGTACGCTCCGAGCGGCACCGCCGTGC
>JBDTLT010000164.1:0-12373 GCA_039934635.1 Acidimicrobiales bacterium
GGCGCAGGCGCATCGAACACCGGCGCCGCGGGAGGTGCGTCGAAGAACGATGGTGACGGCGGCGGGTCGAACACCGGCGGCGTATGCGGCAGCGGCGCCGATTCGGGCAACGACGCCAGCTCGACATTGGCCATCGGCGGCGCCGGATTCAGCGGAGTCGCCACTGTCGGCATCGGCGGCGCGGACGGCGCCATCGGCGTCTGCCAATCATGACCACCCGTCGGTGGCTCGGCCGCGGGTACGGGCATCGTTCCCATCGATGGCGGCGCGGGTCGTTCGGACCCGAAGCCCTCGCGCTCGTGCGTCGACGGCGGCGTCCATTGCGGTGGGCCCGAATCGTGTGTCGACGGCGGCGTCCATTGCGGTGGGCCCGAATCCACCGGAGGAGCGGGCGGAGTGAACCCCGGTGAGGGCGGCGGCGGTGGTGGTGGTGGCGGGCTGAGACTGGGGCCGGGAGGGGGCGGCGCGCTGAACACCGGCGCGGGCGGCGCGACGGGAGGCGGAGGGCTGAATACGGGCGCGGGCGGAGGATCGAACGCCGGTGGCGGCGGCGCACTGAAAACCGGCGGTGCCGGTGCCGGCGCGGGAGCAGGCGGCGGAGGCGGCGGCGCGCTGAATACCGGCGGTGCCGGCGCGGGAGCAGGCGCGGGCGGCGGAGGCGGCGGCGCGCTGAAAACGGGCGGTGGCGCGGCGGCCCCCGGTGGCGGCGGCGGCGCATTGAACGCCGCCGGTCCCGAAGGAGGGTCGAACGCGGACGGCGCGGGTCCGCTGAAGACGGGCGGAGGGGGGGCAGCCGCGGGAGGCGGAGGAGGCGGAGGGGGTGGTGGTGGAGGTGGCGGCGGAGGCGGCGGTGCAGCAGCCGCGCCCGAGTCGATCAACGGATTTGCGCGAAATGGCGACGGACCAAAGGGGTCGTGCGCGCCCTTGTCAACGTCCGGATCGTCAGTAGGCATGAAGAAGCGACCTCCCAGTCGGGGCTCAGGGAGCTTTCGTTCACTTTACGTGATCGGCCGACCTGCAGTGTTATTTACACTGCGTCGTCAACTCTTCGGTCGTAGGTCGACGCGCAACACGAGCACACCGTCGTCGAGCGTCGCTTCGGCATCACCGATGATCGCGAAATCCTGAAAGTCGACTTGCGCTTGACGGATGAAATGCGCCCGTTCTTCACCGGCAACCGGCGGCAGGGGGCGGCTCTTCACCGCGTCGGCACGCCGCCGGAATCTATCGATGAACGCCTCGAGATCGAGTGAATCAGCCATCGTTCATCCTCTCGTGACCGAACTCCGTCAATCATCGTCCTTGACGATCGCATCGCTGGTCGGTGTCTGTCGACTCCGCATCGCGCGATTGCGTCGAGGCGAGGGGCGAGGATTGGGCCGGCGCGGCGTCGGCGCGGCGCTGCCTTGGGGAGTCTCGGCGACAACGAGCGGATCGCTCGCAGCCAACTCGGCCGGTGACTGCGCAACCGCGCCCGTGCCGGACAGGGCGCGCGGCAGCCGCGCGGCAAGCGGCAGATCGTCACGAGCCGGCGCCTCGGGAGGACCGCCGTTGGCGACAACCAACTCGCCCGTTGGCGTGTCGGCATCGGCGAACACCGACGTACCGGCAACCGCGGTCGCGTAGATCTCACGCGCCTCTTGCGTGAGCGCTTCGTGCTGCTGCGCTTTGCGCGCGGCGATCTTCACCCGACGGCGCGGCGACGTATTCCAGAAATAGAGCAACGTGAGAACCGCCGTCGCCGCGGCGATGATCTCGAGCGAACGCACCGCCGATCGCACCTTGGAACCGGCCGAACCGTTGATCACCTTGTCGATGGTCGTGGTCGGTGCACTGACGACCGCGCTCGGCGTGCGCAAGATCGTTGTGCTCGACGCGACCGCCAACAGCGGAGCAGCGGTAGTGGCCGGCACCGTCGTCGTCGTTGCCCGCGTCGTCGTGGTGATGATACGGCGGGCGGTGGTCGTCGGCGCTTCGGTGTCGGGCGGCGCAGTTTCGGGAGGCGCCGTCGACGCGGGCGTCGCAGTTGTCGCCGGCGCACCCGTCGTCGCCGCCGGCCGCGTGGTCGACGTTGTGGTCGTGGTCGTAGTGGTGGTCGTGGTCGTAGTCGTCGTAGTCGTCTCGACCGTCGTCGGAGGCTGCGCGAACGCAGGGGCGGCAAAGAAGCCGACGAGCACCATCAGAGCGAAGGCGAACCCTGCCTGCGCTCGTGTTCTCGATTGTGACGGCCGCCGACTCACAGGATCCTCATCTGACTGACCGATAGATGGTAGTCGCCGATTTTGCCGATCCGGGGGCAGCGCGCCGAGACGTCGGTCCCGTCACCGCTGGCAGCGGGGGCAGCTGAACGTCGTGCGGCCCCCGATCGTGCGCCGCTCCAGCGGGCCGCCGCACCGGGGGCACGACGTGCCGCGTGACCGCGCCGGTTGCAGGTCACCCATGTGCGAGCCGCCGCGCTCACCCAGCAACCGCACGGTCTGGCGTATCGCCCGCAGCAGCGCGGCGTACTCCCCCGCGTCGAGCTCGGCCGCGTCACGCGCCGGGTCGATGCGGGCGCGCCACAGTGCCTCGTCGGTGAGCAGGTTGCCGAGCCCCGCGATACGACCTTGGTCCATGAGGCGCGCCTTGATCGGGCCGTGCGCGCCGGCCATGGCCGCCATTAACTTCCCTTTCGTGAGCGAGAGCGCGTCGGGACCGAGCGCGCCTTCGTCAGGATCGAGCTCGACGCCGCCGAGCCGTCGAGGATCGATGACCGACATCGCCCGCTCGCCGACGAAGCGAAACTGCACGCGTTGCCACGCCGTCTCGAGGCGCGAGCTTCCGTATTCGAGACGGTCGATCGCGGCGCGCCCGTCGACGATGAGCCGCCCCGTCATGCCAAAGCGAACGCCGACCGTCGGGCCGTCCCCGTCGGTATCGAGCAACAGCAACTTGCCGACGCGGCGCGCTGCGACGAACGAACGACCGACGACGGCGTCGTGCAACGCTGCGGCCGTGAGCCCGCGCTTGAGATACCACGGGTCAGGGGCGTCGATGCCGACGACGAGTTGGCCGAGTACTGACTCGGCGTGACGACGGTAGGACTCGACTTCGAGGATCTCGGGCACTCAGCTCGCGCCTGCCGCCACCGCCAACGCCTGGGCAAAGTCGTCGACGATGTCCTCCGGATACTCGAGCCCGCACGACACGCGAACGGTGCCGGGCGTGATGCCCGCATCGGCGAGTTCTTCGAGTGTCAGACCGACATGCGTGGTCGAGGCAGGATGCGTCACCAACGTCTCGGGCCCGCCGAGTGACGTCGCGAGCTGCGCGATCTCGAGCGCCTCGACGAAGCGCACGCCGGCATCGAGCCCACCGCGCACATCGAACGTGACGAGGCCGCCGCTGAGTTCCATTTGGCGTTTGGCCAAGTCGTATTGCGGATGCGATGCGAGACCGGGATAGCTCACGCTGTCGACTTGCGGATGGCCTTCGAGCACATCGGCCAGGCGTTGCGCGAGCTCGGTCTGACGGCGCAGTCGCACGCCGAGTGTGCGCAACCCGCGCAATCCGTTCATCGCGTCGAACGGTGAGGCGTTCGCGCCTTGCAACACCGCGAAGCCCCACAACCACTGCAACAACTCTGAGCTGCCGGCGACGACGCCGAGCGTGGCGTCGTTGTGGCCGGCAATGGCTTTGGTCGCGGAATGCAACACGAGGTCGACACCGTGGAGCAACGGACGCTGCACGAGCGGCGTGGCAAACGTCGAGTCGACGACCGTCATCGGGCCTTTGATCGCGCCGAGCTCTTCGAGATCGACGATGGCGAGCTTGGGGTTGGCCGGCGTCTCGGCGAACACCAATTGCGTCTTGCCCGGGCGGACCGCGGCGGCGAACGCGCCCGGCTCGGTGCCGTCGACGAACGTGACGTCGATGCCGAAGCGCGGACATGCACCGAGCAACAACAACTGCGTGCCCGCGTACAACTGCTTTTGCGCAACGATGTGATCACCTTTGGAACAGAGCCCCAAGATGACCGCGCTGATCGCGCCCATACCCGAAGCGAACGCGCGTGCATCTTCGGCATGTTCCAAGCTGGCGATCGCTTCTTCGAAACCGCGCACGGTGGGGTTGCCGTAACGGGTGTAAAAGCGATTGGCGCCGGTGATCGTGGCCATGCGTCGGCCCTCGGCGACGGTCGGCGTCACGAACGTCGTCGTCGCCCAGAGAATGGGCGCGAGGGCGGTTTCGTTGTCGGCGCGACCCGCGCGGATCGCGCGGGTCTCGGGATGCAGTTCAGACATCGGTCTTCTCTATCCTCTTCAGGAAGTCGGCAATTATCGGCGCGAGACGATCGAATTCGATCAGGAACCCGTCGTGGCCATGGGGACTTTCGATCACGTGATACTCGCTCGGCGTGCCGTGCGCGACGAGCTGTTCGTGAAGCTCGCGCTGCAGATGCGGGTGGTACAAGCTGTCACTCGAAACGGACATGCTCAACGTCGGCGCAACGATGCGGCGCGCGGCATTGGCGACGCCGCCGCGGCCGCGGCCGATGTCGTGCAGATCCATCGCTTTGTTCAACAACAGATACGAATTGGCATCGAAGCGGCGGGCGAGCTTGAGCCCGTGATAGTCGAGATACCCCTCGACTTGGAAGCGATCCCACAACGCGAACGCGTCGATGTTGTCGATGCGATCCCGATCGAATCGCTGTTGGAAGACATCGTCACTGCGATACGTGATCTGTGCGATCGCGCGCGCAACTGCGAGGCCCGCGTGCGGACCGTCGCCGTCGGTTGCGTCGTAGTACTCGCCTCGACGCCACTTGGGGTCGAGCGCGAGCGCGGTGCGACCGACCGCGCTCCATCCGATCTGCCACGCGCTCGCGGCCGCACAACTCGCGAGCGGGATGATCGAGCGAACTCGATGCGGAAACATCACCGCCCACTCGATCACCTGCATCCCGCCCATCGATCCGCCGATCACCGAGAGCCACCGGCCGACGCCCAGGTGGTCGGCGAGCCGCGCCTGCACGCGCACCATGTCGCGGATCGTGACGACCGGGAACGTCGACGCGTAGGGCTGCGCCGTGGCCGGGTCGATCGATGCCGGACCAGTGGTGCCCTGACAGCCGCCGAGCACGTTGGCGCACACCACGAAGTGGCGGTCGGTATCGAGCGGACGGCCCGGGCCGATGAGGTCTTCCCACCAACCCGCGGTCGGGTGGCCGGGGCCCGACGCGCCGGCCGCATGCGAGTCGCCGGTCAGCGCGTGGCACACGAGGACCGCGTTGGATGCCGACGCGTCGAGTTGGCCCCACGTCTCATACGCGACGGTGACCGACCGCAGCGAGCCGCCGCCCTCGAGCGCGAACGGGTGCTCGTGGGCAAAGTCGAAGAACTGCCGGCGGCCCACCGGCAAGCCGGGACGCCAGGCCCCGCTGGCGGGCACGTCGACCGGGAACTGACGCGGGACCGCGCCGAGAGAACGATCGGGATTCGATCGCCCTTCGGTAGCCATTGCGCCTCCTCCCGGTGAATGCAACCGGTGACGGATGAGCGTACGAGCCAGGCGGCCGACGGCGAGGACGCCGCGGACACTTGTTGACCCTCGCGAGAGGGCCCACATCCCCGCCGAAGCGGGCTGGCACCTTGGCTGTCCGTCCCAGGTTGCCGGACCTCGGCGGCGTGCAAGCACGCGTCGAGGCCGCTCGTGATGTAGTCACCACTCAACACCGCGCCAGCGGGCGAGTCAAGACACTTTCGGCAGGCGCGCCAACCACCAGCCGGTCAGCGGCTCGACCGGTTGGCGGTACGCCCCACACATCGTCTCGGCCAACTCCCGCAACCGCGCTACGCGATCGCCGCTACCCGCCGCGCCCGCCCTCACCGCGGCCTGCGCCAGCTCGGCGCCGCGGTCCCAGAGCTCGTCGTCGAAGGGCACCGGCAGGCTGAGCAGTTGGCGCGCCGACAACTTGATCGCGTCGATGGCGAGCGCGCTGCCGGCCCCGAGGCGACACGCCACCGCCGTCGCGACCGGGTTGGTGAGGGCGGCCGCCACTCGCCAGAGCCAACCATCGGGAGCACGCAGCTCGATCACCGGTGTCAACGGCACGCAATCGCCGCGTTCGTCGACCGCGACCTCGATCACCTTCGTCTGCGTCGCAACCAACAACTTGGCGCCCTTACGCGCGTCGGCCCACGCCCGCATGCGATCGTCGAGCTCGTCGAGGTCGACCACCGGCGCGCAGAAGTCACGGCGAGCGAATCGTGACGTGCGCGTACCCCAGCCGAGGCCGAGCGGATCGATCATGCCCACCGTGACGAGCCGCATGGCCGCGTCGGGACGGTCGGCGTGCTCGTGCGTGGCATCGACGAATCCGTAGAACTGGTCACGAAAGCCCGACGTCGCGCGACAACCGATGCCGGCAAGGGTCTGCCCTTCCGCCAGGGTCACCGCCGGGATACCCAGCAGATCGTCGATCAGCGACGACCATCGTCCGTTGCGATCGGGCTCACGCGCGATCGCCGGCGCAGGCGCGACCGCGCGGTCGACCCATCGAGCCACCGCGTTCGCGTTCGCAGTCCCTGTCGCGGCGCGTGGCGCGGCGCGGATCACCGGCGCGCACACTCGCACACCGGCGTCGAATATCTGCTCGCGCGAAAACCACAGTCCTTCGAGCGATGCCTGCTCGTCGACGACACGGCGCACACCGTCGGCGTCGCGCGCGCTCAGACAAGATTGCGGTTGGATCAACAGTACGAGGCCGTCGCGCTGTGCAAGGTCGAGGCCCGTGAGTATGAACAACGCGCTCGAATCGACGTAGCCGTGCGCAGCTTCACCGAACCGTTCGACGAGCGTCTGCGCATCACCGCGCGTTCGCGACGAGGCACGCTGCAGTTGATTCAAGAACGGCGGATTGCCGATGACGAGTTCGAATCCTCCGTCGCCCGATGGCCACACCGCGCGGCCGTGCAGCAACGGGTCGCCGACCGCGATCCGTTGCGCAAGCCCGTCGAGTTCGCGCGCTGCGCCGCCGGGCGCCGCCGCGGCCCACAAGCGCAGCGCGGTGCGAGCCACCGCCACCGAGATGGGATCGACGTCCGCACCCCAGAGACACTCGACCGCGTCTGCGCGACCAAAGCCCCGAGCCTCGAGTTCGTCCGCTACTGCGATGAGGAAGATCCCACCGCCGACCGCCGGGTCACATATCGACGGGCGGGTCGTGAGGGGCAGACGATCGAGCGCGATCGCGGACAGTTGCCGGGCGACCGGGTAGGGCGTGTAGTGGGCGCCCGTGCGCCGTCGACTGGCGGGGGCGAGCAAGGCTTCGCGCGCCGTTGCCAACACGATCGACGGCGCCACTCCGTCGGGCAGGGCCGGCAGGGCTGACGCGTCATGGACAACGGCCCGTTCGGCCGCGAAGGCCATGCCAAGGCCATCTCGAGCCGACAACGCGGCGGTGATCGTCGCCAATGCATCGATCACCGAGAGCGCACTCGCGGCGGCGGCGGCCGGGAGGGCCCGGGCGTAGCGAGCGAGCGCCGCGTCGTCGTACATCGGCGGGAGCGTAGGCCCGAGCGGCCCTCCGCAGCGCGACGAGGTGCAGCCCGAGCGGCCCTCCGCAGCGCGACGGCGTCAGTACGGCAAGGCGTCTTGGCCGTCGGCGACCGCGAACTCCTCGAGCCAATCGTCGATGTCATCGACTCGATCCGGTGCCGACGCGGCCGGCGCGATGCGCCGTTGGGCGAAGGTGACCTCGGGATAGTCGTCGTCGTCGATCACGAACTCTTCGAGCGCGAACTCGGCCGGGGCGAGGGGTTCCGCGAGTACGGGCGCCTCGCCAAGCGCACTGACGGCGACCGCAGCGACGGCGGGTGCGGGTTCAGGGTCGGGCTCAGGTTCGGGGCCGGGCTGCGGTCCCGCGAACAGCGTGCGCCGGCGCGCCCGGCGCACGTTGGCGGCACGTTCGCTCGGTCTCATGTCAGCCGTTTTCGACACGACACGACAACAAATGTAGAACGATCCCTACGATGATTCGAACGCCCCACCAGCGATGATCAAGAAGCTCCGCAAGCGCGATGCCGAGCGACTCATTGCGGTGCTCGACGATCCGTGCGAAGAGGGCCGACTAGCGCGGTTGCGCGCCGCTACCGCGACCGCGCTGGCCCTGCTCGTCGGACGCGACGCACCGTGGAACGAGCTCGTCGAGGCGGCCGGCGCGATCGCAGGCTGGTCGCGCAACCGGGTGGAGCGCCTGCGTGACGATTCGAACGGCGACGCCGATGACGCGACGCTCGCGATCTACGAACTCATCACCGAGTTGAACGAGACCCGTGGCCTCTGACGAACTCAGACTCGCATGTCGGCCGAGATGAGGCGCACGATCTCGATCGGCTGGGCAAAGCCGCTGACGTGACGCGAGCCGATGGACAGCGCTTTGGTATTGACCAAGAGCGACGACACCAGGTCGGCCGGTGCCAGCACCTCTGTCGGTTGGGCCATGTCGCAGAGGCGCGACGCCAGGTTGACCGACGCACCGATGTAGTCGTCGCCCTCGAAGAGCAATACGGGGCCTCCAGCCACGCCGGCCCGCAGCGGCAGCGGTGAACCGATCTCTTCGATGCGGCGCTCGATGTCGATGACGGCCTCGATGCCCGGCTCGGCCTCGACGGCGACCAACATCGCACCGTCGCCCAACCACTTGGCAATGCGTACACCGCGGCGCGACGCGATATCGCGCACGGCGCCCCGAAAGGCGCCGAGGACTTTGACTGCTTCGTCGTCGCCGTTGGCGTCGGTATAGGCGGTGAATCCGGACAGGTCGATGAACGCGAAAGTGCGATCGACTCGGGCTCCTCCACCTTGGAAATGGGCAACATCGGACATTCGTGACAACCGTACCGTGCGTGACAACCCGCGACGCGCACCTTTTGGCCTATGCGCGCTCGCTACCGTGGGCCGGTGGCCCACGCGATCGATCTCGTACTCGAGTGGCCGGTCGATGTGGTCGCGGCCGCGAGCATCATCGACGACGAGGTCGCGATCGTGGGCTCACACGAGCACCGGTTCCCGCTCGCCTCGCTCACCAAGCTCGCCACGGCGTTGGCGGTGCTCATCGCGGTCGAGGAAGGCACCCTGGCGCTCGCCGACGACGTCGCGACGTTGCTCGAGTTGCCCGACCTCGCGCCGCTGCGCCTCGACGATCTGTTGTCGCACTCCTCGGGCCTCGCACCCGACGCGCCGGCGCGGCGGCTCGCACCGGCCGCGCAACGGCGCATTTATTCGAACACCGGCTACGAGCTCGCCGCCGAGGCAGTAGCACGGCGCAGCGAAATCCCTTTCGCTACCTACCTTCACGACGCGGTGTTCGCGCCGCTCGCGATGCGCTCGACTGCACTGATCGGTTCACCGGCGTCGGGAGCGGTGTCGTCCATCGGCGACGTCCTGATGCTGCTGCGCGAGTTGCGAACACCGCGCCTCGTGTCGAGTGAGACCCACCAACGCATGGTGTCGCCGCGTCACGCCGGGATCAGCGGTGTGCTCCCCGGCTTCGGCCGGCAGGCCGACAACAGTTGGGGGCTCGGGCCGGAGATCCGCGACGGCAAGTCACCCCACTGGACCGGAATGATGAACTCGCCCCGCACCTACGGACATTTCGGCCGTAGCGGCACCTTCCTATGGTTTGATCCGACGGCTCACCGGGGCGTCGTTGCGCTGACCACGCGTGAGTTCGGCAACTGGGCAATGGTCGCATGGCCCCGCCTGAGCGACGCAATATTGTCGCAGTAAGGGTGTCATCTCGGGGCACTTCGTGACGATGGATAGGGCATGTGGCCTAAGTCCGACGAATGTATTTCGACTCTGGTCGGATGCGCGCCTGCTTTGCCATCAATAGTGGGCATATTGATGACGAACATCGTGCCATCTTGTGAAAGTCCGTCGTATGAAGAATCCGTGAGATGCCCAAACTCTCCGAGCTGAAGGCCCGCAAAACCCTGATGAGCGTCGGACTCGACGCGTCGAAATTCGAGTTGGCCTGCAGCGTGACCAACGAAGTGTGGCTCACCGAGACGCACGCGGTGCGTTTCAACAAAGCCGGCGATGGACGCTTGCGGCGCGAAGCATTTCTTTCTCGATATCTACCGGCCGAGCTCGGATATCCGCCAATCGTCGCGTACGGCGGCGAGGTCGGCGCCGATTACCTGATACTCGAACGCCTACCCGGTCGACCGCTCGCGCATTGCTGGGCCTCGATGAGCGACAGCGCTCGACAAAACGCTGTTGCTCAACTGGCGCACCACCTTCAATTGCTGCATCGCACGCGCACACCACCGGGATTGCCGGCGATCGAAGCGCCTCAGCTCATCCAAGCCGGCGTCGCGAAGCCCGCCGAGTCATTGATGCGAGCGATCGAAAGCGCGCGCCGTCTCCCGCATGTCGACATCACGCTCATGTCCGACGTGGCGTTGCTCGTGTACGAACACGCGCAGGCGCTCGAACCATTCGACGACACGACATTGGTCCACGGTGATCTCACGTTCGAGAACATTCTCTGGGACGGCCGCAAGCTCACCATGCTCGACTACGAGTGGGCGCACGGCGCGCCGGCCGATGTCGATCTCGACATCTTGTTGCGCTGCTGTGCGCTGCCCTTCTTGCACGTCGCACCGGCCTACGAGCGGCTCGCGGATCCCCGCGACTACCGCAACGTTCCGGGCTGGCTGGCGCAGGCGTATCCCGCACTCTTCGAGGTACCACGACTCGGCGCGCGCCTGGTGCTCTACTCGATCTCGTTCGACATGCGCGAGCTGTTGCGGTTTCCCCCGCGGGCTTCCGCGCGCGACTTGTCGCCGCATCACCCGTTGAACCGCATGCGCCAGACTGTCGACGGACGTTCGTACATCGCCCGTTTCGCGGCTGCACTCACTCGCTGATCTCTGCCTCGGCGTCGGACTCGATCTCGTCGTCGTCCTCATCATCACCGTGCCCGCCGTCATCTTCTTGGGCTCGTTGCCGTCGCGGCATCACCAACCACGCCCCACCACCGACGATCGCGAGCAGGCTGACCCAGACGTTGACGCGCACACCCAACAGATGGCCCGCCGGATCGACGCGCAACAACTCGACCCATAGACGGCCGACGCCATAGCCGACGACGTAGACGGCGAGCAGGCGGCCGCGAGGAACGATCTTCTTGTTGTCGAGCCACAGCAGGAACAACACGAGCGCGAGATTCCAGAGCATCTCGTAGAGGAACGTCGGTTGGAAGGCCGTATCGAGCGCATAGCGCGCCGGCCGATGCTCGGGGTCGATGCGAACCGCCCACGGCAGCGACGAAGGGCGGCCGAAGAGCTCTTGGTTGAACCAATTGCCGAGCCGTCCGATGGCTTGCGCGAGCGGCAACGCGGGCGCGACGACGTCGACGAGATCACCGGTGTGTATCCGCATGTGTCTCGCGTAGAGCACGCCGGTGACAAGTCCCGCGACCAAGCCGCCGGGGATCCCGAGGCCACCCTGCCAGATCTTGAACACATCGAGCCAGCGTCCTTCGAACGATCGCCAATCGGTGAGCACGTGATACACGCGTGAACCGATCAGGCCCGCGGGTACCGCCCGCAAGGCCAGTGCCTGGATGAACATCGGGTCGATGTTGCGGGGCGGGCACCGCTTTTGGGCCAGCCAGACTGCGGCGAACACGCCGAGGGCGATCATCAGTCCATAGGCGCGCAATTGCAGATCGCCAATGTGGATGGCGTTGCTCGATGGACTGGGAAAGGACGCGAGCACGGCGAGCGACGATACCAGTCGCACTAACCTCCGGGGCCATCGCCCGAACGGAGACCCATGCCCGTCGACACACCAACTGGCCCTGTCGCCATCACCAACCTGCTCGCCACATATGCCGAGTGCATCGACACCGGCGATCTCCACCGCGCCGCCCGCCTGTTCACCCATGCGCAGATCAAGGTGGGCATCGGCCCGGCCGGCGCAAGCATGATCGACTCAGCGGCGCTGTTGAAGGTTTGGCAGGACAACATCATGCTCTACGCCGACGGGACGCCGCGCACCAAACATGTCATCACCAACGCGAACATCGACGTCGACGAGGCCGGCGGCATGGCCACCTGCCGTTCGTACTACACCGTGTTCCAGCAACTCGAGGGTTTCCCGCTGCAACCGATCATCGCCGGTCGCTATCACGACACGTTCGAACGCGTCGACGATGCGTGGCGATGGAGTTTCCGCGACTACACACTCGTCGATCTCGTCGGTGACCTCTCACGGCACCTGCGAATGGAGGTTCAGCTGTGACTGACGCGCTGCATCGACTCTTCGGCCTCGACGGCAAGACCGCGCTCGTAACCGGTGGCGGCCAAGGAATCGGGCG
>JBDTLT010000165.1:0-12361 GCA_039934635.1 Acidimicrobiales bacterium
TCGCGAGCGACGACGCCGCGATCGGAGTCGTCGTCATCACCGGCGCCGGCGAGCGCGCTTTCTGCGCCGGCGGTGATCTCAGCCAGGTCGCGGGCGAAGACGACGCAACCGGCGGGTTCGTCCCCGGAGAATTCATCCGCTGGGCCAACGCCTTTCGTCAATGCCCCAAACCCATCGTCGCCAAGGTGCGCGGTCACTGCCTCGGACTCGGCAATGAGATGAACGTGTTGTGCGACCTGACCATCGCCGGCGAGAGCGCTCGGTTCGGGCAGGCCGGGCCCCGGGTCGGCAGCGTGCCGGTGGTCGGGGGCACGCAGATGCTGCCGCTCGTCTGCGGGATGAAGCGGGCGAAGGAGATCATGTTCCTGTGCCGCACCTACAGCGGTGACTCGGCCGTGCGGATGGGCCTCGCCAACGTCGTGGTACCCGACGCCGATCTCGACGCCGAGGTCGCGCAGTGGTGCGACGAACTGTTGGGCATGAGCCCGCAGAGCCTGCGCATCGCCAAGCTCTCACTGTCGGGCCTGTTCGACCTGCAATGGTCGTCGATGCAACACGGCCTCGAGCTCACCGGGTGGATGTACGACTCGGCCGAGATGCGCGAAGGGGCGCAGGCATTCTTCGAGAAGCGCAAACCCAACTTCCGGACCACCACATAGGCGCCCGGCCTTCCCTTTAGGCTGACACCGTGGTCGCGCCGCTTTTCAAGCGGTCGTTTGAATGTAAGATCAGTGAACCAGGGCAGCCACCAAAGGGGATCTCATGAAAGACGGCTACAAGGTCTTCGACGCCGACGCACACGTCGTATACCCCGATGATCTCTGGACGCGATTCCTCGACAAGAAATACGTCGACCGCGTCGATCGCAAACAACCCTTCAACGACTTCAACCACTACAACCCGACCACGGTCGACGGTCGCCACACGCATCATCCGACGATGCTCTACGGGCAGTTCCAGAAATACATCACGTGGACGGCCGACGACATCGTCGCCAAGTACGGCGATCTGATGACCAAGGGCTTCACCGGCGAACGCGTCACCAACGCGCTCCACGTCGACGGCGTCGACATGGCCGTCATCTACGGGCCCGAGTTCGACATGTGGAGCGATTTCCTCGACCCCGAGATGCAGGCCGCGATGGCGCGGGCCTACAACCGTTGGGGCCAAGAGATGCGCGAGAGCTCCAACAATCACGTGCACATCTCGTCGCCCGTGCCGCTCTTCGACGTGTCGCGCGCGGTCGAAGAGATCACGTACGCGTACGAACATCTCGGTGCGCGCTCGTTCTGGACCCGCCCCAACACCTACCGCGGTCGCAACCTCGGCGACTCCTACTACGACCCCATCTGGGAATGCCTGCAAGATCTCGATTGCGCGTTCGGCACGCACGAGTTCATGGGTCTCAAGGGTGTTTCCTACGGTCACGATCGCTACACGAGCTTCACCGAATGGCACACCGCGGTGCACCAGATGGAGGGCATGGGCGCCTGCATGTCGATGATCGTGCACGGCGTGTTCGAGCGATTCCCCCGCTTGCGCGTCGCCTACATGGAAGCCGGTTGCGGCTGGCTGCCGTCGTGGCTGCATCGCATCGACGAACACTTCGAGCTCGCCGAGCTCGAGTTCCCCAACTTGTCGATGAACGCCACCGAGTACTTCAAGCGCAACTGCTGGATCTCGACGGAGTGCGAAGACAAGTTCGTGTCCGATGTCGTGCGCTGGCTCGGCAACGACCACATCGTGTACGAGAGCGACTTCCCGCACCCCGACTCCAAGTATCCGCACACGGTTGAGCACTTCTTGGGCATGGACGTGATCAACGCGGAGGACAAGCGCAAGATCCTCTGGGACAACGCCGTCGACCTCTATCGCTTCTCGCCCGAGTTCATGCCGCCCGAGTTGCTCGAACAGACCGCCGTACCGACCGTCTGATCCCCGCCATCACGTTCGGGTAGACGAGCGCACCGTGGACAACGACCGTGCCGCGATCATCGAGGTCCTGAATCGTTACGCCGACGCCTGCGATACGCGCGATTGGGCCTTGTTCGAACGCGTCTTCACGCCTGACGTGACGAGCGACTACGGCCCGGGGTACCAACGCGCCGATCGCGCCGCGATCATCGCGTCAGTGCAGAGCCATCTCGGCGGGTGCGGACCAACGCAGCATCTGCTCGCCAACTACGACATCCACGTCGACGGTGATCGCGCGATCAGCAGTTGCCGGCTGCGGGCGTATCACTGCGGCACCGATGCCGAGCCCGACCTGTTCTACGAATGCTTCGCCCGATACGAAGACGAACTGGCGCGCACCGCCGACGGCTGGCGCATCACCCACCGACGCATGCGGGTCGACTTCGAGCTCGGCACCCGGGCTGTGCTCAAACCATTGCCCACGACCTGAATCCGGAGGACTACCCATGGCCCGCGTGCTCATCATCGGGAGCGGCATCGTCGGCTCGTCGGTCGCGCTGTTGGCGGCGCGCGACGGTCACGCGGTCACCGTGCTCGAGCGCGACGCCGCTCGCCCACCCGCTACTGCAGAAGCGGCGTGGGACAACTGGGAACGGCGCGGCGTCAACCAGTTCCGCCTGCTGCACTACTTCCTCGCGCGGTTTCGCCAGATCATCACCGCCGAGCTACCGGCGGTCGTCGCGGAGCTCGAGACAAGTGGCGCGCTGCGGGTCAACCCCTTCACGACGATTCCCGAATCGTTGTCGGGTGGATGGCGACCCGGCGACGATCGGTTCGAGACACTCACGGGCCGACGGCCGGTGGTCGAGGCCGCGTTCGCGCGCGCCGTCGCCGCCGACCCGACGATCACCGTGCGGCGCGGTACCGCAGTGCGGGGCCTGCTGGTCGATTCGCGCAACGGCAATGGTCAGATCCCGCACGTCGACGGTGTCGTCACCGACGACGGTGAAGAACTGCGCGCCGATCTCGTCGTCGACGCGGGCGGGCGCCGTTCCGCGTTGCCGACGTGGCTCGCCGCGGCGGGCTCCCGCCCTCCGCTCGAGGTGAAGGACGACTGTGGGTTCGTCTACTACGGCCGCTACTTCCGTTCGGGCGATGGTTCCGTGCCGTTCGCGTTCGGGCCTCCGTTGCTGCACTACGAATCGTTCTCGACGATCACGTTGCCGGCCGACAACGGCACGTGGGGTATCGGGGTGATCACCAGCGCGCACGACGCGCCGGCGCGCTCGTTGGCGCACGACGACACGTGGGAGCGCGTCGTGCGCGCGTGTCCGCTCGTTGCCCACTGGCTCGACGGCACATCGATGCAATCCGTACAAGTCATGGCCAAGATCGAAGACCGCATTCGCACGTATGTCATCGACGGCACTCCCGTGGTCACCGGCATCGTCGCGGTCGGCGATGCCTGGGCTTGTACGAATCCGTCGGTCGGGCGCGGCGCCACGATCGGCCTCATGCATGCACTCGCACTGCGCGACCTACTGCGCGAGCGAGGAACTGACCTCGATGATTCCGCGACATTCGCGCGACGGTGGGCCGAAGTGACCGAGACGACGGTCGAACCCTTCTATCGCGACACGCTCTCGTTCGATCGACATCGCCTGGCCGAGATCGACGCGCAGATCGCCGGGCAGCCCTACGTCACCGACGACCAGTCGTGGATCGTCGGTCAGGCCATCACCAACGGCTCGGGACACGACCCCGACCTGTTGCGCGCCGCGATCGATCTGGCCAACCTGCTCGCGCCGCCGCCGGAGGTGTTGGCCCGACCCGCCGTCGCGACGGCGATCGCCCCCTTCGTCGGTCGTCCCACCGATTTGCCGCCGGGGCCGTCGCGCGCCGACTTCCTCGGCCTGCTTGCCTGAACCGCGAAGTCCCGGCGAACGGTTCGACCTAGAAGAAGACCAGTAGGGCGATCAGGCCCAGCACCGCGATGACGCCGATCACCATTGCTGCGCGTGCGCTGTTCCACGCCGTCGGCTGCATGAATTCGCTGGCCCCCTCACGGGGCACAAACCGACGTCCCCCCACGCGGGTCGAGCGATCGAAGTTGGTGTCGAATTCGCGGTTGCTCATGACGCCGAAGATACCGCGAGAGGGCAACTCACTGCACTGAGGTTCGCTTCTGGTATCTATTTTGATACCATTGACGCCATGGACGCCGCCCGCCTGCTGCGAAGTGCCCGGCTACAAGCCGGCCTGACCCTGCGGCAACTCGCCGCGGCCGCCCACACGTCACACTCCACGCTCGCGGCCTACGAGACCGGCGCCAAGTGCCCCACCGTCGAGACGCTCAACCGCATCGTCGAGGCCGCCGGGTTCCGCGTCGAGACCAGCCTGGCGTTGCGAGCCGAGTCATTCGATCACGCCGCCCGCGGTCGCGAACTCGCCGACGTGCTCGAGTTGGCCGAGGCCTTCGCGATGGCAACCGGGTCCGCCCCGAATCGATGACGGCTCCGTCCGCGTCGCTACCCGACAAGATCGTCGCGCTGCATCGGGCGCTCGCGGCGGCCAAGGTCGGGCACGCATTCGGCGGCGCACTCGCGCTTGCATGGTGCACGCGCCGCCCTCGCGGCACGAGCGACATCGACATCAACATCTTCGCGCCACCGGCGCAGACCCGGCGGGTGCTGCGCGCGCTCCCGACCGCAGTGCAGTGGGTCGACGACGACCGCGACCGACTGCGACGCGACGGGCAGGTGCGACTGTGGTGGGACACCACCCCCGTCGACTTGTTCTTGAGCACGCACAGTTTCCATCGGCGCGCCAGTCGTCGCGTGCGCTTCGAGCCCTTCCGCGACGAGACGTTGCCCTTCCTCGCGTGCGACGACCTTGCCGTGTTCAAAGTGTTCTTCGACCGATCCCGCGATTGGGCCGATCTCGAAGAGATGATCGCGGCGCGTTCGTTCGATGTCGGCGCGCTGCGCGCCACGATCACCGAGTTACTCGGCGCGGACGACGCGCGACTCGCGCGCTTGGGCGTTCTGGTTGATCGAGTCGGCAACACCGACACGCCGCTTCCCGAGCCGCGCTTCGAGATCCCGCGGCGCGCACCGCGCCCGCGGAATTAGCGGCGCCGCGCCGGTCGCTCGGGCAGGTGGGCGAAGCGGGCAAGGCCGGTGGTGACCGCGGCCATTCCTTCGACCACATCGGCCCGGGGCTTGGTCGCGGCCTCGTGGGCTGCGGCCTCATCGTCGAGGTTCGAGTACTGCCGGGGCCCATGCGGTAGGACGGCGAACAACCGGGCCGCGACATCCTCCGACGTCGCCGGCTGCAAGATGCGGGCCTGCAGCGCGGAGAGTTCCCCCGTGTCGCTGTACGCACTGGGCGCGGGGCCTTGCCATGTGGAACTGGCGGTCGCCCCGACCACGTACGCCAGCGCGTCGACGCCGTGGTCGCCCAACTCTTCCCAGAGCCCCTCGGCGAGGATCAGCTCGTAGGCCTTCGACGCGCCGTAGATCGTGAGGTAGCGCGTGCCTTGCAGCGCGGCGAGAGACGACACGAGTGCGATCGCGCCGCGGCCCCGGTCGCGCATGCGTGCCCCGAAGTGCTCGGCCAGCGCAGTCGGCGCAAAGCAGTTCACTGCGATGTTCGTGCGATACGCGTCGTGTCCGAGCGCGAGGAACGGGCCGTACAGCTCGGCCGCCGCGTTGTAGACGAGCACGCCGATGTCGAGGTCGGCAGTCTGCACGGCGATGACGTCGACGATGTCTTCTTGCCCGAGGTCGGCGACGATGCAGCGCGTCGCCACGCCGTACTCGTCCCTGATCGAGGCGGCGGTTTGCTCCAGCGCGTCGGCGCGCCGAGCGAGCAGCACGACATCGAAGCCGAGGCGCGCGGCTGCCCGTGCAAACGCGGCACCGAGCCCGGCCGACGCACCGGCGACGAGCACCCATCCGCCGTAGCGCGCCTTCGCGTCCAGGTCACCACTCTCGTTCATCAAGCCCCCGTCACCTCGTCCGATGGTCATCATGCTAAGACGGGGCCCGCTCTTCACGCCACGGAGGTCTCGTGAGCTCGATATGGGACGCGGCTACACGGGTCGGACCACTCAGTGGCGTGCGGGTGATCGATCTCGGTCACTACATCTCGGCTCCGCTGACGACAATGCTGCTCGCCGATCAAGGCGCGGACGTGATCCGCATCGACCCGCCGAGTGGCGCGCGCTGGAATCACGCCGCGAACTCTTTTCTCCTGCGCGACAAACGCCGGCTCACACTCGATCTCGCGTCGCCGATCGATCGCCGACGCGCGCAGACCCTGATCGCCACCGCCGATGTCGTCGTGGAGAATCTTCGCCCGGGCGTCGCGGACCGCCTCGGTGTCGGGTGCGCCTCACAGCGTCGCCATTCGCCGCGCCTGATCTATTGCTCTCTGCCCGGTTTCGGCCACGACGACCCGCGCGCCAACGAACCGGCGTGGGAAGGCGCGGTGATGGCCGCGGCGGGCGCGTACTCGGTCGAGCTCACCGGCGCGTTGGCGGGCGTTGGCGCGATCACCGACCCCGTCGAGTTTTCACCGCTGCCGCTCGGTTCGGTGTTCGCCGCGCTCGAAGCCGCGGTCGCCATCGTTGCCGCGCTGATCGCCCGCGATCGCGACGGCGTCGGTCAATCGATCGAAGTGCCGATGTTCGATGCGCTGTTCGAAGCCAGCGGTGTGCGTGCGATGTCGATGCACGGCAACGCGTTGGCGTTGACCGATTTCGGCAACGGCTTCTACCAGTGCTCCGACGGTCGCTGGGTCACGTTTCTCGCAATGTGGTTTCGCCACCTCGAATGGTTCGTCGCGGCTGCCGGACAACAGCAATGGATCGCCGACGGTGTCGTCGATTTCGAGCGGCTCTGGACCGACCCGAGCGTCGCCGATGAGCTGCGCCGCCGACTGGTGGCGCTCTTCGCCACGAAACCGGCGGCAGAGTGGGAAGCCATCGGCAGGGCGCACGGCTGCACCATCGCCATGTTGCGATCGACCGACGAGTGGCTCCGCGAGCCGCATGCCATCGAGTCAGGAACCGTCGTCGACGTCGACGACCCGACGCTCGGCCGAGTGCGAATCCCCGGGCGCGCCGTCGACATCTCGGGCTTCGCGCCGCGCGCACTACCCTCGCGACGACCAGATGGTGCCGACACCGAGGCGTTGGTTGCCGCACTCGACGCACTCGATGCACTCGATGAGTCGCCACCGGCGCCGGTCGAGCCGCCGCCGGCCCGCCCCGCGCTCGACGGAATCCGCGTCCTCGACCTGTCGCGGGTTGTCGCCGCGCCGACCGCGGCGAAACTGCTCGCGCAATATGGCGCGCAAGTGATCAAAATCGATACCGACCCCGCGCACGGTAGGGCGTCGTTTCGCGAGCCCGCGCTGCACGAGCATCTCAACCGCGGCAAGTTGACGATGATCGCCGACCTGAAACTCGCCGACGATCGGGCGCGGTTGCCCGAGTTGCTCTCGGCCTGCGCCGTGATGGTGCACAACTTCGGCCGGCTCGCTTGCGAACACCTGGGCGTCGACGAACAGTCGGTTAGGCGGCACGCGCCCGACATCGTCTATGTGCACTTGAACGCGTTCGGCGCGATGGGGCCGTGGAGTGACTTCCGCGGCTACGCGGAGCTCGCCAACATCACCACCGGCATCACCGAGCGCGGGCTCGGTGACCGACCACGGCTCAGCGGGTCGTCGCCACTGCTCGACAACCCGAGATGGTTCTTCACCGATTACGCCGCGGGGGTGCTCGGTGCATTCGCGGCGATGCTCGGTTTGTTGCATCGATCGAGAACCGGCCGCGGCTCACGCGCCGAAACATCGCTCATTCGAGCGGCGATGCTCGAGCAGACCCCGTATCTCATTGGCGGTGCCCGCAGCCCCGATCTCGAGCCGC
The DNA here is from genome assembly GCA_039934635.1 of Acidimicrobiales bacterium. Classification (GTDB taxonomy): domain Bacteria; phylum Actinomycetota; class Acidimicrobiia; order Acidimicrobiales; family WLNW01; genus DATLFA01. The sequence goes on from JBDTLT010000165.1 coordinate 7,850, forward strand.
GGGGAGGCGCCATGGGATGGAGTCCGTTACAACGCCTCTACCCCACGAAGGACGGTTGCGTCTTCGTTGCCGCAGCCGCGAACCAAGTCGCCGCTGCGCTCGACGCCCTCGACGCGCCGCCCACCACAACGGCAGTGCAATTGCAGCCGGCGCTCGAACGCGCCATCGGTGCATTGTCGACCGACGAGTGTTGTAGTCGATTGCGACGTGTGGGTGTCGGGGTGCACCACGTCGCGACGCTGATCGATCTGATGGCCCCCGGCGCGATCGCCGAGCAACGCGGCCTGCGCGTCGAAGACCGCACCGACGACGGCATCATCGTGATGCCGGGCCCGGTGGTGCGCCTGTCGCGCACACCGATGCGACCGGGCACGATCCCGCAACCGTTTGGGTCCGACCGCGACGCAATTCTCGAACTACTAGGAGAACCGCCGACATGAACAAGAACAACGAGCAGGCCTACCTCGAGCTCGTGTCCTCGTGGGAGCGCGGCGGCTCGGCCGAGGTGTGCGCCAAGATCGGTGAGCTGTTCACCGACGACACGGTATGGGTGCAGCCCGGTCTACCCACCACGACCGGCGCCGGCGAGGCGATCGCACTGGTGCAGACTTGGGGCGCGGGTTTTGCCGGCTACGAGGTCGAGATTCGTCACGTCGCGAGCACGGACAGCGCGGTGCTCATCGAGCGCTTCGAGACCTTTCGCCACCCCGACGGATCGATCTTCCTCGCGCTGCCCGTCGTCGGCGTAGCCGAGTTCCGCGACGGCAAGATCACGATGTGGCGCGAGTACTACGACAGCGCGGCGCTGCCAAAAGCGAGCCAGTGACTACTGCGCGTCACCGCCGACGACCTCGTCGATACCGGTGCCACCGGCGAGTCCTGCGGGCTGATCTTGTTCTTGGTAATACGCTCGCTCGAGACAGGACGAGATGTTCTTCTGCGTGTCGATGTAGGTGCCGCTCGGGCTGCCGTTGAACAGCGAGTACAGCTGCTCCCACTTCGCAAAAAAGCCTTCGTACCACAAGCCATCGGAGAGGTCCGCGCCTCGGATGATGCCCCAGGTCTTTGCGTCGACGCTGTTGGCCCACGACGTGAGCCCGTTGATCACTTCGACGGTCACCTCGTAGGCCGGGATGTCGGCGGCCGTGATCGAAAAACCGAAGCCGGCGAGGTTTTCGGCCGCGAACTCCTGGAATGTCTTTGTCATCGGAGCCTCCCGTTTCGGGCCTGACCTTACCCGGAACACTCGCGCGGGGCGACGCCTCAGTTCCGTTGACCAGCGACCGACAAGGAGGCGGTGAGTCGTCGCCGTTGGGCACTGACCCTTCTCCTCGCGGTGATCGCCTTGTCGATCCAACTGCCGACCGCGTCCGCGGCGTCGGTCGCGACCGTCGTGACGATGAACGGCCCGGCCGAGATCGAAAAGAGCGGTGCAACTGTCGTCGGCGTGACGACCGGCGCCGACACGACGGTGATCGTGCAGATCGACGGCACCCACGACGTGACCATCTATCAGAACACCGAACTGCGCATCGGTGACACGCTCGCCTTGCGTACCGGCACGATACGAGTGCACGGCTCACTCACCGTGTCGACATCCACCGCGCTGTCCGGCGTGAGCGGCGCTGAGATGACCGTCGCCTACGACGACCAGTCGGGCATCACCACGATCGAGGTCAGCGACCGCGACGCGTCGGTGCGCGGCTCCAATGACTCGACAACACGACTCGTGCCCGCCGGGCAGATGGTGCGCGTCGGAACCGACGGCCTTTCGTCGACACCGCAGGCGATCAGCCCCGACGAGATCATCGCGGCACGGATCGTCGCGGCGGATGAACCAACCGCACGGGAACGCGCGGTCCCGTATCTCATCGCGATCGCCGCTGCGGCCTGCCTTCTCGTCGCGGTCGGTCGGCTCCCCGGATCGCGGCGCGTCCGCCCGTCCCCGCTGGCCGCCTGAGGGTGCCACCACCCCCAATCGGGGCGAGCTAGTGCCATAGCGCACCGAAGGCGATGCGCATACGGTGCGCCCATGAGGACGCTTGCGTGAAAGCGGTTGCTTTCCGGCACCGGATGCGGCTGCGCCGCTACTGGCGGTCGTGGGCGCTACTGGCCCTGCTGTCGGGCATCGCCCTGAGCCTGTCGACGGCCGCCGTCGCCGACGCGCGGCGCGCCAACTCCGCGACATCGCGCGCACTCGAGGCCCAAAACACCGCAGACCTCGTCGTGAACGCCAACGAGACCGCGCTCGGTCGCGACGACACCGATGCCTACCTCGCGGCGGTCGACCAACTCCCTGGCATTGCCGAGGCGGCGCTCGTGGGCGGCGTCGATCTCGCCGAGGTCAACGACGACGGGACACTCGGCACGCGGTTGTGGTTCAACTCGGCGCTGGGCAAGTTGCTCGATCAAACCGCGGTCGACACGCTCTCCACGCTGCGCGTGCTCGAAGGCCGTATGCCCGAGCCCGGGCGCGCCGACGAAGTGATGATCAATTCCGAGACGGTCGCGGCGACCGGCTGGAAGGTGGGAGACAACATCACCTCGCTGCGGCTCTTCCGCATCGAAGATCTCGACGAAGAGCAGAACCCCGATCCCCGCAAGGGCACGCCCCTCGAGTTCACCATCGTCGGCGTGGCCCGAGGCCCAGAGGAACTGCTGAGCCGCGAGGACCTCCCCCAGTTGTATCTGTTCCCCGCGTTCGCCGTCGCCTACCCGGACTCGACTTTTTACCGCAATCTCTACGTCAAATTGACCGACGGAGCTGCCGGAATTCCCGAGTTTCGCAACGCCGTCACCGAACTCGCGGGCCAATTCGAACACAATCAGGTCTTGTTCGGGTCGTTTCACGATGCCTATGTGGGCGTGCAGGATGCGTTGCGCCCGCAGATCATCGCAGTGTGGCTGCTCGCCGGCGTGTTGTTCGTCGCCGGCCTGCTGCTCGCGGCGCAGGCCATCGGGCGCCAGATCTTCGCCCACAACCGCGACCTGAGTGACCTCCGTGCCCTCGGCATGACGCCGCGCGAGTTGGGCTTGCTCGGCGCGCTGCACGGATGGACGATCGCGATCAGCGCGGCCGTGATCGCGGTCGTCCTCGCGTTCCTCTCGAGTGCGTTCACTCCGTTCGGATCGACCCATTCGGTCGACCCCGACCAGGGTCTGCGCTTCGACGCCGCGACGCTGTTCATCGGTTTCGCGATCATCGCAGTCGCGCTTGCGTTCACATCGTTCGCTTCCGCCCGCCGTCTCGCCGGTTCCGCCCGTCGCGGCGTCGCGCAGACCAGCGTCGCCAGCGGTGATCGACCGTCGCGGGTCGTCGGTGTCCTGGCTCGCTCGGGTCTGCCTCCCACCGTCGTGACCGGTTCGCGCTTCGCGCTGCAAGCCGGCAGAGGGCGCAGCGCAACCCCAGTGCGCAGCGTGCTCGCCAGCATCGCTCTCGCGTCGGCCGCACTCGTCGTCGCCATGTCGTTCAGCGCCGACTTGGACCACCTGGTGCACACGCCACGGCTCTACGGCTGGGACTGGGACATCGCGGTCGTCAACGACTTCGGCGCGATCCCCGACGAGGGGCTGGAAGCGGTGCGCGAACAGCCCGAGGTCGGCGCGATCGCCGGCTTCACGCAGGGTCCATTGCGCCTCGGCGGGAGACAGGTGGCCGCGGTCGGCATCGATCAGATCGACGGCACGATCTTCCCGACGCTCGAAGCGGGCAGGGTGCCGCAGTCCGAGAGCGACATCGTCCTCGGGCGGCTCACGTTGAAGGACCTCCACAAGTCGATCGGTGACGAGATCGAGGTGGGCACCGCCGACGGCGACAAGACGATGACCATCGTCGGGATCGCGACCTTCCCCGCGATCGGATCGACCAGCCTCTCCCAGACGTCGCTCGGGCGAGGCGCGGCGACGGTAGCGTCGCTGTTCCCACCGAACGATCCCAACGTCGAGGGCCGCTACAACGGTGTATTCATTCGGGTGGACCCGAGCGTGGATCACGCGACGGCGATCGAGGGGCTGCGCGTCGCTTTCGCCGAGCAGGGCTGCACCGGCGATTGCTTGGAGACCGATTCGCGGCCAGAGCGCTTGGCCGGCTACGCGAAACTCGGCGCGCTCTGGGTTCCGTTTGCGTTTGCGTTGGGTGTATTGCTCGCGATCTCGCTCGCCCATGGCATCGCCACCACGACGCGAGCGCGGCGCCGCGACCTCGCAATCTTTTCCGCCCTCGGATGGAAGCCCAGCCAGGCGGGTCAGGTCGTCATATGGCAGGCCCTCACGACAACCATCGTCTCCATGGCCATCGCACTGCCAGTGGGCATTGTCAGTGCCAACATCGGTTGGCGAGTCTTCACCGAACACTTCGGTATCCGCCCGCCGATACACGTCCCCTTGCTGGAGTTGGCACTGCTCGTGGTGGCGGCGACAGCCAGCGCGTTGGTCGTCGGCTTGTTGTTCGTACCGAGTGCGCGCCGCGTGCGCACCATCGAGAGCCTCGCCGGCGAGTGAGCTCGCATCCGG
>JBDTLT010000166.1:0-12200 GCA_039934635.1 Acidimicrobiales bacterium
CGCCGTGATCTACGGCGAATCGGTTGGCAGTTGCGGAGAACGGTCGACGAGGACCGGGCACGGCGCATGGTGAACGACCGACATCGTGGTACTTCCCAGCGCGAAGCGACGAAGTCCGCTCGCACCGTGCGTCGCCATTGCGATCACCGATGCAGTGTTGTCGGTGGCGTACTCGACGATGGTCCGAGCGGGGTGGTTGCTATGGAGCACCTCGTACTGGACCGTCGTGGCGACGTCGTGCTGCATCATGTGTGCGACACGGCGAGCGAAGTTGACGTGGTGGTCCACTCTTGCAAGATCGCCGGGGTCCCGGAGGGCATCGGGATCGACAACATTGATGACCCACGGTTGGACGGGCAGCGTGATCGCCCATTGGGTCGCAATGGGCAAGATCGCGTTCGCCGCGTCGGACCCATCGGTGCACACGAGCATTGGGCCGCTGAGAGAGAACTGATCGACCGTCACGTCGGGGCCCACCAGTAGTAGCGGGCCGAATGTCTCCTCGAGTACGCCATCGGCGACGCTGCCCAACGCGGGAGCGACATGCGATCGGCCGACGCTCGACATGCAGATCAGCGCGCCAGGTTCTTTGGTCAGTTCATTTCTGATCGCTTCGACCACGCTGCCGACACGGTCGGCGAACCACTCGACGTCGACATCGGTGATTCGTTCTGCTTCGCTCCGTGTAGCGAGCGAGAGGCTGTCGGCGTGCGATGCGGTAGTGCCGAATGCGACGATTCTCAGGACCGCGTTCGTAGCCCGCGCGACCTCTTGGCCGACGGGGATGGATCGAGCCGAAAAGTCGCTCCCATCGAAGGGCACAATGATTTTCGTGTACACAGCCGCTCCTCGATATCCTTTGCTTGTTTCGATACTCAGGCCGGCGCCGTGAGCCGACTCAGCGTCGGATGATCAAGTTGAGGCGTTGGTCGACCGACGCGGTCCACTTCGGTGGGACCACGATGCTCGATGTGGGCTCTTCGACGATCGCGGGGCCCTCGATGACATGTCCGGGTGCGAGCGACGAACGTCGGTACACCGGTGTGTCGATGAAACCGTCGTGCTCACCGAAATGCACGGCGCGCTGGCTCACGGGGGTCGCGGCGCCGTGGGCCTGCGCATCGACCGCCCAGTCGGGCTTGTCGACGCGGCCGACCGCGCGCACGCGGTAGTTGACGAATTCGACCGGGTCACTCGGCCGCACGCCGTACAAGCGCTCGTAGGTGTCGCGGAACGACGCCTCGGCCTGCACGAGAGTGGCCGGGGTGATCTCACCGTCGTCGAGGGGCACGCCGAGCTCGTGGGCTTGATGGCGAAACCGCACGTCGATCTCGCGCTCGATACGAATGTTCGCGTCGTCGAACCCTTCGGCGCGCACCTGTGATCGTGCCGCGTCGGTGAGCTCGCAGTAGAGCGCGTCGATGACCGCGGGATCGATGTCCGCATGCAAGAACACCCGAGTGCGCACGCTGTCGAACACCACGTCGCTGACGACGAGACCGATCGCGGAGCCGACGCCGGGATTGGCCGGCACGAGCACCTGCGGGATGTCGAACGCCTCGGCCAAGCGCACGACGTGCGCCGGGCCCGCACCGCCCGACGCGACGAGTGTGAATCCACGGGGGTCGATGCCGCGTTCGATGGTGACGACGCGGATCGCGGCGGCCATGTTGGCGTTGACGATCTCGTGCACGCCGGCCGCCGCTTCTTCGATGGTGAGACCAAGGGGCTGTGCGAGGTGCTCGTCGACCGCGGCCCGCGCCGCCTCGAGGCTCACCTGCATCGCGCCACCCAAGAAGTAGTCGGCGTTGAGGTAGCCGAGCACGAGGTTCGCGTCGGTCACCGTCGGCAGCAGACCGCCGCGTGAGTAGCAGGCTGGGCCGGGCTCGGATCCCGCGCTGTCAGGCCCGACGCGCACGATGCCGCCCGGGTCGACCCGCGCGATCGAGCCGCCGCCCGCGCCGACTTCGGCGAGATCGACGACCGGCAGCTTCACGGCATAGCCAGTGGCCACGCGCTTGAGCCCTGCGCTCGCATAGCCGCCGACCGCGAAGTCGTTGGTGATCGATGGTTTGCCACCGGTGACGACGCCGGCCTTGGCGGTGGTGCCGCCCATGTCGAAGGAGATGAGGTCGTCGATGCCACAGCGGCCGCCGGCATATGCCGCGGCGATGACGCCGGCGGCGGGGCCGGACTCGATGAGCTGTATCGGTCGCTTCGCCGCCGATGCGGCGCTGGTCGTGCCCCCGCTCGACTGCATGATCTGCAGGGCGACGCGCACGCCGCGCTCGGCGAGCCGATGCTCGAGTTGCTCGATGTAGCGCGTCACCGTCGGGCCGACGTACGCGGAAACGACCGTCGTGTTCGCGCGGGGGAGTTCGCGATATTCGGGCCACACCTCCGACGACAGCGTGACGAACAATTCGGGTCGCAACCGGCGCACGATCGCACCGACGCGCCGCTCGTGTTCAGGGTTGGCGTGGCTGTGCAAGAAGCACACCGCCACTGCGTCAACCTGTTCACGCGCCAACAACGCGACGATCGCGGCCTCGGCTTGCGCCTCGTCGAGCGGCACCACGACCTCGCCGGTCGCGCTGAGACGCTCGATCACTTCGACCGTGCGCCGCCGCGGTACGAGTGGGGGCTGTTTGTCGTACAACAAATTGAACTTGTCGGCGTCGCCGCGCCGATCGTGGCCGATGACGAGCAGATCGCCGAAGCCGTCGGTCGTGATGTATGCGACGTTTGCGCCTTGACGTTCGAGGATGAGATTGGTCGCCAGCGTCGTGGCGTGGACCGAGCGGGTCAGGCTTTCTGCCGCGAGCCCGGCCGCCGTCAGCGCGAGGTCGAGCGCGCCGAGCACACCCTGCGCGGGATCGCTCGGTGTGGTGAGGTGCTTGGCGGTGTAGAGCCGAGCGTTGGCATGATCCGCTACGACGACATCAGTGAACGTGCCGCCGATATCGATGCCAACCGAATAACCGGACGGTCCGGTCATCGCGCACCATCGCGCAGCTTGGCGGTCGCGGCGGCATCGATGGTCATCGTGTCGGGATCGATTGCGACGCAGTAGATGTCGCGCGCGGATTCGTGCGTGACGAAGCCGTCGATCACGTCGGCCAGCACTCGCTCGGGCTCTCGTTCGGCGGGTGGGCCGAAGCCACCACCGGCCGAGGTCAGCATCGTGACCACGTCACCCGCGCGCAGATCAACCGAGGTGATCTTCGGCGGGAGCACCCGCTCGCGGTCGGTACCCTCGTTCAAGATCCAACCGCCGCCGCGACCCGATTGACCGCCGAACGCGCCGGCGGGGGGGATGAGGCACCGATCGGTGGCCCGACCGGTGAAGACGCCATCGGTGAGTATGCGCATCTCGCGCCGCGCGCCTTGGCCGCCGCGCCAGCGCCCCGGACCGCCGGAGTCCTTCCACAGCTCGAAGCGCTCGAAGCGTACGGGGTACTCCATCTCGTAGGCCTCGATGCAATGCAGCGCGCCGCCGGTGGCGAGGATCAGCGGCCCGATGACGTCCATGCCGTCACGGTCGCCCCGCGCTCCGCTGCCGCCGAACTGCGGGTCGATATAGGCCCACACGCGTCGCGAGTCGCGTTCGACGCCGCTCATGATGGCGACGTGCACGTTGCTCGACGTCGCGACTTTGGCGTGGGGCACGATGTTGGAGACGGCTCGCAGCATGGCTTCGATGATCGCCATCACCGTCGCCATGCGAGAGTTGCATGCCGCGGGCGGGTTCGGGTTGCAGAGGCTGCCGCGCGGGAAGATGACTTCCATCGCGCCGAATGACCCGTCGTTGACGGGGATGTCGCTCGACAGCAGGCTGCGGATCGCGAACAACACGCCCGACATCGATTGCGAGATGGCCGCGTTGATCGGCCCCTTGGCTTGCGGATCGGTGCCGGTGAAGTCGGCGATGATGCGATCGCCGTCGATGGTGACCTTGACGCGCACCGTATGGCTCTTGCCTGGCTCGACCCCGTCGTCGTCGATGACGAAGCTGCCCTCGTGTGAGCCATCGGGCAGCGCGGCGATGTCGAGGCGCGTGCGCCGGTCGGTGTAGGCGAGCAGCTCGTCGACGAGGTGGCGCAGCCGTTCGAGCCCGTAGCGTTCGGCCAGTGTCACGAGCCGCTGGGCGCCGAGGTTGTCGCCGGCGATCATGGCGCGTATGTCACCGAGCACCTTGTCGGGCGTGCGGCTGTTGGCCGCGATGATGTCGAAGACCGCTCGCTGCGGCACGCCCTCGCGGTGCAGTAGCAGCGGCGGAAGGATGAGGCCCTCGTGGTACATCTCGGTGGCGTTCGCGGGCAGTCCGCCCGCGGCCACGCCACCGATGTCGGCCACGTGCATGAGCGACGCCGTGAAGAACGCGAGCTCGCCGAGCACGAAGACCGGGCGGAAGATCATCACGTCGTTGGAGTGGATGCCGCCGCGGTAGGGGTCGTTGCAGGCGAACACGTCACCGTCGCGCATGGTCTCCGCGGGGAAATCGATCAGCACCTCGGCCAGCGATGGCCGCAGGCTCGCGAGATGCGACAGCGGCGAGCCCACCGACTGGGCGAGCAAGCGACCATGGTGGTCGAAGATCGCCGCCGTCGAGTCCCCACCCTCTTTGACCTGGGAGGAGTAGGCGCTGCGCACCACGGTGAGGCCCATTTCCTCTGCGACGGTCGACAGTGCGTTCTTGACCAGTTCGAGATGGATCGGATCGCTCACCCGCAGCGACTCCGCGCTCTGCGTTGCGGTCACTTGGCCTCCCTTTGTCCTACAAGGACGATACGCGGAAGGTCAGCCACCCGCGGCGTCGCGGGTGCTCTCGCCGTCCGGCTGGAATATCGTGGGTCGAGATCCGAGGAGATGACGATGAGTGCAACGAGTGAACGGGCGGTTCTCGCCGGGGGCTGCTTCTGGGGGATGCAAGATCTGATCCGCAAGCGGCCGGGCGTGATCTCGACCCGGGTCGGCTACACCGGCGGTGACGTCGACAATGCGACGTACCGCAACCATGGGTCGCACGCCGAGGCAATCGAGATCGTTTTCGATCCGGCGCAGGTGTCGTTCCGTGATCTGCTCGAGTTCTTCTTCCAGATCCACGACCCGACGACCATGAACCGCCAGGGCAATGACCGCGGGCTCAGCTACCGGTCGGCGATCTACTACACCGACGAGGCGCAGCGAGCCGTTGCCGAAGACACGATCGCCGACGTCGACGCGTCGGGGCTGTGGCCCGGCAAGGTGGTGACCGAGGTTGCTCCCGTCGGCCCGTTCTGGGAAGCCGAGCCAGAGCACCAGGACTACCTCGAGCGCCTTCCGTCGGGCTACACCTGTCATTTCGTGCGGCCCAATTGGAAACTCCCACGCCGCGAGGTCAAGGCCTGACTCGCGCTGCGATTCAGGCGACGGCGTCGGCGGGCTCGTCGTCGAACTGGGTGCGATGTAGCTCGGCGTAGCGGCCGTTCGCGGCCAGGAGCTCGGCATGACCGCCCCGCTCGACGACTCGCCCACGTTCGATCACGAGGATCGTGTCGGCGTCGCGGATCGTCGAGAGGCGGTGCGCGATCACGATCGCAGTGCGTCCGGCAAGGGCGCCGCGCAGCGCCGCTTGGACCTCTGCCTCGGATGTGGAATCGAGGTGCGCGGTCGCTTCGTCGAGGATCACGACGCGCGGTCGAGCGAGGAGTATCCGGGCGATGGTGAGCCGTTGACGCTCGCCGCCGGAGAACCGATAGCCGCGCTCACCGACAACCGTGTCGAGTGCGTCGGGCAACGACCGCACGAGGGGGCCGAGGCGTGCTTCTTCGAGCGCCACCCAGAGTTCGTCGTCGGTCGCGTCGGGCCGCGCCAACAGCAGGTTCTCGCGCACTGTGTCGTGGAACAGATGACCGTCCTGCGTAACCAGTCCCACCGTGTCCCTGATCGTGTCGAACGAGAGGTCGCGCACGTCGACGCCCGAAAGGCGCACGGCTCCGCGGTCGACGTCGTAGAGGCGCGGGACGAGCGACGCGATTGTCGACTTTCCGCTGCCCGACGACCCGACCAGCGCGACCACCTTGCCCGGTTCGACCCGAAACGAGACGCGGTGCAGTACCTCTGCGCCTTCGCGGCCATCGAGCACGGCGACTTCCTCTAGTGATGCGAGCGACACCCGATCCGCGGAGGGATAACCGAACTCGACGTGGTCGAACTCGACGGACACCGGCCCTTCCGGGAGCGGTGTCGGGTCCGCGGGCTCGGTGATGAGCGGCGGTAGGTCCAACACTTCGAAGACTCGTTCGAAGCTCACCAGCGCGGTCATGGCGTCGACGCGAGCACTCGCGAGCGCCGTGAGCGGTGCATAGAGACGGGTGAGCAAGAACGCGAGCGTCACGACCGTGCCGGGCTCGAGGCGACCATTGATCGCGAGATAGCCACCGAGCCCGTAGACGACTGCGAGCGCGAGCGCCGAGACGCCGGCGAGCGCAGTCAGGAACACGTGCTGGCCCATTGCCGTTCGCAGACCGATCTGGGCCACCCGTTCCGCGCGCGCGGTGAACTCCGCCTCTTCGCGAGCCGGACGGCCGAACAGTTTGACCAGTGTCGCGCCCGGTGCCGAGAAGCGCTCGGTCATCTGCGTCGTCATGGCCGCGTTGTGTTCCGCCGCCTCTCGCTCGAGATGCGCCAACCGCGCGCCCATTCGTCGCGCCGGCACGACGAAGATAGGCAACAACAGAAGGGCCAACCCCGTGATCTGCCACGAGAGCCGCAGCATGACGGCCAGCGTGAGGATCAACGCGATGACGTTGCTCACGACGCCCGACAAGGTCCACGTGAATGCCCGCTGAGCGCCGATCACGTCGTTGTTCAACCGGCTCACCAGCGCGCCGGTACGCGTGCGCGTGAAGAACGCCACGGGCATCTGTTGCACGTGACCGAACACGGCGCGGCGCAGATCGAGGATCAACCCTTCGCCGATCTTCGACGACTTCCAGCGCTCCGCCAGGCCCACGGCGCCGTCGGCGACTGCGATCAGCGCGATCAAGCCTGCGAGAACGACGACTCGCCGCTCGCTGCCACCGCCGACGATCTCGTCGACGACCTGGCCGGCCAGCAATGGAGTGGCAACGGTGAGCACCGCGGCCACCACGCTGAAGAACAGGAAAACGGCTAGATCACGGCGATACGGACGGGCAAATCCCACGATCCGCCGTAGCGTCGCCCGGCTGAACGAACGGTGGGGCTGCTCTCCTTGCATTGCGCTTTCCAGCGCCATCCAGTGACTGAAATCCATCTGCATCCGGGCAGCTTCACATTTCAACCCAACTTGAGGTCAAGTACCTCCTCGGATGGCATCCGACACACGTGCGAGTGCGCGAATTGCGTTGAGGTTTCGTTGAACCATCGTTGAACCCTCGAGCGGCGCGTCATTTCCGCAGGAGTCCGAAGGCAAGATCGACGTCGCGTTGTCGCATCTGTGCGCCACGCCCCTCCGGACAACGAGGAAGAGGATGACTCGAAGCCGAACCTGGGTTGCCGCCGCCTTGTTGTTGCTGCCGATCACGCTGCTCGCGTGCGACGACGACAACGGCAGCCGGGCGTCGCCGTCACCGACAACGCCCGTCGACTCGACGATGTCCACGACCACAGTGGTTGTGCCGTTCACGACTCCGCCATCGACGACGGGGCCGGGCGGAGTGGTTTCCGCTGCAGAGCTCGCTCGGGCGCAGCAAGTAGTGCTCACGTTCGTCGACTCGTTGGGTAAGGGTGACCTCGTCGCCGCCGCCGCAACGATCGGACCGATCTCCGAAGAGCACGCGGCCGCCGCGGGTGGGCTGCAGTCACTTCTGCAGCAGTCGACGGAAGGTCACGGCGCATGGCGCAGCGCACGCGAAAGACTCGTCACACCGGTCGGAGTCGAGCGCGGGGTGGTGGTCGTTGTTCTCGAAGGCACGCTCGCCGTCGAGGGCACCACGGAACATCGCGTCGCCGCGTTCCCGGTGCGCAAGGCAGAGTCGGCCGACGCGTGGTTCGTCGAACCCTGGGCCTACGAGATCGCGGCGACACGACCACTGCTCGTCCGCAGCCCTGCGATCGATGACGAGGAACGCGCGCCCATCAAAGCCGGCGAACCGATCATCATGACCGTCGAGACCGCGATTGCGGGCAGCGTCTGGTCGGTGTTCGACGACCACACGCCGACGAAGATCGACGTCACCCAGGGAGCGCATTCGAGCCAGATCACCGGCGGCGCCAAAGAGCACGTGGTCGTCGTGTTCGAAGCAGGACCGACGATCTACGCAACAGCATTCCGCCCCGTCGACGCCGCGACCTCACCGACCCCGTCGTCAACGCTCTCGCGCGGTCAGAGTCCGGGCGTATCGGTGCCCTTCTTGAGTGACAGCTCCAACCAGTTGTTGCGGTCGTGCGCGGCGGGTGACGACGCGTCATGCGACGCTGCCCAAAAGCCTGGGGTACTCGATGACGGCGCCTTCTCGTTCTTCCACAAACAATGCGACGGTGGCGATCAGATCTATTGCGTTCTGTTCGATCAGTTGGTCGAAGCCGAACTGCGTATCCACGCGAATGGCAAGTGAGGCGGCGGCAGCAATACTTCAGGAAGGCATCACCGCGGCGATCGCGCTCACCTCGATGAGGGCGCCGGGCACGCCGAGTCCGGCGACTTGCGCGGCGGTTACGAGGGGTGGCGCGGCGCCAGTGGCGAGACGCGGTGCGATTGCGCCATACGCGGCGGGGAGGTCGGCACCCGCAGCGATGAGCACCGACCACTGCACGACGTCGGCGAGCGAGGCGCCGGCCGCTTCGAGCGCGATGCTTGCGTTGTCGATCGCTCGGATCGATTGTTCGGCGATGTCGCTCGAGACGACCGCGCCGGTGGCGTCGACGCCGTTCTGGCCGCCCACGTAGATGGTCGTCGCGCCCGCGGGCACGATCGCAACGTGGCTGAATGCCGGGCTCACGACGAGCCCGGCCGGTTGCATGCGAATGATCTCCATCACGTCATCGTGCCATGACGAGAGCGTGCCAGCGCGTTCAGCGCAACACGCGGCCCGGCCGCACGTTGGTCTGCCACTCACCCGATCGGCACGCGACCGTGCCGTTCACGACGACGTGGTCGAACCCCTGCACCTGATCGGCAACCAAGCGCTCACCGTCGGCAGGAAGATCGCGGACGCGTCGCAGTGGGCCTGGGTCGAGGCGGTCGAAGTCGAAGACGACGAGGTCGGCATGGGCGCCGGCCCGCACGACGCCACGGTCGGTGAGACCGAAGAAGTCGGCAGGTTCCGATGTGAGTTTGCGAATGCCGTGTTCGAGCGGCATGACCGCGCGATCGCGCACCCAATTGGCCAAGAAGTCGACGGGCATGTTCGCGTCACAGAGCATGCTGACGTGCGCTCCCGCGTCGGAGATGCCGAGGATGCAACCATCCTCTATCAACAGTTCGCGTACCGCTTGTTCGTTGTCGTTGCCGACGATGGTGAGGAAGCGGGTCTCGAGGTGGTTGGCGCGCGCGATTTCCACCATCACATCGAATGGCGTGCGGCCATCGCGACGAGAGAGCTCTCCGAGCGTCTTGCCCAGCAGCGAAGGATCGGCGCCTTCCGCCACGACGATCGACTCCCAAGGAACATTGGCATGGCGCTTGTCGGCGAGCTGCGTGCGCGCCGCCGCCACGAACGACTCGTCGGCGTAGAGACGCTCGCGCTCGTTGGGCGGAGTCGACATGAGCTCGGCGAATACCGGAGCCGAGATGAACGGCGTCGGATTGGCGAGTGAGAACTGCACGCTGAGCGGCCGGCACGTCACCTGCGGACGCACCTTGGCCCCCGCGGCAAATCCGGCGCGGTGGGCGTCGAGCTTGTCGCGCCAGAAGGTGCGCCCGGCGACCCGCGCCGGATAGCTCACGAGCGCAGTCCATGTGATGCGACAGCCGACCGAGGGCTGAATCTCGTAGAGCCAATCGAACTCGTCGTCGGGGTTTACCTGCGCGACGCGTCCGGCTTCGCCCACGACGCGCAGCAACGCTTCGATCTCTCCTCGCGTCGCAACGGCTGTCGGCACGCGTCGACCATGGTCGCCGCGGTGGAACCGCGAACGGTCTGTCGAGAACCCGATGGCACCCGCTTGCAGCGAGTTCTGTAGCGCGTCGCACATGGCACGAAGTTCGTCGTCGGTCGCGGCCCGCTCGTGGGCTTCGTCGCCCATCGCCCACAGGCGCAGCGCCGTGTGGCCGACATAGGCGCCGAAGTTGACGCCGAGCCCGTGCCGCTCGACCGTGTCGAGATACTCCGGAAAGCTCTCGAACTGCCACGGGATGCCGGCGCGAAGCGTGTCGGCGCTCATGTCTTCGACGCTCTCGAGCGTGCCGACCATCGTCTCGCGTTGCTCGGGACGACACGGCGCGAGGGTGAATCCGCAGTTTCCCGCGATGACCGACGTGACGCCCTGGTAGCACGAAGGCGTGAGCCATGGATCCCACAGGACCTGTGCGTCATAGTGCGTGTGGATGTCGACGAACCCCGGCGCGACGATACGACCGCGCGCATCGAGCACCTCGGTCGCGTCGACCGCCTCGCCGACATGAACAATGCGGCCGTCCTTCACCCCGACGTCGGCCCGAAACGCCGGTTGTCCGGTGCCATCGACGACAAGGCCGCCTTTGATGAGCAGATCGAGCATGGTCAGTCCTCTATCGATGCAGTGACGGTGAATGGTGCGAGTCGAAGCTCTCCGGGTCGTCGATGACCGACTGCGGTACCGGGTGGTGGAAGAGTTCGGCCGCGTTCTCCCACGCGATGCGCCGCTTGTCGTAGTCCGACGCGCCGACGAGTTGTTGTTCGAACAGCGCCTGCGTGTTGGGCCAACTCGAATCGAGATGCGGATAGTCGGCCTCGAACGTGATGCGTTCGATACCGATGCGATCGCGCAGTCGCATGCTCGTCGGATCGTCGAGCGCGCAGTGCCAGAAGTTGCGCTGGAACACCTCGGCCGGCGACACGCTCATGCCGTTCCACGTGCCGTAGATCATCTGGTACCGGCTCATGTGGTCGAGCCGGTCGAGCAAACCGACGACCCACGCAATGCCGCCCTCGGACATGGCGATGCGGACCCTGGGAAACCGCACGGGCAGCATCGAGTGCAGCCAGTCGACCGCAGCGAACATCGCGCTGGCGAAGAACAATGCCCCGACCGTGTCGGCGGGTGCGTCGTCGGCGGTCGACGGCACCTCGCCCGCGGACCCGATGTGCAGACAGATCACGGTGTCGGTCTCTTCACACGCGCGCACGAAGGGGTCCCAGTGACCGGTGTGCAGCGATGGCAGCCCGAGCTTTTGCGGTGCCTCGGGAAACGTCACCGCCTTGAAGCCGCGTGCTGCATTCGCGTGCACCATTTCGGCCGCGACGTCGACGTCGAGCAGATAGGGGATCTGCACCGGTATGAGCCGGTCGGGATGGCCCGCTACCCACGAGTCGATGTGCCAATCATTGATCGCTCGAACGAGTGTGAGGGCAAGATCAGGGTCCTTCGATTGCAGTTGCAGGCGTTGGCCGCCGAAACCGACGAGCGCCGATGGGAAGCAGACCGACGCGTAGACGCCGTCGATGTCCATGTCGTCGACGCGCGCATCGGGGTCGTACGCGCCGCGCCGCATGTGTTCGAAGCGCTGCGGTTCGAACGCGCATTCTTCGATCGGTCGTCCGGCCAGAGCGCTCATGCCGATGCTCGTGTTGACGATCCCCTCGAACAGCCATGCCTCGGAGCCGTCGTCGTGTTCGATGAGTCGGGGAGCCCGGTCCTGCCACTTGGCGGGGATACGCCCGTCGAAGATGTCGCGCGGCTCGATGAGATGGTCATCGACGGAGATGATCGGATACTGGCGGATGCGACGTTCGGGTTCGGGCAGGAACCGCACCTGGTCGGGCGCATCGCGCGGGGGCGTGGCCCATTTCAAGTTGCGAATGGAGTCTGCTTCCACCCGCGCAGACTAGCCAGTGCGGCTCCGCCGCAACGGTGGGGCGGCTGCGCCGCGGCATCGACGCAGTCAACTCGGCATCATGCGGCCCGGGCCCGGGCTCGGTTTCGTGCCGGCCGAGCGGCATGAGCTCGGCTCAGAGCTCGCCGCCGGGTTGGAGATCACCGGCGCCGTCGCGGGCGAGTCGCAGTTCATCCGCAAGGGCGAAACCGCGCTCGCG
>JBDTLT010000167.1:0-12085 GCA_039934635.1 Acidimicrobiales bacterium
GGCGCTGGGCGGCTCCGACACGTACGCCGGCTTCGTGCAGGACGTGGGCGGTCCGATCATGGTGATCAAGACAATTGTCTTCGGATCGGCGGACAAAGCGAAGAACCTTGTCGCTGTCGCACGCGCTGCCCTGGCGAATTGTCCGGGATGGACCGATGAGAACAACGGGCCTTACACGACGTCAGAATTGCAGATCGCCGAGATCGGCGATGAGACCTTCGCTCTGCGTGCGACGGAACTCCAACCGAAATCTCAGAACGACATCGCCTTCGTCCGTAAAGCGTCCAAGGTTGTAGTCGTCGTCATCAACTGGCAGCTCGAACAGCCCGATCCCAAACTCCTCGACACTGTGCTACTCACAGCGACGAACAAGCGCTAACGACGACCGTCGAGCTGCCCACGGCCCGGTGAAGCAACCACGGATCTCGTCTGTCGGCGCTATCACTGCGACAGGACAGTTGCTAACTCTGCCTGCCTGATCCGGTCGGACACTGCACCGGCGAATTCCGCCGACATAGTTGACACGTACGTGTCAACGCTCAACGCGAACCGCAACAGGAACCTCGACGCGCCGCTTCTTCGTCGCGTTGACCCTTAGCGAGCGCGCTTTCCCCGGCGCATGGGAACACTTCGATCGAGCAGCCGTGCGATCACGGTTACGAGCGCCGAACCGCCGCAACTCACTCCCGATGCCGCGCCGGCATTGTTGATGCTCGTGTTGCATCTCGCGGAGCTTCAAGCGCGAGATGATGGAGCGGTTCGCCTTTTATGGACGCGTGTCCACCGAGGACCAACAAGATCCCCCCCGGCCAACAACGTGTCGGAGGAACGACACAGACGCTAAACCCACGCGCCGCGACCCCTGGGCCACCCATCTGACTGCCGGGTGACCGGAACTCCCGGATCACAGGCCCAGCACCAACCGGAGGCCATCGTCGATGGCATCGACGAGGACCTCTGGCAGCTGACCCACATGCTCCGCCAACCACGACCGATCGACGAGCTCCAGCCCAAGCGGCACCGCTACGGAGTCCTTCGGCAGACCCGTTGCCGCGGCAGCGAGCAACACGTTGCCGGCGAGGCCGGCCCGACCGAGGTTCGAAGTGAGCGGCACGACATGGGCCTGCCAGACCTCGACATCGAGCACCGCACCGGAGGACACGACGACACACGGTCGACGCTTGTCGAGATCGATCCAGTGCACCGCACCACGCGCTACCACGGCGCGGACCGCTCCATCCGCTCACCCGCCGCCCGTGCATCGTGCTCCGTCAGCCGACGATCCGTCCCGGCGAGCTCCGCATCCGCCAGCAGCTGCTCGCCAAAGGACCTGGTCGACTGCGCCGCATGGAGACGGAGCTGATCGGTCACCCACCTCGAAAAGGGCACGTCGAGGCTCTCAATAATCGGCACGACGTCATCAGGCACGCTAATGGTCTTGTTCGGCATGTACGTAGGATACGTACATATCGCCATGGCGATGCGCTGGCGTCACGCTCCACTCCGACCGACCCGAGGCCACGGTCGCCGTCGCACCACCGCTCCTCGTGACCTTCGACGAAGTGGGTCCTCGGGAATCTCGTTGCACAGCACCGAAGCGAGCACGTAGATCGACGAAACGAGCTTGATCCACGCATCCACGTCGACAACGAGCGCCGGCAGGGTCGGAACCGCGTTGAGGACCACGCACGGCCCCGTCATGCGCACCGCAGCCCGGCTGCCGGTCCGCACTTCCACGAACCCGAACATCTCGTCGCCACCGCACGGGCGATCTACTACCGGGCCCTCATCGCCCGCCAAGCACTCCGCGTCGGCTGCACCACGTGTGTGTGGGCGTGAGCGCAGGGACGCGGCGACCGCCCCGGAGCCGGTCGTCGGCGGACGGACCCAGGAGGACGCGATGAGTTTCGGGTACGTCATCGGTATGTACCAGTGGGCTTGCCGGATCCACCGGTGCATGCCCCGAGGGAGAGACCTATGTCCGATGCCCGCATCGCCGACGAAGCCGCGATCCGCACCGTCCTCGAGGACTCGTACCGGGCCTGGGCCGCCGGGGACGCCGACGCGATGGTCGCGGCGTACACCCCCGACGCCTCGGCCATCATGCCCGGCGTGCGGCGCGACAGCCGCGCCGTGATCCGCGACAGCATGGCGGCGGCCTTCGCCGGACCCCTCGCGAGCACCACGACGTGCAACCGGCAGTTGAGCGTCCGATTCCTCGGCACCGAGGCCGCTATCGTCCTCAGCGAATCCGGGATCCTCTTACCCGGGCAGTCCGAGGTGCCGCTCGAGGGCCGGGTGAACTGCACCTGGGTGCTCGAGAAGCGGGATGGGACATGGCTGATCGCGGCTTACCACAACAGCCCGGTCCAGGTGTGACGGCGGCATCGGCCGACTTCTACGCGCGACTCGCACCGCACCGCGGCGAGATGGTGGCGTTCTGCTATCGCATGGTCGGCTCGGTCCACGATGCCGAGGACCTGACGCAGGACACGTATCTGCGAGCGTGGCGGGCCCGTGATCAGTACGACGACGCGCGTGCGTCGCTGCGGACGTGGTTGTACCGGATCGCGACGAACGTGTGTCTGACCGCGCTGACCGACCGAGGACGTCGTCCGCTGCCCTCCGGGCTCGTCGCGCCGCGGGACGCGCTCGCGCCGTTCGCGATCGA
The DNA here is from genome assembly GCA_039934635.1 of Acidimicrobiales bacterium. Classification (GTDB taxonomy): domain Bacteria; phylum Actinomycetota; class Acidimicrobiia; order Acidimicrobiales; family WLNW01; genus DATLFA01. The sequence continues at coordinate 2,672 of JBDTLT010000167.1, forward strand.
TGCCGAGATCACGTGGCTCCAGCCGTTACCGGACACGATGGTCGCGGTCGATCCGTCGTCGACGGCGGTAGAACACAGCGGCCTGCGTCTCGCGTTCGTCGCAGCACTGCAACACCTTTCCGCTCGGCAACGCGGGGCGCTGATCCTGCGCGAGGTGCTCGGCTACTCGGCGGCGGAGGCGGCCGAGATCCTCGGCATCAGCGTCGCTGCCGTGAACAGCTCGCTGCAGCGGGCGCGGGCCCGGATGAAAGCATCCGAGCTCCGTCGCGAACTGATCGCCGAACCGTCGCCGGCCGAGCAGCGCGCCTGGGTCGACCGCTACATGATCGCGTTCGCGCGCGCCGACGTCGATGCCCTCAAGCGGCTGCTCACCGACGACGTCGTGATGGAGATGCCGCCGCTGCTCAACTGGTTCTCCGGAACCGACAACTACGGGCGGTTCATGCACTGGGTCTTCGAGGCAAACGGCACCGACTGGCACCTCGTGCCGGTAGCCGCGAACGGGCAACCCGCCTTCGCCGCCTACAACCGGGTCGGCCCGAACTACCGTCTGCACACCCTGCAAGTCCTGACCGTCACCGCCTGCGGGATCAGCCGCAACTCCGTGTTCCAGGACGACGCGATCTTCTCTTCCTTCGGACTCGCCCCGAGCATCGACCCGCCGAGCCAGACCCGGGGCGGACCCCGTTTCGGTTGACTCCTTGCAAACGATCAGTCGGGTGAGAGGAGCGCCTTGGTGAGTGTGTCGGTGACGAATCGGCTGTACTTCGCGATGCTCCACTGTCGCCGCGTGACCAGTAGATCGTAGAGCTCAGGCGAGGCTGAGAGCCACAGGATGTCGCGTGCGTCTCGCATGGTGACACCGACGCGGAGATGACCGGCGCGGGCGAGGTAGCGGGCGTTGTCGGTCATTCGCGCGACTCGCGCTTCGTCGAACTCTTCGTAAAGGCCGGCGGCTTCGGGGTCGGCGTCCGCGGCAGAACGCAGCAAGAGAAGGAGCGGGGAGATCCGTGAGGAGACCTCGGCGACTAAGCGGCCCCAGTTCTCGATCACTTGCCGCGGATCGTCGCCGGACCGCAGAGCGTTCGACCGCTGTTCGGCCGGAACCGCTCCGGCACCCTCGAGCGCGCTCTGGCACAACGCACGGACCAAGCCGGCTTTGCCGCCGTAGGTCTTGTAGATCGTGGCGGCGGAAACACCAGCGGCCTGCGCGATCGATTCCACGGTCGTAGCCGCGAATCCGTTCTCGAGGAAGAACGCTCGCGCGGTGTCAAGGGTCGCCACACGCTGCTGGCGGGCTCGCTCCTGGCGACCGCTTGCATCGTAGGGCCGTGACCCCTTGACGTCTCGCTCCCGTCGGACCATACTAATTTCATTCTAGTCAACTAGACTGAATAATGGGTGCATGAATTACTTGCCGTTGACCACTGTTCCAACGAGCCACCCACGTCGAGCTACTCGACTGAAAATTCCTGCAGCGATTGGTGGTCTACGTGGATGAACATCTGGCGCTGGTAGAGCGACTGCGGCAAGCCGTCGACGACCATGACGTTGACGCCGTGGTCGACTGTTTCACATCGGACTACCGCAACGAGACCCCCGCACACCCATCACGCGGCTTCGAGGGTCACGCGCAAGTGCGTGCCAACTGGCAACGGATCTTCGCCGGCGTGCCCGACATCACCGCCGAGGTATTGCGAACTGCCGACGAACCCGGTGAGATCTGGTCGGAGTGGGAGATGCGAGGCACGCGGCCTGACGGCCAACCCCACATCATGCGCGGGGTGATCATCTTCGGGGTCACCGGCCAGCGCATCGCATGGGCACGGTTCTATCTCGAACCGCTCGACTCAGGCGAAGGTGGGGTCGAAGCCGCGATCGGCGTGTTAGTCGGCGAAAGGGAAAGCGATGACCACGACAGTGCGTGATGCGCGACCACCAGCGACGCTTGTCCATGTACTCAACCCGATCATGCGCATTGTGTTGCGCACGCGTCTCGGTCGACTCGTCCGACCGTTCGCGTTGTTGGAGTTCGACGGCCGACGCAGCGGTCGTCGCTACCGCGTTCCGGTGGGCTGGCACGAGAGCAACGGCGGAGCCCTGGTCGTTACTCCAGCACCGTGGCGCATCAACTTCTCTGGTGGCGCGCGGGCAACGGTCTACTTCAGAGGGAAAGCGCAACAGATGACCGGCACACTCGTCACCGATCACAGTGCGGTCGCCGGTGCGCTCCAGTCGCTGTTCGCCAGCGGCACCAAACCGCGCGAGATCGGGCTCGACATGCCCGAGGGTCACCGCGTCACCGCGTCAGATGTCGGGTCGGTTGGCCGGGCGGCGATCCAATTCCACACCTGCCATAGTCATGGGACCGACCCGGCGGCGACGTCCACGAGCCCGACTTGCTAATTCGTCGGCAGGCACCGGAAGGACTCAGAAATGATTCGTAGCGCGAGCATGAGCACCGTTCGGTTTCGGCCCGGCGTGGTATTCGCTGCGGTTACCGTAGCCACCATGATGGCGCTCCTTGCCGGGTGCGGTGGCAACAGCAGCGGAGATGCCGTCGACGCGACGCTCCCGGACGCACCCGCAGCGTCGGGGAGTACCAAGACCGAAATCGCCGCGCCCACAACACCCGCGACGCCCACGACTGTCAACGCTGCGTCCGGCACAGCTTCGGGCACGCCGTCTCGCAAGCCCTGCGATTTGTTGACCAAGAAGATCGCCGAGGAGGCACTCGGCATCGCGGTCGGCGCGCCGACGCAGGCGCCAGGACAAGGCAACGAGACGTGCAACTACCGGGCGACGGACACGTCGGTGACCGCGATGGTCTACCTGACGACCTACGCCGCGAAGGGCAGCACGGCCGCGCTGGATCAGGCCGCCGCGCAGTTCAAGAACGCCTACGCGGTGAACGGCGTCGGCGATGCCGCGCGTGTGAGCGTGGACGAGCACGCCATCGGCGTCCTCAAAGGCGACTTCGTGTTCGCGGTCGGACTCATCCCGCCGAGCCGCGGTCAGGTAATAACCCCGGTGACCGAGGCCCAAATGGTCAAACTCGCCAACGCCGTCCTGGAACGGGTCTAACTACTTGAGGCTGTCGGCAACCTCAACGCGATGCTCAACGAACCATCGCAGTCGAGGTGCGCGTGCAAATTTTCGGTTGCTTGCACACCCAGTTGTAATCACTTCACGTGCGCACAGCGCTACACGAAACAGACGGCGGGTCGTGCGATCGCTCCCGCGCAACGCGATCGTGTTCGAAGAATATTTCACACGTCACATCGTCGTTGGGCGAGTGACCTTCGATCTCGATGTGCACAACCTCGCCGGGCTTCACGGCTCCCAGCCTTTTTGCCCAGGTACCCCGGACGACCTCACGACGTTCGACCGAACCGTAGCCATATGTGACGGTGGTGGTCGCGTTAGGAGAAAGTGAGCGAATAACGACCCAATGATCAGACCCCAAACGATCGAGCAAGCTGATCATCACAAACATGACGAGGGCAAACAGGAGGACGAGCACACTTACCCGTGCCTGCTTGTCCGCCGGTAGGCGAAGCTTTACTCTTTCGGACGCCACACGTTGAACCTATCGATGCGAGGCCGCTCGCAGCTTGCGCGATCGCGGGTTCTCGCCTTCGACAGCGCGTTGCTGGCAGCCGGACTCTGCGGTTCCTATCGCGTCGACGGCTGCGTCGCTGAGTAGCCGGTTCGGCTCCGTCACGGCGCATTCGGAGTGATGATCCGAGCGGGCTGGGGCCATGCGGCGTCGTAGACGTACGCGTCTTTGCGGTAGTCCCTCTGGACGAGGCGATGCTCCCCGGATTTGTCGACGATGTGGCATCGACGATGCTGCCCGCGTCAGTGTTGAACGCTTTGTCGAACGTAGCGGCGTACTTGTCCTCGGCCTCACCGTCGATTCGGATGCGATCGAGCGCCCCAGTCTGCGTGTCCAAGACCGCGGTCTTCCGTAATCTTCAGCGAGCCTCAGGGAGATAGCGAGGAAACGCCCGTCGGGTGACCACAACAGTTCTCGAACCCCGAGTCGTTCGACTGGTCGCGCGGAATCATCGAACAGTTGGATCAGTTCCTTTTCGGTGACGATCCGTTCGCTGCTTCCATTGACCTCGCGCACCCGTACTTCGGTCAGGGGACATGTGTAGTACGGCTGCCGCGGCGCTCCGGCACCGACGTAGGCCAGCCGTTGTTCATCGGGACTCAATGCGGGCATGACGCCGTTCGCCACTGTGACCGGCGCCGGATCGTCTCCGCGAAAGCGCAAAACTCGCGGGCTGCATACATCGGCCGCGTCCGAGACATGATCCGCCTGCTCGCCGACGTACACCGTCTCGCCGTCGGCGGACACGCTCAAACCGGACAACTGACGAACGGGCGCTAGACCTTTTCCCCGTCGGGGCCCGATAAATCCCATCAAGGCGACCGTCAATGATTCGCAACAGATCCCACCACTCCACTCCGTCCGACACAGACGCTAAGCCCACGCACCGCGACGGTTGGTTGGTTCGACGTCGCGGCATGAACGCGAGGTGGGTGCGATGTCGTGTCTCGACAGGCGCACCAATCCTCAACGACCCGTGACTGCGATGAGATCGTCATCACCAGGCGCATAGTTATGGAGATGCCAGACGCGGACGTCGTTCTCATCGGCGACCGGTAACGAGCAGAGCGAACGTCGTAGTGCGGCTGACTCGAGAGGTCAGCGAACGCAACGCTGCGTTCTGGCACCGCGTCTACGCCTGGCTCGCATTGCACGCCACGACATGCGAACGCGTCCTCACCGACATCGGCACCTGCTACTGCTACTGCTTTGCCACCGGGCCTGCCACGACATCGGCGCCACAGTCATTCGCGGCACTAAGGTCGCGATGTGGACAACCATAAGGTCTCGACTGCGCTCGATCGGCTATTCCATGACCGTGGTCAAGTCTCGGCCAACGACCTCGCCGTCGAGGTTGACATCAACCACCATGACGCGAGAGCCGAACTCGAGAAGCGACGATTGTCAGGTGAGCTCCAGTGGGGATCGCGTTGGTCGTTCCTCAAGTCGCAAGACATGAGGACCTACAGGAGACGGACTTGACGCCTTGCGCCATGGTGCGCGGTGTGAGCGGTAGTAGAGGGTGGGCAAGATCACGCAGTAGCCGCTGGTGCCCAGGCGCCGCGCCATGTCGTGGAGCTCGTCGCGTTTGCTCGGTGCGTCCATGTAGAAGCACACGACCGGGACATCCCCAACACTCACGGTATTGGCATCGGCTCAAGAGTCCGCGGACTTCCAACGCTCTACGAGACCTGCTGTCGCGCCGGCGAAGCCCTCGGCATCGACATCGAGGACCATCGACCGCGACGACCGGTCCGCGCGGATCACCGGAAAAGGCGGCGACCCACAACGCGTCTACTGGGCCACGGCCACCGCACGATGGCTGCCTCGTCTGATGGGCGACCGACCGAGCGGCCCGCTCTTCCTCACCGACCGCCGCGCCCGTGAGGCCCGGTTGATGATTCCTACCAAGCAACGATGATCGAACGTGTTGTCGGCACTCGGGCCACGCCCGAATGTTGTGCCAAGGCGACCTCGGGTACGCTGCCGAAATCAAGTTCGCGCCGACGAGTTCGCTCTCATGGCGACACCTCCAACCGTTGTTGTTGACCGACCGAGCGATATCGCTTGCGCCACACTGCGTGAGGAGCTGGATGTGATTGCCACCCGATCGATCGAGCCGTTCGGCATTGAGCTGCTCGTCGATCTACGAAGCGAGTTCGACCCCGTCGAAGCACAGGAGTTCCGTCATCTGTTCGAGGTACACGATCTCGTGCTTGTGCGGGGCAACGTGCTCACCATGGAGGAGCAACTGCGCGTTTGCGCGCTTCTCGGGCCCGTGTTGCACAGCGACAGTGGGCTCATGACCAACGACACCGTCATCGGGCTCGCGGGCGTGGAGCTTGTGTATCACTCCGACTACGGATACAGCCCAGAGCCGCTGCAGGCAATCTCGTTACACGCCGTCGACGTCGTCGACGGCGAGACGTCGACGCGTTTCGCCGGTGGTCGTCACGGTTACGAGTCCCTTTCACCATCGATGCAACAGCGGGTCGCTGATCTATCCGCGCTGCAAGTGTTCGGCGCCCAGCTCGATCGTCGCAATCGTCTGTCCGAACTCGATCCGGTATTGCCGAGCACCATTCACGCGCTCGCACAACCGCACGACGCGACGGGCAGTCGATGGTTGTTTGCCCCTCAAATGCTGACCGATTCGATTGTCGGGCTGCCCGAGGAGGAGAGCGAAGCGATCATTGCCGAGATATTCGGTGCGCTCTACGCGCCAAGCCAAATCCTCGAGCACCGGTGGCATGTCGGCGACTTCGTCATCTTTCACAACATGCGTGTGGTTCACGCCCGCGGCGACGTGTCGAAGGTTGCCCGACGCGTTTTGCAGCGCGTCACTCTCGGCACGAAGGGTTACCTCGACCTCTATCCACATCTGGCGGACTACGAGTGGGACAACAGCGGGACGATGATCGAAGGCGATGCGTTCGCGAGCTGACGGCGGCAACCGTCCGCAGCGTCTGCACGCTCTACGCTCGTTGGTGACCAACGTGTTCGCACGTGAGCACAGCGCTCAGTCCGGACTTGCTGCGATTGTCAGCGGCCCGTGACTGCAATGAGATCGACAGCCACACGTTCGCAAGCTGCCCCGATCGGGGTCGAAGCCGTCGGGCACGCTCCATAAACGGAGGAAGATTTCGCGAGTGATCTCTTCGGCGAGATGCGCTCGCGTAGCAAGCCGATGGCGACTGAAAGACTGCGCCCCCGTGGCGTCGATAGACCTCGGCCAATGCGTCCTGCTGACAGCGCGCGATCGCCAACACCAGTGACGCGTCGCTCGCCTGTCGGAGATCTATTTCCACGGTTCATGTACGAACCAAACGCCCGTCGCGGATGCAAACAAAGACCAAGTCACATGACCGTGGTGGGCCGCTGCCGAACCCGAGCAAGGCCGCGATCGGACAACGACGCCACGTCCTCGCCCCGGGCGAGCGAGGCGGTCGCGATAGGCACAGAGCGAGGTGTGGGCGAAAATCTGGGTGAGTTGCGTCGAACTACCACACTTGAATGCTCGATTGGTTCATAATGAGCGAATTCATGGCGCGTGGCGCACCTGCTCGACCCTGGCTCTCCGCCGTCACCGTGAGAGAGGAGAACGACATGGCGTTCCGTGAGCAGCGGCTCTCGCAAGCCTTTGTCGAGTTGGCCGACACCCTCGTCGATGACTTCGATGTCGTCGACTTCATGACCTTGTTGACCGAGCGCTGCGTCGACCTGCTCGGCGCAACCGACGGCGGTTTGATGCTCGTCGACTCGGGCGGGCATCTGCGCGTCGTGGCCTCATCGAGCGAACAGATGCGCACGCTGGAGCTTTTCGAGTTGCAGGCATCGGAGGGGCCGTGCCTCGACGCGTACCGCACGGCCGAAGCGGTGGGCGCCGACGACGCCGAAGCTATTACCCGCAAATGGCCGGCTTTCAGCGCCCATGTGCTCACGGCGGGGTACACGTCGATCTACGCAGTGCCGTTGCGGATCAGGTCCAACGTCATCGGCGCGCTCAATTTGTTCAACACCGGCCAGGGGCCGTGGGACGCTGACAACCTAAAGCTTGCGCAAGCCTTGGCCGCGGTGGCCACCATTGGTCTGTTGCATCATCGGGCGATGGACGACTCCCTTATGTTGTCGTCACAGCTACAGGTGGCGCTGAACTCCCGGATCTCGATCGAACAAGCCAAAGGGCTCCTCGCGGGCCGCCTTGACATCGGCACTGAAGAAGCCTTCGAAAGAATCCGCCGATACGCGAGATCGCACAACCTAAATCTCTCCGCCGTGGCCACCGACCTCATGGCAGGGACAATGCCCGACAACGCCATGGATCAACTGACGATGCCAGGCAACCGCTGACGAAAGACGGCACAATGACGGGCACTGCTAGGGTGAACAATTGTTGGGCGTTTGCGCAGTGTCCTAACGGCGTATCGAGGCGCGATGATGGTTTTGAATGAAACCTCGCTCCACTGGCAATCAACCAGTTTCCCGCCACCAGTCTCCGCCCTTGTCTGGTCAGCGTTGATCTTGAACGCGGTGCAACACGGCGGGCCTTCACCTAGGAGGCGTCACACATGACGACCCCGTCGCTCGGGCCGGAAGAACCCCCCGACGCATCCCTTACCCCCGCGACGACGCCGACGGGGCGGTCGCGGTCGAGCACCGATGTCGTCGACGCCGCACTTCGGCTCGTCACCGCTCTCGCGGACGCAACGGTCGACAACGCCGACGGAGTCAGCATCACGCTGGAACGATACGGCCACTTGATGACCGTCGCCGCGAGCAACGAGGCCGTATTGACGATGGACCACCACCAATACCAAACCGGCGAAGGACCTTGCCTCGACGCAAAAGCCGAGGGCCGCTGGTTCTACATCGAATCTCTCGCCGACGAGATCAGATGGCCCAAATTCGTCCCGCTCGCGCTCGACCAAGGAATACACAGCATCTTGTCGTCACCGCTGATGACGAAACAACGACCCCAAGGCGCGCTGAACATCTACTCCTCCACAGAACGGGCCTTCGGCACACATGAACAGAAGCTGGCGGCGCTGTTCGCCGACCAAGCGTCACAGATCTTGACCACCGCTGGCGCCGACGCGACAGACGAACACGAAAACCAACGATTTGTCGCAGCGTTGAAAGCGCGTCAGGTGATCCACCAAGCACAAGGCATCATCATGGGCCAGAACGAGCTGACCGCAGATGCTGCGATCGCATCGCTCCACCACGCCGCCCGCGCCGCAGGTATCACCGTGTTGGCACACGCAACACGCCTCGTGGCCTCGATCGGTCACGACCGCCGGCAGCCGTAGGCCGCGCCATGGGCGACGCCATCGATCCGCTCGAGAAGGCACGACGCGAGGTAGGCCTCACGGTGCCTGAACTGTGGTGGCGGTACTTCGCCATCGGAGGCATGAGCAACGAGCTGGAAGTCGAGGCCATCCTCTACCAAGCGCTCGTACCGAGCGAAACCGATCGTGACCTACTCGCAGTCGCACTCAACGAACGCATCAGCGAACTCGGCGGCGACCATCCCATCCCCTACTCCAGCGACGCCTGATTCGCCGACAAGGCAGCGAAAATCCGTCCGATCGACTCGCCCGCGCGCTCGCAGCGACCCGCAATCAAATAGCAGCCGCGTCACACCCCGGTTCACCGAGTGTCCAGTCCTCGCCGAACGTCCGCGACCAGCTCGCGTAACGCGCCAATGTCCCGCGAAGTGGGGAATCGTGCCGTAGCTGTCGCGACGCAAGATAGTGCCACCCAGGCCCTTGATCACGAGCTCTGTCTTGTCTCGC
>JBDTLT010000168.1:0-12074 GCA_039934635.1 Acidimicrobiales bacterium
TCGGCGGACGCGAATCGACCACCGCCTCACGCTCGAGACGCCACCGCTCCCGCGGTGTCGGCTCACGCCCCAACGACTGCCCGAACCGCGCCAGCTTCACCCTCAGCCGCTCGTCGACATCGAGGCTGCGCAACGAGAACTCCGCCCGCAAACCGACCGGGACATGAGAAAGCTCCGAGATCCCATGCACCGCTGCCTCCCATTGCACGCCGAGGCGCTGCGTCAACTCCGCTTCGAGTCCCGCGTGGTACACCGCGGAGACCGTGCGCTGATCAAACTTCAAGTACCGCGCGTCGAGCGACAAGTACCGCCCATCCGGCGCCAACACACGATTCGCGATCACCGCATGGGTATGCAGCTGCGGATCGCCCGACCGCGACGTGTGCTGACGAAACAACGCCGCAGCAATCCCCTCCGCGTCGACCACACACATCTGGCCGTTCACTTGCATCCGCGTGGTGGCGTGACGTTCGATCCAACCCATCGCGGCGGCCACCGCGGCGTCATGCGCCGCCAACACCTCGGCCCGCGTCGCGTCGTCGGCGAGTCCCCACAATACGGACACCGACTTCGGAGCCGAGAACGTCACATCGAACCCGCGCACCGAATCCTCACCATGACGGCGACCCAATACGAAGCTCCCGGTTGGATCGAGTCCGCCGATCACGTTGACGAACGCCGCGTCATCAACCACACCATCAAGTCCGAGCGACAGAGCGGCGTCGCCGAACCACGACCCGCGTGGTTCGCCGGCATCGAGGTAATACGACGGCAACTGCTCCGTGTAATACACACCAGCATTGAGCCCTTTGAGCGTTGTCACACGCGCCGTCATCGACTCACGCCCAACTCATGCAGCGACAGCTGCACTCGTCTGTAATTGACATCGAGCGAAGCGAGCACGAGTACGCAGAAGTCGCGGGTGCGAGAGGTGCGCGTGATACGAGCAAGAAGGACATGCATGCACGATGACGCGAACGCAAGGCGTTGTGAAGATCGATCCGAAACAAAGGGACACGCAGGAGCGTCAGAAATATTCGGACGTGCGCACGCGATCGCACCCGCGACACCGCCGTCCGCACAATGCGGACAGACGCCGCGTACGCTCAGTCAAGTCAGCAGCGATAGTTGCGCAACAGATTGAGTGCGTTCGTCTGGCACCCGCGGCTTCCGGCGACGCGCAGCTACCTCCACCGCGACAACGCGCTCGGCGCGTAGAAGGCCAACTGGCACACTGATCGTAAACACCGACGCGCCGGTCGCACCGCCCCGCGTCACCGCGGTGATCACACCGCAGGCACGAAGCTTCGCCAACGCACGCGTCACCGTGTCCTTGTTCAGTTCGAGCTTCGAAGCAAGCGCTCGAGTCGACGTTCGCGTCCGCAGATCGCCTTCATTGACGATCTCGGCGCCGATCACGAGTTCTTCCAACACGAACCACACGGTCGCGCCGAGGCGGCACCTCAGTTCTACACATGCCGAGCTGCTATCAACGACGAGCGCGACCATTGACACCCCGGCCAGCGCCGCTTTCAGTAGGGGCCTCGTCGTGACCTCTGCCGGGCAACGGCAATGGCCTCGACGGCGAGATCTCAGCAAGTTCCGCTGGCGTCGGCGGCGGGAACCCCAGCAGCGCTTCCAACGTCGAGCGACTAATGAGCACCTTGCGTCCCAAACGCAGCGACGACACGTCGCCGCGGCGCACGAGCTCGTACATCGTCGATCGACCCACACCCAACAGCCGGGCGGCCTCAGTCACCGTGTAAAGCCCCCGAACATTGCTTCCAATCATCGCGATCCTTTCGTCATGCCCTTCTTGGGGCCCCAAAATTCGCCAGATCCGACAAATCAGTTGAGGAAAAGCGCAACGAACCGACTCGACGCGACTCCAAACCTCGACGCAGCGGACGAAGCGACACGAATGAGGACCAGGCAGCACCAACACGGGCTGACCCTCGCCAGGCGGATCAAGGACGCGGCGCGGCAACGCCTGTGACGCGCCAGATCCGACGGCGACGACCTGTCCCGACGGTTCGCTGATCCGGATGATCGGGACGTGCTCGATCGACTGGTGCGGCCAAGGTGATTAGAACAGCTGTATCAAAATGGCGGCTGGATTCGTGGATAGGGAATGAAGCCGACGACGGAGACAACCGTGGAGCCCCAGCGGCCCTGGGCGGCGGAGTTCGCGCTGTTCTACGCCCACGAGCTGGACGGGCAGGTGCGGCGGGCGTTCTTGTTGGTCGGCTCGAACGAGGCGGCGAATGATGTTGTCCACGACGCCTTCGTCGCGGTGTATCGCCGATGGGGTGAGATCGAGCGTCCAGGGCCTTATCTGAATCGGGTGGTGCTCAATGGTTGCCGGGACCTGGCGCGGCGACGACGACGGACAGAGCGACTGTTGGCGGTCACCGCCGCCACCGGTGAGGCGGCCGAAATCTCGGACCGGCTCGATGATGTGTTGGAACGCCTCCCGTTCAATCAGCGGGCGGCGATCGTCTTGCGGTTCTACGGACAACTGTCGGTGGTGGAGATCGCGGACGCACTCGACTGTCCGCCGGGGTCGGTCGGACCCTGGATCGATCGGGGGCTCAAGAAGATGAGAAAGGCGCTGTCATGATCGACGTCGAGGACCAGCTTGCCCAGCACCTGGCACGCAAAGCCGCGGAGGCAACCCCGCGATCAGATCTCGACGCGGTGACGACTCAACCGGCGTTGATCCTGCGGCTGACACCAACCACACATGTCGGGGCGCAGCGGCGAGTCCGTTTGGTGGCAGTGGCGGCATCCGCGATCATGGTCGCCACGGTGGCGGTCGTCGTCGTGCGCGCCAATCCCAAGCCGAACGTTACGGCGGCGAGACCTGACTCGACGTGTACCGTTTTCATGCGTGCAGATGCGAGCGAAGACCAAACCGCCGCGATCGGTGAACAACTCCGGCAGCGAACCGAAGTCACCCACCTGTACGGCGTCACCAAAGCGCAAGCGTATTTGGAGTTCCTGAAGTTGTTCGGGGATCGAGAGGACCTCGCGCGTTCGGTGACCGCCGATGTACTGCCCGCCAGCTGGAAGTTCGATCTGGCGCCGAATACTGATACCGCTCGCGCTCAGATCTCGTCGCTGTTGGCCCCGGATGTATCTATCGCGCAAGCCAGATGCCTCGACCCCGTCACCGGAGAGCCGATCACGATCGTCGCGTCGAGGAATCCACCACAGCCGGGTTCTCCCGCCGCGCAACAACTCGCGGACATAGGACGTGACGGTGCGACATCGATGGGTTGGAGTCTCACGCTGCTCAACGCGTCAGAGAAACCAGCGCCGCCAGCCGCGTCCGAGCAGACACCTTCGCAAATGCTCATGGCGGCATTCACCGACGGTCCACGCACCCTTACCGTCACCATCAACGTGACCAACAACACGGCGCCCGACAGCGCGTTCAAGTTCGTGCACCAAACCGCTCGAGGGCCGCTGTACCAGCTCGCCGACCGAGGCTCGTTTCGCTCGCTTTACCTATTCGGTCAAGGTTTCGTCGCCAATGTCACCTCCGACGGCCGCGATGACCAAGCTCGCACCCTCGCCGAGCTAACCGAATTCATCACCTCTGTAAGCCAGCGTTGGATCGACAGATAGTCGTTCTCGGACCCGTCGACAGCCGACGATGTCACCGCCGAAATAGCGTAACGTTTGCGTTACGCTATGCGACGAATGGCAGTCCGTCGCAAGACCGATGCGGCGAAGTATCTCACCGACCGTATGAAAGACCCTTCGTATCGGGCGGAGTATCGCGTCGTTCGGCGTCGGATCGCACAGGTCGATGCCCTCGTGCAAGCACTGGATGAACGACGAGAACAACTCGGTCTTTCGAGGGCGGAGTTAGCACGGCGAGCTGATCTCGCTTAGCAATCGGTTTCACGCGCGGCGCGTTGGGCCGATCTGCTCACCTGCCGTCGAGTAGGTTCTGAAGCGCACACGCGAAGTTTGTGTGTTTGAACTCGAAGCCGGCGTCGAGAAGCCGCTTCGGTACGCAGCGTCGGCCGGTGAGAGCGAGCGCCGGATCGCTCTTCATGAGCAACGCACCGAGGTGGACGAGTGGCTTTGGTGTCGGCGGCGACCATGGCCGGTGCAGCGCGTTGCGAAGCGCCGCCATCATGTCGCGGTTCTGGGTCGGGTTCGGCGCAGTGACGTGAACGATCCCACTGATGTCGTCGTGATCGCAGATGAATTGCACCGCGCGCAGGAAGTCTTCGACGTGGATCCAGCTGATCCACTGCTCGCCGGTGCTGATGCGCCCGCCGAGGGCGAGCTTGGTGAGATGCACGAGTCGGTTGAAGGCGGGGGTGCCGTGATCGAGGACGATCCCGGTGCGCATGATGACGAGCCGGTCGGCGGCTGCGCGTGCGACTGCTTGTTCCCACGGGCGCGCCACGCCCGACATCTGCGGTGGCCCGTCCGCAACCGGATGCTGTTCGTCGACCACGCCTTGGCCGGCGTCGCCGTAGATGGCGAGGGTGCTCATCTGCAGCCACAATCGTGGTCGAATCACCAGTCGCGATGCGGCCTCGACCAACGCGTTGGTGGCCTCCACCCGCGAGCGTTTCAGGAGTTCGACGTTCTTGGCCGTGGGTCGCCGGTCGACCAACTCACCAGCGAGGTTGATGACGATCGCACCCTCGAGTTCGGTGGCCCACGCTCCCACGGTCCGGCCGTCCCATCGGATCTGCCGGTGCGCGATGTCGGGCCGCGGGGAGCGCGTCAAGATCGTGACGTCGTCCCCGCGACTGGCGACGTCATCGGCCAGACGCCGTCCGACCGACCCGGTCCCGCCCGCGACGACGACGTTCATGTGAGCGTCTCGGTCAGAGCCAACCGGGGTGGACGCACCTTGGTCCAAGTGACGTCGACGTCGCGCATGAAATAGGACGGCGCTCGCTCGGCAGTGGTGAAGCCGGCAAGGAAGCACGAGTCGAGGTAGTCGATCTCGACCTGCAGAGCCGACCGATGTTCGGGCACCATTTGCGCGGCCTCGAGCGCGCCGTGGCGGTCGGGTGAGAGTCCCACCGTGGCGCGGAGACAGGTCCCGCCGATCGGTTCGCACCGCTCTGGTGACGAGGTCGAGATGATCGTTGCGCTGACGCTGACGCCGTACTGGGTGGCTCGATCGCTGGGCTCGACCAACCAGCGGAGGCTTCGCCCATCGTCGGTGAGCTCGATCGACGCCCTGCGGTGGACACCAGGGAACCAGCGACCTCCCAGGACTCTCGCAGCGCGAGAGTCGGTGTGCCGAACCGGTACGTAGACGCCGACGATGGTCGAGCCGGCCTCGTCGTCCCATTCGACGGAGACTCGATGGGCCGCGGCCCGAAGGTGAGTCCCGACTCCTGCCGGAAGCGATGCCGGCCGGATCGACGCGATGTCGAGGAGGCAGCAGCCGACCACGGTGCCACCGTCGATCAAGTGGGGACGCAACCCCGCAGGGAGACGCCGGGCTGCTTCGACAGGGTCCACCAAGGCGTTGACCAGCAGCCGTCGCCGGATCGTGCCCCTCATCGCTCGGTCACCGTGAGGGCCTTGTTCGATCATGATTGATACGCTATCATATACTCATGTATCAAATGCAAGCGCATAGCAGGAGCATTGTGGGTAGCGAATATCGCCTCGACGAGTTGGCCCGACAGGGCGGCGTCGCGTCGACGACCGTGCGCTTGTACCAAGCGAAAGGTCTGTTAGCTCCGCCGCGACTGGAGGGTCGCACCGGGTGGTACGACGATTCGCACCTGAGCCGCCTCCGGCTCATCGCCCGTCTGCAGGGCGAGGGCCACTCGCTCGCGGGCATCGCCAGCCTGCTCGAGACTTGGGAGCACGGTCGAAGCCTCGACGTGGTGATCGGCGTCGAGGCCGAGCTCGACGCGCTCGTTGGCAACGTGCATGCGATCGTCGTCGATCCCGGCGAACTGCTCGAGCGGTTCCCCGACGGATCGATGACCACTGACCTGCTGCAGCGAGCAGCGTCGCTCGCGCTGGCGCAGCCCACCGACGAGGGCAAGATCTGGGTTGCCGATCGGCGGTTCCTCGAGACCGGTGCGGCATTGGCGCACCTTGGCATCCCCCTCGATGTGATCCTTGACGAATGGGAAGCGCTCGTCGTTCACACCGACGACATCGCGGCGCGGTTCATCGGTCTGTTCGAGACCCATCTCGCGCCATATGACTGGCGGGCCGGGCTCGACACCGAACGCGCACACGAGCTCGCGCAAACCCTCGCCCGACTCCAGGCCAACGCCCGGCACGTGCTCGCCGCGGCGCTCGACGCCAGCGTCGCTCGCCTGGGCCGTGACCGACTCGGCGAGTTGGTCGAGCGATGAACGAGCCCACGAAGGCCCGTCGCCGCCGGCCCATCTACGTCGAGTCGCGGATCCAGGCGCCCCTCGACCGCGTGTGGGACGCCACACAGCAGCCCGAACAGCACCAGCGCTGGGACGTCCGCTTCGGGCACATCAGCTACCTGCCCCGAGTCGACGACGAGCCACAGCGGTTCACCTACGCGATGACCGTGGCTCCCGGTGTCACCATCGCCGGCACCGGGGAGTCGCTCGGTGACCGTGACCGGGCCGACGGGACGCGGTGGTCCGGACTGAGGTTCTGGGCCGCCGACCGGCGCTCGATCATCGACTCAGGCGCCGGCTACTGGCGCTACATCCCGACCGACGACGGGGTCCGCTTCCTCACCCGCTACGACTACCGGCCGCGCTGGGGACGCTTCGGCGAGCTGATCGACCGGTGGGCGTTCCGACCGCTGTTCGGGTGGGCCACGGCGTGGAGCTTCGATCGCCTGCGCCTCTGGCTCGAGACCGGCACGCCTCCTGAACAAACGCGGAACCAGACCATCGCCCACGCATCCGCAGTCGCTGGCCTCGCAGGCGTCTTCGCATACCAGGGCCTAGTGCCGAAGCTGTGGAAGCTCGACCACGGCGAGGTCGCGATCTGGCAAGGACTCGGCCTGTCACGGAAAAACGCGAGGCGAGTCGTGCGAGTCGTCGGAGCAGTCGAGGCTGGGTTCGCAGTGGCCACCGTTGTTGCGGCCAACAAGCGATGGCCATTCGTGATCGCGGTCGCCGCGATGCCGACGCTGGCGATCGGTGCCGCCAAGGCGGATCGCACGATCTTGACCAACGCCTTCAACCCGGCCTCGTTGGGCATCGCCGTGGCGGCGCTCGCCGCCGTGGCGCTCGCCACGAACGACGGTCGCCCGAGCGGTCGGCGACCCCTTCGCCACGCCCCAGACCACCAGCCCGAAGTGGAAGACCTCCCGTGACCTCGATCTACCGCCAGGCACTCGGCGCCGACTTCGAACGGCTCCATCCCAAGATGCAGTGGCGATTCGGCTTCTCCTCGATCGACGAGAGCTGCCAGATCGGCTCCGGAATCATGGAAGAGATCTGGCGCGGGCCATGGTGGACGCTTCCGTTCCTTCTCGTCGGATCCACCCGGCGCGTTCTGTTCCCGAGCCGAGGCCGTCGCGTGCCGTTCACGATCGCCAACTACGCGTACGTGGACCGGGCAGGACGCGAAACGGTGACCTGGGCACGCCGGTTCGACTTCCCAGGTCGCACCCGAGCGTTCGACGCCACCATGATCTACAGCAAGGGCCGCGACACGATCGTCGACTACCTCGGCACGCACCAGCACCTCGCCGTTGACCTCCGTTGCTGGGTGGATGACGAGGGAGCCATGTGCCTCCGCAGCGGCGAGCAACGCTTTTATGAAGGCCGGGTGGCGTTCTGCTTTCCACTGGTCTTGTCCGGCGCCGCCAACGTGCGGGAGTGGTGGGACGAGGCTGCTGCGTGCTTCCGCATTGAGGTCCACGTCGCCAACAAATTTCTCGGACCGTTGTTCGGCTATCGGGGCTCCTTCAACGTTGAGGAGCGCCCTTGCCCGGCTGCTGCAATCCCGGCCGACGTTCTGCCCGTTCGTGAAGAGCACCGCGAGTAGTTCGGCCGATGACCGTCCGATTCGAACACGAAACCCGCATCGAGGCCCCAGCGGGGTTCGTCTTCGACCTCTCGCTCGACATCGACGCGCACCGAGCCTCGATGTCGGCGTCGAACGAGCGAGCGATCGCCGGAGTGGCCTCCGGGCGCATCGGTCTCGGCGAGACAGTGACTTGGCGCGCCACCCACTTCCGGATCCCGTTCACCATGACGAGCCGCGTGACCGAGTTGCGACGCCCGCATCGATTCGTCGACGAGCAGGTCCGCGGCCCGTTCCGCTTCGTTCCAACACGAGCACCTCTTTGAAGCGCATGGCGGCGCGACGAGAATGATCGACCGAATCCGGTTCGACGCGCCCGGCGGCCCGATCGGACGGCTCGTCGAACGCGTTCTGCTGGCTTCCTACCTGCAGGAGCTCATTGCTGTCCGCGGCGAATACCTCAAGGCCGAGGCGGAGCGCAGGAGCCGGGCTGCCGATCCCCCTCGGTAACCCGGATCGACGGTTGCGCGCGCCCCATAGGGTGCGGGTGTCCCAGAACGCGCGAACAATTCGACGGTGGCCTGTCCCCAGCGCCGATCGGGGGCTCTCCACACGGGTGACATATCGCGTCGCGCGGCGTCGGATCGCACAGGTTGATGCCCTGGTGCAAGCACTGGATGAACAACGAGAGCAACTCGGTCTTTCGAAGGCGGAGCTAGCACGGCGAGCTGATCTCGCTCCTGAAGCGGTGCGTCGTCTCTTCAGCGTCGACGCGCCGAACCCCACAATCTCGACGCTGATCGCGTTGGCCGACGCTCTCGATTTGGAACTCGTGCCCCGACCGAGACGAGCATCGACGCCTCAACGGAAACACAGCTAAGGGAGCAGCTCGAACGCGTCGACGTGGGTAGGGCGCACAACGGCGAAATCGCGACGGTTCAATGTTGCGACAGTCGTGACGCCAAGCCGCTCCGCAACCGCGACGATCGACGCATCCACACTTCCGAGTCCCATATCCGCGTATCGCTCGACGAGCTCGATGATGCGTTGATAGTCCGCGGCGGTCAGCCCGACAATGACGAACGCGGGGCTCGTGACAAGTCGCAGGAACCGAGCCTCAGCTGTTGGACCGAGACGGCTCTCGATCATCCTTGCGGCCTCGGGGATCACCGCTGCAGCCACCGTTAACTCACGGCGGGCTCGCAATAACGCGGCGCAGTCGTCATGGCGGGGCTCGTCTCGATCCGCGGCCGAGACGAAGACCCCGGTATCAACGAGCACTCGACTCAGATGCCGTCGGCGTGCTTCTTCGCCGCGAGTTCGGCACGTTCGTGGTGAATGTCGAACGGCTCGGTCCGTCCTGACGCGCCGCAACCGATGAAGGCCTCGAGCGGATCCTCCGCGGGGAGATGGGCCGCGAGCTCGGCGATGACATCGTCGATGCTGACGCCGCGACGCGCCGCCTCGGCGCGCAACCGCGCGAGGGCATCTTCAGGCAGCTCGACGGTCACCGACATTGGGCACAGTGTAGAAAGCGCGGCCCGTGCCCGCACCCAACAAAAGGCTGTCAGGCACTGCGGCCACCGTGGATCTTCGCCGCGACGACGCTCGCTAACTCGACGTCCATGCCGGGCAGGACGTGGCTGTAGGTGTCGAGCGTGATCGAGATCGTCGAGTGTCCGAGGCGCTCGGACACGACCTTTGGACAAATGCCGGCCTGGGCAGACGGGGCCGAGTGATACGAATTGGGACCGGACCGGACGAATCGGAAGCGCCATCCGCGGTAGGTCGTGGCATCCTGAGAACATGAACCGCCCGCCACCGAAGTTCCTACCCGGGGTGAACTCGAAGAAGTGGCACGGTCGCAAGCACAGCGACTCAATCGGCTTCCTGCGCGTCCAACATCTGTCAGGCCGCGGCGAACCGCTGATCTGGACCACATACTGCGGCACCTAAGACACGGGGATTCCCACAGTGATGGCGTCAACGACGTTTCGCTGACACAGGCTCGCGGACTGCTCATCGCTATGTCTCGGCTCAAGCCCACCGCTGCAGAATTGCCCACTGACTACGACGCTCGGTGCGACGCTATGTGGTTCGAGGCAATTGATTTGGTTGACGCGTACTTGCGGGATCGCTACGACGAGCACATCGAAGAAGTCAAACGCGCCGGCGCCAGCGGCATCTGACGATTCTCGCGAAACTCCTGGGGCACAACCTGGTGCAGGCGAAATCCGGACGCAGCTACCGTAACGTCTGTGTTACGCTAGCTAGATGGCAGCAGATCGCAAGACCACCGGTGCTGAGAAGTATCTCGCCGAGCGTATGAAAGACCCCGCGTATCGCGCGGCCTATGACGCGGCCAAGCGTCGCATCGAGCAAGTTGACGCGCTGGTGCAAGCGCTCGACGATCGACGGGAACAGCTCGGTATCACGAAAGCTGAGCTAGCTCGACGGGCCGATCTCGCTCCGGAAGCAGTGCGCCGTCTCTTCAGTGTCGACGCGCCGAACCCGACAGCAACAACATTGATCGCCTTGGCCGATGCGCTCGACTTGGAGCTCGTGCCCCGGCGTCGACGCGCTAGCTGAGCACGGTCCGCCGCTGACGGAACTCGTCTCGAAAACGAAGCGCCCGTCGATAGTCGCGTGGATCGGCAGCGGACCGGCGGGGTTTCGTCAGACCGTCGATGACGACAATCGAAGACCCTCCGAGATCGGTGGCGTCTCGCTCGAGCACGCAGAACACGCGATGGTTCTTGCCCGCACCCTGCACGCGGACCTCGAAGAAGCCCGCCATGTCATCGTGCATCGCCTCCCACTTACCGCCGCCGGAGAACGCTGGAGGCGGAGCCTCGGCCACCGCATCGAGCACTGCGTGTATCTGTGCCGCCACCTTGATCGGCACTGAATCCAGGAACTCGACTACCGGCACGGTCCGAGCAGCATCGTCTTTGGCGTGGCGCTGGAAGAAGTGAATGCGCCACGGCGGCTCAGGCACTGCGGCCACCGAAGATCTTGGCCGCCACCACGTTCGCCGCTTCGACGTCCATACCGGGCATCACGTGGCTGTAGGTGTCCAGCGTGATCGAAATCGTCGAATGTCCGAGGCGCTCGGACACGACCTTTGGATGAATGCCCGCCTGCAGCGCCAGCGTGGCCCAGGTGTGGCGGAGCCCATGCGGGCCGCGCAGACCCGTCAACCCGGCCGCACGTGCTTGCCGCTTGAACTCCTTGGTGAACCAGTCAGGATGTAGCGGGCGGCCGTCGAGTTCTCGAAAGACGAGATCGGGCTCACGCTGCCAATCTGGGCCGACCGTCAGCCGCTCTTCGGCCTGTCGTCGCTTGTGGTCCCGCAGCACAGTGATCGTCTCCGCGTCGAGGGCGATGCGCCGACGGCTGCGCGCCGTCTTCGTCGCCCCGAGGATCAGTTTGCTGTCGACGGTGGTGAGCGTCTGCTCGATCGATAGCCAGCCCGCATTGAGCTTCACGTCGGACCATCGCAGTCCGAACACTTCGCCGCGCCGCATGCCGGTGGTCGCGAGCAACATGTAGGCGGCGAAGAGCCGGTCGCCTTGCATATGGTCGAGGAACCCGCCGAGTTCGTCGGCTGTCCACGTCTCGATCTCAGGGCGGTGATAAGTCGGTGGCTTCGCCAGACGGGCGGGGTTGCGCACTATGAGCCCGAGGCGCTCGGCGTCGCCGAGAGCGCGGCGTAAGGCCGTATGGATGTTCTTGACCGACTTCGGCGATAGCGGCCGCCCGGCGCGACCCTTCATGAGCAGTTGGGCGTAGGCGGTCTCGATCTGGAGCGGCGTCAGATCTTGCATGCGGACCTTGCCCAGCTTGTCGGTAATGTTGGCAACGTCGCGTCGATAGCCGGCCCACGTGGTTGGCCGCAGGTTCGGCCGCACATTGGCGAGCCACCCCTCGAGATACCCCGCGAGCGTCGTCGGCGACGCCCGAACGGCCGTGCCATTCTCGAATCCCCGCAGGGCCTCGCGCATGGCCGATTCGGCCGCGGCCTTCGTGGCGAACCCGCTGCGGGTGTGCTGGATACGACGGTCGGTGGCCAGGTCACGGCCGGCGTCGATCCAGTACGCCCATGT
>JBDTLT010000169.1:0-12060 GCA_039934635.1 Acidimicrobiales bacterium
CGGTGGTGCTCGCGGCCGGTGCCGGCGCACGACGCACCGCGACGGCGCTCGAACGGTTTCGCGAGACCAGCCTGTCGGCGGACGTCGAATTGGCGACTGCACAGCCGACCTCGGAGCAACTCGACGCGCTACGCCGCGTCGACGGCGTGGCGGCAGTAGCAGTGCTGAGCGCGCGTGGCGTGCAGATACCGACGGTGCCCGACCTGCAGTCGATCGGCGCCGTGGTCGACGACCAGTTCGGCGTGACCATCGATCGCGACCGAATCGTGGCCGGGCGGGCGCCCGACCCATCGGTTGCCGACGAGATCGCCCTCGGCGAAGGACTCGCGACGTTGTTACATCTCGGCGTGGGCGATCACCTCGACGCCGCCTCGTATACGCCCGATCAGATCGAGGCCATCTTGGGCGGGACAGCAGACGCCGGCGCCTTCGCGGGCCCGACCGTGCGGCTGCAGATCGTCGGCATCAGCCGCCGACCCCTCGATTTGGGCTTCACGGGCGCGGCCGGCGGGCTGCTGGTGCTGACCCCTGCCTTCGAGCGTGAGTACGCGGACACCGTCGGGCAGTTCGGTGCCCGAGTGCGCATCCGCGTGCACGACGGGGCCGATGTCGCGGCCGTCGAGGCGGCGGCGCGGGCCATCTTCGGCGATGCGGTGTTCGTCAATAGACGACTGGCTGACGAGACCGAAGGCGCGCGCGATGCGACCGACCTACTCACTCTGGCGATGTGGCTCTTCGCCGCGATCGCTGCGATCGCGGGCGCTGTCGCGATCGGGTTCGTGCTGACCCGCGAAATCTCGCTGGCGAGCCGCGATCATTCGACCCTGCGAGCGCTCGGTTTCACGCGACGCGAGCGCGTGGCGACGACCGCACCGGTCGCATTGATTGCCGGCGGCGCAGGTGCCTTGCTCGCGGTGCTCGGGGCGGTCGCCATCTCTCCACTCCTCCCATTCGGCGTTGCCCGCCGGGCCGACCCCGACGTGGGTGTGCACGCGGATTGGGTGGTCATCGCGCTGGGCACCGTGGGCAGCCTCTTGATCATCGCTCTCGTCGCGCTGGTCGTAGCGTGGCGCGCGTCGTCGCTCGTGCCACAAGGCCGTTGGGTTTCGCCCACGCGGGCTCGTTCGTCACGAGTCGGCGACGGCATCGCCGGCGCCGGCCTGCCACCGACCGTCGCCAACGGAGTACGGATGGCGCTCGAGCCGAGCAACGGCGGGACTGCGCTGCCCGTTCGATCGGCGTGGGTGGCCGCCGTGTTCGGCATTGCGAGCGTGACCGCCGTTCTCGTGTTCGCGGCGAGCCTGGGACACCTCGTCGCGACACCAAAGCTCTATGGCTGGACGTGGGACTTCAAGACTCTCGACTACACATCGAACACCCCGTGCGGAGCGGACGACTATGGCCTTACTCAGGTGGCGGGGATCAGTGCCGCCGCCGAAGTCTGCTACTACGTGCTCGCCGTCGACGGTCGTCCAGCGCCGGGTTTGGCCTTCACGCCGCTGAGCGGCGAACCGATCGGTCCCGAGGTCATGGCCGGACGCGCGCCGCGCGATGACGACGAGGTCGCGCTCGGATCGACGACCTTGCAGAAATTGGGCAAACACATCGGCGACATGGTGAACGTGCACGGTCGATTCACCGACCGCGAGTACGAGATCGTCGGCAGGGTCGCGTTCCCCACGCTCGGGCAGGCACAGCCACTCGCCGACGGTGTCGCATTGACGGGCGCAGGCCTCGCGCCGATCTTCGATCAGAACATATTTTCCCGCTACTTCGTCGGCAACTTCGCGGACGACTCTGACCGCAGCACCGTCGAGCGCGACATCGCGTCGATTCCACAGCTCACGGCCCCCACAGGTCCGACCCTTCCTTCCGAGATCGATCGGCTGCGCCAGATCAACTGGTTTCCCGCTTCGCTGGCGGCGCTGATCGGCGCGCTCGCGTTCTACGCGGTCGGGTACGCGCTCATCACCTCGGTACGGCGCCGTCGTCGAGAGTTGGCCATCTTGAAGACCCTGGGCTTCAGTCGTCGACAAGTGCGCGCAACCGTCGCGTGGCAAGCGACCGCGTTGGCGACGATCGGCGTGATCGGCGGGATCCCTGTCGGACTTCTGATCGGGGTGCAGGTCTGGCAACGCGTCGCGCATTCGCTCGGCGTCGAGTCCGTGCTGCGTGTGCCAACACTGCTCGTCCTCGCCCAGATTCCGATTGCGCTCGTCCTAGTGAACCTGGTCGCGTTCTTCCCCGCGCGGAGCGCCGCCCGCACCCTCCCGTCAGAGGCGCTGCGGTCAGAATGACATGTCTTTTCTCGATAGTCTGACCGGTGACGCGGGGGTGGACGTTGTGAGCGAACCGTTGATCATCGTGTCGAGCGATACCCATGTCGGCCCCCGCTTGGCCGAAGACCTACGGCCCTACTGCCCCGCCAAGTATCTCGACGAGTTCGACGCATACACCGCCGCCAACGTCGAACCGGTCGGCTCGTTCGGGCGCGCGCCCGGCACGGGGTTTGCGATCGCCGGCGTCGAGCCCAAGAAGGCAACGGGCTCACGCATTCGCAACTTTCAGACCGAGGGCCACTACGACATCAACGCCCGACTTCGTGACATGGATTATGACGGTGTCGCCGCCGGTGTGATCTTCCACGGCAGCCAAAACGGCCAACCATTCCCGTTTCGTCTTCATCTGCTGGCGGGTGCAGGCAAGGGCAATCTGCCCGCCGAAGATCCCGAGATCGCACGCGCCGGCAATGAGATCTACAACCGCTGGTTGGGCGACTTCGTGTCGGTCCAGCCTCACCGTCACGTCGGTCTCGCGCAGCTGTCGATGTGGGATATCGAACAAGCGACACGCGAAGTGCGCGCGGCAGCGGCGCTCGGTCTCAAAGGCATCAACCTGCCCGCGCAGCGCGACGGCATCCCGCCGTACAACGACCGGGCATGGGATCCGTTTTGGTCCACCTGCGTCGAACTGCGCATGGTGCTGGCGAACCACGGTGGGCAGATCACGCCCGAGGTGAGCGCCCCCGGCGCGTACCAGATTGCGTCGATGGAGCTGATGGCGATGTCGCGGGTCTCGATCATCTCTCGCCTCGTATTCGGCGGTGTGTTCGAACGTCATCCCGATCTCACGCTCGTCATCACCGAACGTCCCGGTGCGTGGTTGGCGACGATCATCGACGAGATGGACTCGTTGTTCGACTCGGGTTCGGTCTCGTCGCCGCTCGATCACCTCACGAGATGCCCCAGCGACTACGTGCGCAGCAACGTCTTCGTCGGCGCCAGCTTTCACGCGCGCTTCGAAGCCCTCGCCGCCGAGCGCGATGGCTACACCGACAACGTGTGTTGGGGCTCGGACTATCCCCACACCGAAGGTACGTTCCAATATCCGACCGACTGGAATGACGAGCCGGTCACACATCTTGCGCTTCGCTCGAGCTACGCGGGGCTCCCGCATGCCGTGATTCGCAACATGGTCGGCGAGAATGCGATCCGCGCGTATGGCCTCGACCGCGCCGCCCTCGCAACCACCGCAGCGCGCATCGGTGCGCCGACGATCGAATCGATCGACCGACCGCTCGCCGAGATCCCGCGGCGAGGCGGCGACCTCGCCGGTGGCAGTCTCGCCTTTCGCACGACCGGTGTATGGAGTTAGCTCACGGCCGCGCGTGCTGCCGCGTCACAACAAGTTTGCACGATCGGGTTCGGCATCGAAGTAGGCGGAGGCCTGCATCGTGAACAGCTCGGCGTACGTGCCGCCCAGGGCCATGAGCTCGGCGTGCGATCCTGCTTCGACGATACGACCCTGGTCGAGCACGTAAATCCGATCTGCATTGCGCACTGTGGAGAAGCGGTGCGAGATCAGCAGCACGGTACGGCTACGGAAAAGCTCGCGGATGCGCTCGAAGAGTTCGTGCTCGGCGCGCGCATCGAGCGCAGCCGTGGGTTCGTCGAGGATGACGAACGGCGCGTCGCGGAAGAATGCACGCGCGATCGCGACGCGCTGCCACTGACCGATCGACAGATCAGTACCTTCTTGGAACTGGCGCCCGAGGTTGGTGTCATAGCCCTCGGGCAATCGCTCGACGAAGTCGTGGGCGCCCGCGCGCTGCGACGCGGCGATGACGGCCTCTCTGTCGGACGCCCGGCGCGGATTGCCCAGCCCGATGTTGTCGGCGAGCGACAGCCAGTACCGCATGAAGTCCTGGAACACCACCGTGATGCTGCGGCGCACACTGTCGGGATCGTGATCGGCGAGGTCGCGGCCGTCCCACGTGATCCGGCCCTCGGACGGCTCGTAGAGGTGTGCCAACAACTTGGCCAGCGTCGTCTTGCCCGAGCCGTTCTCGCCGACGAGCGCAATGACCTCTCCTCGGCGGAGTTCGACCGTGACGCCGTCGAGGGCTTTGCGCGGCGCGTCGGGATAGCGGAACGAGACGTTGTCGACCACGATCTGATCGAACTGTTCGGGGACCGCCTCCGCACTGGGGGTTCGCGTGAGACCGCGCGCGAGTTCGACGAATTCGCGCTGGTCATCGAGGAACAGCGCCGCTTCGTGGAGGTTCGTCGAGCCGGCGATCATGTTCTCGAGTCGGCCCTGGATCTGTGACAAGCCCGTGTAGGCCGCGCCGGCGGCGGCGAGCGAGAGACCACCGCGGGCGAGGAACCAGAGCAGCGCGCCGAGGACGAGCGCTTCGAGCACCGAGGTCACGAGACGCGCTGCGATCAATCGCTTGGCGCGCGTGCGGGCGACACCCCGCAACTCGTCGAGTCGCTTGACGCTGAGATCTCGGTAACGGTCGATGAAGGTATCGCCGAGATCGAAAGCGCGGATTTCCTTTGCCGCATCGCGCATCGTGAGTAAGCCGGCTATGTAGCTGCGTTGACGTTCGAGCGGCGTCATGCGGCGCGCCCAACGGAACATCATCCGGTTGTTGAGTCGGTTGGCGATGACCACCGGTATGTAGGCGACGACAATCACCGGCAGCAGCCACGGTTCGAGGGTGAAGAGTGCGATGCCGATACCGACGGTGCCGAGAAGTCCACTGATCAGCGACACGATGGACTGCACGACCTGCATCGGGCGCGACATCGCGTTCATCTGTGCCCGCTGAAGGCGGTCGTAGAAGGTGGGCTCCTCGAAAGCGATCAAGTCGACTCGGGCGGCCACATCGAGCATCTCGCTCATCGCGAGCTGCTGCACGCGCTCGCTGAATATCTGCTGTCGCGTGTTGCGGAGTTGCCCGATCAGCATGCTGATCGCCGAGATGACGGCCAGAGTGATCGCCGCGGGCAGCGCGTCGCGCACGACCGTCTCGCGGTCGCCCGATTTGAGTAGATGCTCGAGCACATTGCGCGTGATGAGGATCTGGGCGGCCGCGATCGCGCTGCGCAAGAGATCGACCGATGTCGTCAGCACCATCGACCATCGGTCGGCGCGCCACACGAGCCGGAACGCGGAGCCGACCAACGCGGGGAGCTGTCGTAGCGGGCGCGAGGGGGCAGGCTGGTTCCAATACTCCGGACCTCTGCCCACCATCATCATGGCAAGCGCAGGATTCGCCGCAAGTTGCCACCGAGGATCGCCGCTTTGTGCTCGGTCGGGAGGTCGTTCTCGGCGAGCTTGTCGAGGACCACGCTCGGCTGCGGATCGCCCATCATCGAGTAGTAGTCGGTGCCGAACACCAGCCGCTCGGGCCCGACCGCATTGATCATCGCTTCGACGAAGAGGTAGTGGTGCGCAAGGCTCGTGTCGAAGACCATGTTGGGTGTCTCTTTCGCGATCACGACGGCGTGACGCGCGTGTTCGGCGCCCCCGAACGCGTCGAGCACGACGATCGTCGTGTCGGGCACGGCGCGGGCGACTTGTTGCGCCCGCCAGATCGCTTCGTCGGGCACGCCTTCAACCGCGTGGATGAACGGCACCAACCCGAGCTCGGCCGCGGCCCGTACAAGTGCAAGTACGAGCGGGCTGTCGGTCTGCACTCCCTGAAACCGAGTGTGCACGCTCACACCGACCAGGCCGAGTTCGTCGCGCATGCGCTGCAGCTCTGCGATACCCGCCGTGCCGTGCAGCGGCTCGACGATGCCAAGAGCCGCGGGAAAGCGGTGCGGATTCGCATCACGGTACGCGGCCACGCCGTTGTTGATGCGGCGCGTGTCGGCAACGCCATCGGGGCGGAGGTAACCGTGGCCGGGAATCACGATCGCCTGGTCGACACCTTGGCGATCCATTGCCGACAAGCGGCGTTCGAGCTCGACCAGCGCGGGATCCTTGCCGGCCTCGACGCCGGCGAACACGAAGCCCTGGGCCTCGAGCGATCCGACGTGATGATGGCAGTCGATCACGGTACATCCGGCAATAGTCACGGCTCTCCCCCGACGGATCTCGTTGTGGCGCGGTCAGCGCGCCCCGAGATTACGCGTCAACGCCGGCGCCGGCCTCAGTTCGCCGCGGCCCTGAGGTACGCAAGTACTGCGGCGACTCGCCGGTGCTCGTGGCCCTCGGGTGCCAACCCCAGCTTGGTGAACACGCGGTTCACGTGCGTCTCGACGGTGCGCAGCCCGACTGTCAGTCGTTCCGCGATCGCCGCATTCGCGAGGCCTTCGGCCATTAGGCCGAGCACCTCCTGTTCGCGTTCGCTGAGCGTGGCACCGAGCCGACCCGCCGGCCGCGAGAGCGACACAAGTTGCTTGACGACTTGAGGGTCGAGAGCAGTACCGCCGGCCGCCACGCGGCGCACACTGGCGAGGAACTCGTCGATGTCGAGCACACGATCCTTCAGCAGATAGCCCAAGCCACCGCGATCGTCGCGGAAGAGCTCCCACGCGCTGTGGGTATCGAGATGTTGACTGAGTAACAGCACACCCGGTGCCGGTGATCGGGCGCGCAACAGGTGGGCCGCTCTGATGCCTTCGTCGGTGAAGTCAGGCGCCATGCGAATGTCGAGGATGACGACGTCGGGCGCGGTGCGGTCGACTGTGTCAGAAAGGTCTCGTGCGGACGCCAGCGCCGCGACCACGTCCATGCCATCGTCGACGAGTATCCGGGAGAGCCCCTCGCGGATCAACGCTGAGTCGTCTACGACGATCACGCGCACGGAAGTACCGCGATGAGTTCGGTCCCACCGGTGCAGGGGCTGCGCAGCGTCAGTTGCCCTCCACAAGCGTCGACCCGATCCCCGAGGCCTCGTATCCCCGACCCGTTCAGCGTCGCACCGCCCGGTCCGTCGTCGCACACTGCAATCCGCAACATGCCGTCGTGGCATTCTGCGCGCAGCGTCACCGTCGCGTCGACCGCGTGCTTGATGGCGTTGGTCAGCCCCTCGCTCGCCACGAACCACGCCGTCGCTTCGACGGTCGCGGTGTGTCGATGATCGGGCACCGCCACGAGCTGCACCCGGCCGTCGTAGCGGCCGGCCAACTCGCGCAAGGCCGCGCCCACGCCACCGCTGGCAAGCACGGCGGGCAACATGCCTTGTGTCATCGAGCGGAGTTCGGCCACCGCCGCCTGCAGCTCGTCGACCGTGGTCGACAACAAGTCATCGGCGGCGGTGCCGGGCTCGACTGTGTGGCGCCGTTGCTCGGTACGCACGCGCAATGCGAGCGCGACGAGGCGTTGTTGGGCGCCGTCGTGCAAATCACGCTCGATGCGGCGCCGCTCGGCATCGGTCGCCTCGACCAGTCGCGTCCGCGACCTTTGGATCGCAATGAGTTGCACGCGCAGTTCGGCCTGCAGCCGCGCGTACTCGAGCGAAGTTCTCGCCGCGCGGAAGACGTCGACCAACAGCGAACCGTCGTTGTCGAGCGATTGTCGGTGACCGACGTAACCGATCGGTGCGTCATCGTCGCCGATGCGGGCGACCGCTCGTTCGTCGGTCTCCGCCGGAGAAGCCACACTGGTGCCCGCGCCGTCGATCGTATTGCCCGTCGATGTCACGAAGCAGAGCTCGAGCTCGGGGTCGCGCAACACCTCGGCGAGCAACCGTTGCAGTTCTGCCGGCTCGGGGTTGTCGTGGCCGAGCCGATCAGCAAATCCCCGAACACGCGCGACTGCGTCGAATCGTCGACGGTCGAAGCGCCGATCGACGGCGAGTTGCACGCGACGACGCGCCGGCGCGAACAGCACCGCGATCAGCAGCGTCGCGCCGGCAACGGCGAATCCGGAACGAGCGCCGGCGCCGCCGACGACGAGACCGATGCTGATCGCCGCTGATGCGTAGAGCGCGGCGGCGAAGATGGTGACCGATCCGTACACGACAGTGCGATTGATCAGTCGGTCGATTTCCCACAGCCGATAGCGCTCGATGGCAATAAGGATGAAGATCTGGGGAAGCACCGCCGCCACCAAACGCAGCGGCGCGACCCGATCGCCGAAGTCGCCGACGATGTTCAACACGAACGCGGCACCGGCACCGAAGAGAAACCACTTGACCTCAGCCCGTCCGGCGGGCTCGGCGTGGCGTAGTCGGGAAATCAAGCTGGCAAACGCGGCGACGAACGAAACGACCGCCACGAAGATGGCCGCACCGACGACGACATCGCCCAGCGGTGCTCGCCATCCGTCGAGCGACGGCGAGTCAGCCAACAATTGCGGCCCGCGGGACGGCCACGCAAGCACGAGTGCCATGGCGAGCAACGCAACCAAAATCGCGGGCGCGAGCTCCAACCGACGCCACCGCCCCGCGGGGGCGTGCCCGTCGGGGAACCACAACACCATCAGCGGCGCGATCGGCAGCAAAAACAGTGGTCCGCAGGAGAACAACCACGACGCGACCGACCCGCCCGGCCACGAGCCTGGCGCGGCCACATACGCGTGATGCGCCCACACGTCGGCCACGACTTGGATGCCGCGTAGCGGACCGAAGAGGCAGAACACCCAACCCAGTCGGTTGCCCGGATGACGGGTCACCACGAACGCACCGAGCACCGGCATCGTTGCGATGAGCACGACAGAGAAGCCCAGTGGCTTCTGCAGGAACTGCTCCCCCGTGAGACCGTCGCGCACGGCGACGATCACCGCCCCGATCGCGACCGCCACGGACCCTGTCGCGACCGCCCACGCCACCGCCGTCGACGCCGTTCTCGAAGATCGCACGAGTGCATGCTGCCACCGGTGACGCTGCTGCGGCGTCCGTGCAGGCACGGACTGCGCAATCCGCACGGGTACCGATGCGCAACAAGGCGTCAAGTCTCAAAGTGGGCAGCACAGAAACCACCCAACACAAGGAGTCACACAATGTCCGCAGTTCTGCCCCTCATCGGAGGACTACTGCTCGGCCGCTTCGTCAAGGACCTGCGGGTTGCCGCCGCGATCCAAGTAGCGTTCTACGCGATTGCCGCCGCACTGCTCATCTCCTCCGCCCCCGACCACGGGGCCAGCCACACGCAAGGAGCGGTGCTCGCACTCGTGCTCGCCCCGGTGTCGGTCGCGACGCTGTATCTCGGCACGATGTGGCGGCACCGCTCGTCGGCGGTTGGTCAGCCGGCGGGCAACTCGGTCCGGTGAGTGCTCAGTCGTCGGTCTTGGCTTCGATGCTCGCCGGGGTCTCGGCCCCGGCCAGCAATTTGCGGACGAGGCTGAGGCCCGAAACACCTTGGCTGAGCGCCTGGGCCAGCACTTCGGACAAGCCGGTTGCTCCGTTGAGCACGATGAGCTGGTCGATCTCACCGAAGGGCTTGGCGGCGGCGGCCACGATCTCGGGCCATTTCTCCGCGAGCTGCTGGCCGATGACGGCGTCCTGGTTTTCGGCCAGCGCGTCGGCGCGGGCTTTGATCGACTCGGCCTCGGCCATACCTCGCGCGAGCACTGCGGCGCCTTGGGCCTCACCGGTGGCGCGCGTCGCGGCGGCCTCGGCCTCGCCCATGGCGCGCGTCGACTCTGCTCGGGCCGACGCGTCGAGCCGCACGTGTTCGGCTTCGGCACCCGCCGCGAGACGCACCCGCTCGGCTTCGGCGCCGGCCTCGAGCTTGACGCGCTCGGCGTTGGCCGCGGCTTGCAATTCGACTTCCTTCGCGTGTGCTTCGGCGGCGGCGATGCGCGCGTCGCGCTCGGCGCGAGCGAGCGTCGTCTGTTGGTACGCCTGCGCGTCGGCCGGCTTGCGCACTGTTGCCTGCAAGCGTTGTTCCTCACGCATGCCCTCGAGCTCGGCCACGCGGGTTTCCTGCACGACGACCTCTTGGCGAGAAGCCGCTTCCGACAACGGGCCGGCCTGCCGGGTGCGCGCCGCAGCCTGATCGACTTCGGCTTGAAAGCCGGCTTGCTTTATCTGCGAATCTCGCACCGCCTCGGCCTTCAAGGCGTCGGCGATCTGCTCGGCTTGGGTCGCCGCCCGGTCGGCCTCTGCTTGCGCGATACGCGCGTCGCGATTGACCGCCGCGGCGTGCGGACGACCGAGGTTGGTGATGTAGCCGGTGGGATCGTCGATCTCCTGGATCTGCAGTGAGTCGACGATGAGCCCGAGCTTTTCCATCTCGGTGCCCGACGATCCACGGGTCAACGATGTGAGCTTGTCGCGGTCGCGGATCATCTCCTCGACGGTCATGTTGCCGACGATCGCACGCAAGTGACCGGCGAAGACGTTGTGCACGCGCTGATCCATCTTGTCCTGTTGATCGAGGAACCGCCGCGCCGAGTTCGCGATCGACGCGAAGTCGTCGCCGACTTTGTAGATGAGCACACCCTTGACGCCGAGCGGGATGCCTTGGTGCGTGACACAGTCGATGGCGAGGTCGGCCTGACGCAGGTCGAGCGACAGCCGGCGCACCGTCTGCACGCCCGGGATCACCAGCGTGCCCTTGCCGGTGATGATCTTGAAGCCGAGGCTCTCGGCCACTGCGTCGGCGGTCGTGGCGTGCTTGATACCCGAGATGATGAGCGCCTCGTTGGGCTCGGCGACGCGCCACATCGACTTGAAGATGACGACCACCACGACGATGGCGACCGCAATGGCAATGGCAAGCGTGAGCATCACGACTCCTAGATCACATTTGTGTGACAACAACCGTTCGAGGCGGGAAGTACTCGATGACGACTACACGCGTGCCGACGGCCAACACGGTGGACGGCGTCTCGCCGTACGCGTGGAAATGCTCGGTCCCGCCCCGGATCGGAATCATGACCTCACCCAAGCGGCCCGGTTCGATCGTGCCGGAAACCCGCCCGATCTTGCCGACCATTCGCTGGTCCGCCACGCTCACCCCGTCCGATCTATGCCTGTAGCTATCCACGAGTGTCGCACGTCCCCGGGGCGCGCGCCACGGCTCATCCGGCCCTCCGCCCTGCACAACCGTTGGGCGGGTGTTGTGATTTGCCGATGCGACCGCAGCCTGCCGCGGGTCGCGCAGGATATGGTCGGCGTCGGCAAGCGGACGCATATTTACGGACCCCGAAGGAGCCGTCCCATGTCGAACTTCGAACCGACGGCGAGCGTTACGAATGCGCCCGCGTCACCGCCGAAGCCAGTGCTGCTACTGGTTCGGGGTTGGTTCGCGGTCGACGTGGTCGTACTCGCGGCGGCCGGTATTCAGTGCTTCATCCTCGCAACGTCCACCGACCGATGGTTCGCATGGACGGTGTCGCCGCCGATCTCGGCAGCCGTACTTGGCGCGGGTTACTTCGGCTCGATCGTGATGGTCTTCGAAGCGCGTCGGGCCCGCCGCTGGGTCGACGCCAGGGTCGTGATCCTGAGCACGCTGCTGTTCGCCTCGCTGACACTCGCCGTGACGCTGCTGCACCTCGACAAGTTTCATTTCGACACCGGCGCGAACTCGGCCCGGGTGGCTGCGCTGGCGTGGCTCGTCGTCTACGTCGTAGTGCCGCCGTTCGTGCTCTTTCTCGTGGTGCAACAACAGCGCGCCCGAGGCGTCGAGCCCGAACGCGACGGGCAACTGCTGCCCCGTGCGGCGCGCGTCTTGCTGCTCGTCGAAGGCTGCCTTCTCGTAGTTCTCGGCGTTGTGCTGTTCGGCGGAGCCGAGCAAGCCAAGTTCTGGCCGTGGAAGCTCACTGACCTGACCGCACGGGCAATTTCGGCGTGGATGCTCGCGCTCGGAGCCATGCTCG
>JBDTLT010000170.1:0-11947 GCA_039934635.1 Acidimicrobiales bacterium
CGATGAAGTCGCGCGACAGCACGTGCGGGTCCGCCGCGATGTCGGCGGCCGTGTTAACGGGGCCGGCCGCGACACCGAAGGCAGCAAGACTCGATGCGGCCTCGAGCTTGGTCTTCGTGGCCGCCCATCGTTCGACTCCGGGACGGATGATGTCGTCCATGTGGAGCGACCATCCCGTGCGGGACGCGAGCCTCTTGTCGTGGATCCACTCCGGGTGGTCGACCGCCTCGGCGAAGCGCGGAAAGTGCGGTTCGCGTACGACCTCGACCGTGAACCAGCCGTCGTTCGCCCGGAACGCGTGAAGGATGCCGATGCCATCGAGTGCGCGCGACGGCGTGACGCCGACGCTGGCGGGATGCACCACGTCGGCCACGGCGATCATCGAGTCGTACATAGAGATGTCGACATGGCAGCCGCAGCCTGATCGATCGCGCTCGCGCAGCGCGGCGAGTACGCCGATCACCGCGTAGAGGCCGGGGGCCGTGTCACCGAGTGCGCCGGCCAGTGCCGGACGCGGCGGCTCGTCGCCGTCGCGGCTGTATTCGTAGAGACCCGCCATGCCCTCCACGATCGGCGCGTACGCCGCCCAGTCGCGATACGGGCTCGCAGGATCGGTGCGGTTGCCGAACCCGGAGACCGACACGTAGACGATCCGCGGATTGACCGCCTTGACATCGTCGTAACCGATGCCGAGTTTGTCCGCCGTGCCAGGCCGAAAGTTCTCGGCGACGACGTCGACCGTGGCCGCGAGCCGCAGAAACAGCGACCGACCGTCGGGGTGCTTGAGGTCGATGGCGACGCTGCCCTTGCCGAGGTTGTTGCGAAGATACGTCGAACCCGTCGCGCGCCCGTCGCGGTCGGTGATGGTCGGCCGACCGCTGCGCCCGGCTTCACCGGTGAGCGGCTCGACCTTGATGACGTCGGCACCCATGAGCGCGAGCAACTGCGTGGCGTGCGGCAGTGAATGCATCTGCTCGGCGGCGAGAACGGTGAGCCCTTCGAGCGGGCGCATCACGACGTGGCCTCGGGCACGGCACCGGCGCGCCGTAGCGCCGCGATGCGCTCGTCGTCGTAGCCGAGCACGCGACGCAAGATGTCGTCGCTGTGTTGACCACCCGACGGCGCGGCACGCGGCGCCACCGAGATCGCGCCGTCGATACGCAATGGTGGGCCGATGAGACGCAGGCCGTGCGTGTCGGGATCGAGCCACAAGCCGCGCGCCGCGAAGTGAGCGTCGGCTTGCGTTTCGCCACCCCGGTAGACCGGCGCGCCCGCGATGTCGTGTTCGATGAACAACGCCACCCATTCGGCGCGCATGCGGGTAGCAAAGATCGCGCGCAGCTCGGCCCGCAACTCGTCGTTGCCATAATCGTGATCCGCGTGCGGCCGGCCGGGCCAGCGTTCGAAAAGATCGTCGCGCCCGATTGCGTGGCAAAAATTCCGCCAGAAGCGCGTTTCGGTCGCCATCAACAACACGGGACCGTCTGCTGCGTCGTAGTACTGGTAGCGAACATCTCTCGCTGTCATGTCGTGTTCGCCCGTCCGACCGGCGCCTTCGGCAGCCGACTCGAGCGACGCGATCGCCGCGGGGAGATAGCCATTGTCGTCACCGAGCGCACTGTCGCCGTGCCCGCGCGCCTGATCGGCCACCGCGCGGTCGTAGGCGATGCGCCATCCGTTCCACGACGCCGCCGCGTCGGCTTGGCTGACCTCGACATAGGCCGGCTCACCGGTGGCCCGGGCGCGGAGCACGGTTGCCACGATGCCGAGCGCGGCATACAGCGGCCCCGCCTCGAGGCCTTGCCACACGTGGCCCAGCGGACGAGACACCCGCCCGTCGACCTCGCGTGGCGGTGCGAGACCGGCAAAGGAATCGAAGGCGAGCCCGTGCGAGCCGAGGTCGCGATAGGGACCCTCCTGGCCCCAGCCCGATACCGCCGCGAAAACCAGCGTGGGATTCACGAGGAGGAGCTCCTCGTAGCCCAAACCGCGACGAGCCAACGCGCCGGCGCGCATGCCTTCGATCACCACCTCGGCGCCGCGGACGAGGTCGCGAAAGACGGCGCGCCCTTCGTCGGTGCGAAGGTCGAGCATGATGCTCGTCTTGCCCCGGTTCCAGCGCCGCGTCGCCGCGCTTTCGCCCCGAAACGGCACCCCGAGCAGTCGTGCCGGATCACCCAGGCCCGGCTGCTCGACCTTGATGACGTCAGCCCCGAGATCGGCCAGGTGCATGCCCGTGGCGTCCGGAGCGAACATCGCGACCTCGACCACGCGGACCCCATCGAGCGGTTTTGCGACCATGGTGAATAGTATTCACCAACTGTGGAAGGAGGTCAATCGACCGTGCCCCAACCGTCATACCTCCCGATCGACCGCCTCTCACAGAGCGCGGGCGCCCCGCGCCGTCCAGGGGCGCGGGCGCTACAAACGCGTGAGCGTCTGCTGGCCGCGACCATCGATCTCCTCGATGAGGTCCCCTACCGCGATCTCACCAGCGCCGTCGTCACGCAGCGACTCGGCCTCAGCGCGCCGGCGTTCTACCGGTACTTCTCGGACATCAACGATGCGCTCGCCGCGAGCGCGCCCACGATGCGCGGCTCGGTACAGCAGATCGCCGCTGTCGTCACCGCGCGTACGTGGCGCCGGCAGCGCGCCACCGAGTCCGCGCTCGAAGTGATCGACGCGCTCGCTGTGTTCTGGCAACGTCATCGCGCGCTCTATCGCGTCACTGATCTGTTGGCCGACGAGGGCGATGCGCGGTTCGCCGAGATCAAGCAGCACACATTCGAGCCGTTGACCGAAGCCTTCGGAACGATCATGGCCGGCGTACCCGGTCGCGACCCGATGATCGCCGCGGGTGTCGTTGTCGCCAGCTTGGTACACATCACCGCACGCGAATCGGGCTTCGCCGCGAGTGGAATCACCGCGAGCGAACTACGTGTTCATCTCGCCGATCAGGTTGCGTTGATGGTCACCGGTGCCCGCCCGCGCTGAGCGCGGCCGGACGCTTCGCCGCGCGGACGATCACCACGTCACTTCGATCGATTGTGGTCCCCGCAACTGCAGCGTGGTGCGCCACTCGAAACCATCGGTCGCGGGCCGCAACGTCGGGAAGCGGTCGAGCAAAGTCCGGATGCCGACCGAGACTTCGGTGCGGGCGAGCGCCGCGCCGAGGCAGTAGTAAGCGCCAAAGGAGAACGCGAGGTGGTGCGTCAGATCGCGGGTGATGTCGAGGCGGTCGGGTTCGGGGAATCGGTCAGGATCGCGGTTGACCGCGCCGAGGAAGATGTAGACCATTTCGCGCGCAGGGATGTCGGTACCGCCGACGTGAGTACCGTCGAGCGCGACACGATGATTGATCTGCACCGACGCGTCGTAGCGCAAGAACTCTTCCACTGCGTTCTTGGTCAACTCGGGGTGGTCACGCAACAGGTCGAGTTGATCGGGATGACGAAACAGTGCGACCTGCGAGTTGCCCAGCAGATCCTGCGTGGTTTCGTGGCCGGCCTGCAGCAAGAGGATGGCGTTGGCGATGAGCTCGGTGTGCGTGAGTTGCTCGCCGTCGGCTTCGGCGACGATCAGCGACGACAACAGGTCATCGCCCAAGTGCGACTTGCGGTGCTCGACGAGTTCACTGAAGTACGCAATGAGCGCGCGACTGGCGTCGTCGCCGCGCCGGATGAGATCGTCGGGCAGGATCCTCTCGGCCAACCGTGCGAAGTCCCACGCAAGAGCCTTGATGATCGGGAAGTCATCCTCGGGAATGCCCAACACGTGCGCGATCACGTTGAACGGCAGCTCGTAGTTGAACTGCTCGACGAGCTCCGCGTGCCCGTCGGCGGCGATTTGATCGCACAGCTCGTTGGCGACGCGCTCGGCGATGGGCCGCCAGTGAGCCATCGCTCGAGGCGTGAACGCGGCCTTGACCAGATTGCGCACGCGTTGATGGGGCTCGGGCTCTTGCCATACCATCATGTTGCGCATCACTTCGGTGAACGCACCGTCACCTTTGGTGAATGCCTCATCGACGACCGCCGGATCGTTGACGACTCGCGGGTTCTTGAAGATCACGTCGGTCTCGGCGAATCGCGTGAACGTCCACCCGCCGTGGAACATCTCGGGACGGTTGCGATGGATCGGAGCGACGCGGCGCAATTGGTGATACAGCGGGTAGAGCTCGCCGCGCCGTGCCGGGTCGGCGATGCGGGCCACGATCTCGTCGGGGTCGGTCGGCAGCCCCGGAGGATTCCAGTCGACCGGCTCGTAACTCGCTGGGAATCCTGGCGCCTTGGCGATTGCTGTCATGTCGTTCCCCGTTGCTACGCGCCCCCGCGTTGGCGCATCGTACCGTGTCTACGCGGGGCCTACGCCCAGCACGCGGCCGCACGCACCGCAGGCAAAGACCAGCGCCTCGCGCGTGTTGCCGCGGTCATCGCCGGCGGATACCACGCGGTGGACGAGGTCCTCGTCGAGTGATGCGTCGCACGAAGGGCATGCCGGAGCCCGGAAGACCACATGCGGGCGAGGCGCCATGTCGGTGTGGCGCGGAGAATCCTCGACGAAGGCGTCGAGCGAAGCCCGCAGAGCGTCGACGTCGACTCCGAGCCCACGCAGAACCTGACCCGCGATACCTTCGACATCGAGCACGCCCGTCAAGACGTGCTGGCTCGTCACGACATCGGATCCGCGAGCGTGCGCGAACCGTCTCGATCGAGCGAGCGCACGCGCCGCTCGCGCCGTCTTCGGCAGCAACCTACGGCGTGGGTCCGGGCGCTCGCCCGACGAGGGGCCCACCGCTTC
The DNA here is from genome assembly GCA_039934635.1 of Acidimicrobiales bacterium. Classification (GTDB taxonomy): domain Bacteria; phylum Actinomycetota; class Acidimicrobiia; order Acidimicrobiales; family WLNW01; genus DATLFA01. The sequence goes on from JBDTLT010000170.1 coordinate 4,801, forward strand.
GGCGACTTTGTTGCGAGCGGCGGCGAGCGTCACGCCGGCATCGGTCAGCATCGTCGACGTCGCACTGTCGTTCGTCAACAGGCCGAGCAGCAGATGCTCGGTGCCCACGCGGTCATGGCCGAGCTGGCTCGCCTCGGACTCGGCCAACGCGACTGCTCGCGCCGCACCGGGGTCGAAGCCGTGCTCGTCTCCGGCGCGGGCGAGATCGTCATCCACCGCCCAATCGTCGCGTATCACACGGTGCGAAGCGACGCGGACGGCGATTTCGTGGAACGAGCTACAGGAACTTGCGCTCCAATTCGGTGAAGAAGGCGTCGGACAGCCGTTCGAACTGCTCCCCTGTCAGCCGAATGGATTCGCCGAATTGAAGCTTCGTCACCGACTTTTCGGGTATCAGCTTGATCACCTTGCTCTCCCGCAGAACGCCGTTGTTGTTGAGCAACGACTCGCAGATCATCTCGACCTCATTGAGTGGATTGCCGTCCTTGCCGGTGACCGGGCGAACGCGGTGCACAAAGAAGCGGTCGAGGGCAATGGTCAAGTTGTTGAAGAACAGTGGCTCGAACGCCTCGAGAGCGGCGGCCACCTTCTTGTCCGCGGCCTTGCCGCCGGTGGTTCTGATCACCGCTTTGTACGCAGCAAGCTGGGCACCGATGGTGGCCTTGCTCTGGTCTAGTTCTTCTCGGGTGTACTTGTTACGGCCAAGCATTTCAAAATGTCCTTCGTTGTTGTTGGGTCAGTGAACGGCGGTGCCATTGGTCGATTCGAGCTCGGCAAGACGCCGTGCGAACAGCCGGCGCTCCGCATCTTCCCGCACGAGCGTCAATGCCCGCCGATATGCCTCACGGGCTTCTTCGATGCGACTCAGCCGAACCAATAACTCGGCCCGTGTCGAATGCAGATATCGGTAGTCGTCGAGCGCGAGCTGATCGACGATGCGAAGCCCGGCCTCGGGGCCTTCCACTTCGGCGATCGCGACAGCGCGGTTCAGCTCGACGATCGGTGACTCGGTGAGACGGCTCAGCTCGCCGTAGAGCACTGCGATGTGAGCCCAGTCAGGCGGGTCTTGCGCGTGTTGCGCGGCGATCGCCGCTTGGACCACGTAGGGACCGCGTCCACCGAGCGAGAACGCGCGGTCGAGCGCGGCCCTCCCTTGTGCGATCTGTTCTGCGTCCCAGAGCGACCGATCTTGATCTGCGAGCAGCACCAGATCGTTGTTGCGGAAGCGAGCCTCGCGCCGCGAGTCGTGCAGCAGCATCATCGCCAGCAGACCGTGGGCTTCGGGCTGATCGGGCATCAACTCGACGAGCGCGCGGCCGAGCCAGAGTGCCTCGGCGGAGAGATCGCCGCGACCACCGTAGCCTTCGTTGAAGATCAGATAGACGACCGCGAGCACCGCGGCGAGACGATCGGCCAACAGATGCGCCGGCGGCACCCGAAATGGAATGCCGGCGGCCTTGATCTTGCGCTTGGCCCGCACCAGTCGCTGCGCCATCGTCGCCGGCGGCACGAGAAAGGCACGAGCGATCTCGTCGGTGGTGAGACCGCCGAGGGTGCGCAACGTCAGGGCGACCTGCGCGTCGACCGCGAGCGAAGGATGACAGCACGTGAAGACGAGTTCGAGTCGCTCGTCCCGAAACGACGTTGCGTCCATCGTGGCGTTCACCTTCTCCTGCAGTTGAAGGACCCGCGTCTTCGCGACCAACGTCTGATCGCGGCGGACCCTGTCGATGGCTCGGTTGCGGGCCGTCGTCACGAGCCAGGCCCGTGGGCTGGAGGGGAACCCGTCGCGCGGCCAGCGCTCCGCAGCGGCCGCGAACGCGTCTTGCGCGGCTTCCTCGGCGAGATCGAAGTCGCCGAGGAAGCCGATCATCGCGGCGAGCACAGCCCCCCAGTCCTCACGAAAGGTCTGATCGAGAATCGCTACCACTCCATGATCGGGCGCACTTCGATCGCGCCGCCGAGCCGCGCGGCGGGGATCTGCGCGGCAAGTTCGATCGCGGCATCGAGGTCGTCGGCCTCGTACATCAAGAAGCCGTTGAGTGCTTCCTTGGTGTCGACGAACGGTCCATCCGTCGTGATCGTCTTGCCGTCGATCACGCGCACTGTGGTGGCTGTCTCGGGGGGCTGCAGGCCACTACCGGGGGTGACACCCGGCGTTTCGTTGATCGCCTTGTACGACGCGTAGATCGCTTGTTGCTCGTCGGCCGAGAGGGTCGCCCAGGCCGCGGGGTCGAGCGGCGTCGGCGAGCCGACCTGGTGGATCATCAACATGTACTTCATGGGATTCATTCTCCTTGGTGATTGTCCCGTAGAGACGAACGAGCGACGACAGAATCGACACTCTTCACCAACTCCCGCGCACCCGTACGGCGAAATTCTGCTCGATGGGGCCTAGCCCGTTCGGATTCGCTTCGCGTCGTACATGGCAGCGTCCGCGGCCGCCAGCAGCGCGGCGGCGTCGCGTCCGGTCGTTCGCGTGTCGGCGTAGCCCACGCTCGCCCGGCACGAGACCTCGATGATCGGACTGATGGCGATCGGCAGGGCCAGCACCTCGTCGATCCGGGCCAGCAAACCCTCTGAGCCCGACAGGTTGGGCTCGTAGACGATCACGAATTCGTCGCCGCCGAGGCGTGCGACGAGATCGGCACTGCGCACGATCGACAGCAGTCGACGGGCTGTTTCGCACAGCACGACATCACCGGCATCGTGGCCGTAGGCGTCATTGACCTTCTTGAAACCGTCGAGGTCGATGTACGCGACCGCGAGCGTGAGATTGTCGCGTTCCGCGTGCGCGAGGCCGGCGTCGAGCAGTTCGTCGAGGAGCCGCCGGTTCGCCAGCCCGGTGAGCGGGTCGCGCAACGCGAGAGCGGCAAGGTTGGCCTGCAAGTTGCGCAGTTCCGTGACATCGCGGCTCACACCCTGCAGACCGCCGCTGATCGCGGTCGTCTGCATCTCGCCGATGACGATCGAGCCGTCGGCGGCCCGATAGCGGAAGTCATGGCGTTCGGGCATCGGCCGACCCCGGAGTGCCGCGCCGATCAGGGCACGGCCTTCGTCGTCGAGAATGGTGAGAAACGCCGCGAGGTCGCCGAGGAACATCGACGGCGGGTATCCGAGGATGTTCTCGACCGACGGGCTCACATAGTCGAAGTGAGGGTATGGCTCGGTCACGAAGCGCCAGACGACATCCGCCGACTTGTCGGCAAGGTCGCGGAATCGAGCCTCGCTGGCCGCCAGGTTCAACTCCGCGATATGGCGCCCCGTCACATCGCGGCCGACCGCGAGGACCTCCGCGCCGTCCGGCCCGGGCAGGTATTGATCGACCCACTCCACCCATTGGCCCGGCGCATTGGGAGCAGGCCGGGCTATTTCATCGGCCAACAGCGGCGTGTCGGGACCGAGGAGGCGGAGCTGCGACTCGAGTCCAACCTTTTCGGCCGCGGTCAGCAATTCGTCCAGCCTGTGGCCGATGATCTGTGCCGGTTCGAGCTTGTGCCCCGCCGCCCACGCCACATTGCAATACGTAACGGTGAGGTCCGGTAGCCGGTAGCGAATCACCCGCTCGGGCAGGGCGTCGAGCATCCCGGCGACTCCCCTGTAGTAACGCTCGTCCACCGACACAGTCATTGCACCGCAACGCCCATCGGCACCGGCGCTCGAATTTCAAGGTCGGTCACCGCGTGCGGGCGATTTCCTCCAGCACCGGCAGCAGCGCGGGCTTGAAGTCCTCCGGATTCTCGGAGGGGCCGAAATGACCCAGTCCGGGGATCATCTCGAAGTAGCAGCCGGGGATGTTGCGGGCCAGGGCCGCAGTGCCCTCGTCGGTGTTGAGGAAGTCGTACTCCCCCGTGAGCAGGTACACACCGACCTTCTCGGTATCGATGCGCTGGGCCTGCTCGGCGGTGAGGTCGTGGCCGATCGAGTAGTAGTACACGTCGCCCTTCAGCGCGGCCGGCGCGCCTTGGCCGTAGATCCACGTCGTCTCGCGGCGGTAGGCCTCGGGGCTCGTCGGCGCGGTGTTGCCCAACATCACGGCAGACTTCCAATCGTTGCTCACGCGCGGGTGGTACCAACTGTCGGCGACGTCGCTCCCGCCACTACCGGTGCCGAGCCCCGCGTTGATGCCGACGACGGCGCGGAACTCGTGCGGGTGGTACAGCGCGAGATCGGGTGCGAGATGGCCCCCGATCGAACAACCCATGAACACCGGTCGGTCGAGCTCGAGCGCGTGCGAGATGCCGACGACAGTGTTCATGAGGAAGTCGCGGGTCAACCGATACTCGGTCTCCCACCACGGAATGCTCGTGGGTGGAAGCGACCGTCCGTGATACGGCAAGTCGTAGGCAATCATCCGGTAGAGGCGTTGGTAGTCGGGGTCCTCGAGGACGTGACGCCACTGCCGGGCGTCGGCACCAGCCGTGTGTTGCAGCACCATCGGGATGTCGCCCGTGCCCGCTTCCTCGAAGTAGATCCGATACTGCACGCCGTCGATGCGCACGTAGACGTAACGACCGACAACGGTGTCGAAGTCGCGATCGACATCGGCAACGGCGCGCACGGGAATGGGAGCGCCGTTGTGCACTTCACGAAGCACGGCGACGAACTCTTGGATCGCAGCGAAATACGGACCGACTTGGGTCACCACATCACCTTCGACGCCGAGGTCGCTTCGCGCGTTGCCGTAGGACACGTGATCGAACCGGGGCGGCGGTACCGGTGTCAGCAACTTGTCCCAGCTCTCGGTCGACGCGAAGACGCGAACGTCGTACTCACTCGTTCCCCCGTCGACGCGCCAGAACGCCCGGGGCGCACCGTCGACGACCTCCAACAGACAGCGCTCGTCGCCGAAGTCGAATGCGACGCGGGCAGTCCAGTAGCGGGCCGCGAGCATGAAGCTCGGATAGGACTTCGCCCGCTTCAGTACTGCCTCGGTATCGATCGTTGCCATTGCGCTCCCCTGTCCGGGCGGCCGCCGAGCAAGCCCCTGCTCATCTTCGCGCGTTCGCCCGTCACCGTCGCCTACGCTCCTCTCGGGGGTTCGCATGAGCAACTCGATTCGCATCGGCGTGTTGTACGGGTTCCGCAATCCGGCCGCCTCCGGGCTGTCGTTCCCCGAGATGTACGCCCGCGTCCTCGAGCAGATCACGCTCGTCGACCAACTCGGGTTCGACCATGTGTGGATCACCGAACACCACTTCGTCGACGACGGCTACATGCCCTCGCCGCTCGTGATGTCGGGCGCGATCGCGGCGCGTACCTCGCAAGTGGCCATCGGACAGGACGTGATGCTGTTGCCGTTCACGAACCCGGTGCGCCTCGCCGAGGACCTCGCGGTTCTCGACAACCTGTCGAACGGACGCATGATGGTCGGCGCCGGCATGGGTTACGTGCCGAGCGAATTCGCCGCGATGGGAATCGCGCGAAGCGAACGCCGCCAGCGCATGGACGAAACGCTCACGATCCTCCGCCACGCGTTCACCGAGGATGAGTTCGACTTCCACGGCAAGCACTTCCAACTGGAACGCGTACGGGTGCGGCCTCGACCGGTGCAACCGGGTGGACCGCCGCTGTGGGTGGCGGCGATGGGCGAGCCCGGAGCCAAGCGCGCCGCTCGATTCGACGCACACTTGTTGCCACAAGGTGACCGTCGAGCGGTGCTCGATCCGTGGCGCGCCGCGCTGGCCGAGCGCGGCCGGGCCGCCGAGGACTATCGGGTCGGCATCGCCCGCCCACTCGTCGTCAATGACGACCCTGCCGCCGCCGCGGCGTCGAGCAACGGCGTCGCGCTCGCAAAAGTCGCGGCGGGCGGAGCGGTGCCGCACGAATCGATGCGGGTCTACGAGGGCTGGCTACGCGAACTTTCGCCCACCGACCGTATGAAAACCCAACTCATCGAAGGCAACGACGACGGGACGCTCATCCCGCAAGATGCCTTTGTCGGGTCGGCCGACGCGTGCATTGCCGAAGCACTTCGAATGCGCGAAGAGTACGGCATCACCGACATCATCGTGCCCGGCTACAGCGGCGCCCAGCCGCCAGAGGTGGTCGACGCCAACCTCGTCCGACTCGCGAACGAGGTCCTGCCCGCGCTGCGTGGCAGGCTGAGCGCCTGAGGGGACACCCGCAAACCAGAAGGATCGCCAGACGTGACCGTGAACGAGAACAAGCAGATCGTGCAACGCTATTGGGACGCCCTCGCCGCGCGCGACTGGGACACCATGAAGACGCTGTTGACCGACGACGCGCACTACACCGATATCGGCGTGCCCGGCCCGGGAGGTGTGGGGCCCGACGGCGTCATCCGTCGGCTGCGCATCGGCCTCGAACCGTTGTCCGGCTATTCGCACCTACCCGGCACGAACATGATCGCCGAGGGCGACCTCGTGATGACCGAGCACACCGAGCGGTGGGAGTTTCACACGGGCGAGACCATCGACCACTCGTTCGTCTCCGTCACCCAGCTGCGCGACGGCCGCATTTGTCGCTGGCACGACTATTCGAACATCCCCAACATCACCGACAACGCGCCCAAGTGGTGGCTCGAGCACATCATGAAGGGTTACACCGAGTCGTAGCTGCGGCCCGCGACATCACGTCGTCAATGTCCGGCGATCGCCACGAATTGCTCGGCGATGCGTCCCGCCTCGAAGCGAAACTCGTCATAGCCCTGCATGAGAAGCTCGGCCGAACCCGCTCCGTAGAGTCGCCACGTCAACACCACCTGACCATCGGTCTTTGTGGTCGTCGTGTAGTCGAGACGCGAGTCGCTCGGCGCGGACGCCAGCGCTTGCGCGAGATGGCGGCGCACCGCGTCGCTGCCGCGGTATTCCTCGCCCCCCGAGCGGAGTACCGCGTCGGCGTGGTAGCCCTGCATCACCTGCTCGAGGTTGCGGGCGAGCAACAGTTCGATGTGGCGCTGAACGAACTCCTCGTGCTCCGTCATTAGTGACTCCTTCGCTGTCCGCCGGTCGCTGCGTGGCAGACTACGCAACTCATTGCCGGCGCGAGTGTTGGAGGACACCATGGCGGACCTGACGGTGCGGTACGCGAAGATGTCCGACACCTCGCAACAAGTGCACCCTGGTGGCCTCTACCAAGTCGACTACGGGCTCGCCAACGAAGGCAGCGAAGCAGTCACCGGCTG
>JBDTLT010000171.1:0-11891 GCA_039934635.1 Acidimicrobiales bacterium
ATCACGTTGGCGTTGACGTTGTAGCGCTTGAGGCTCATCGCCGCGGACTTGGTCAAGCTGATGATGCCGCCCTTGGCCGCCGAGTAGTTGGCCTGCGACGACGAACCGATCGACGCACCCGAGGTGAAACCGATGAGGCTGCCGCCACCGTCTTGCTTGCGCATGATGGCCGACGCCGCGCGAAACACGGTGAACGTGCCCTTGAGGTGCACGCGTACGACGTCGTCCCACTCGTCTTCGGTCATGTTGAAGATCATGCGCTCGCGCAAGATGCCCGCGACACAAACGCACGCGTCGATCGTTCCCCAGTTGTTGACGGCCGCGTCGACGATTGCCTGCCCGGTCGCCATCGTGGACACGTCACCGGCGACTGCCACCGCAGTGCCACCCGCCTTGGTGATGTCGGCGACGACACCGTCGGCGACCTCACTCGTCGGGTTGGAGCCGTCCTGGGCGACGCCGTAGTCGGCAACGACGACGCGCGCGCCCTCGGCGGCACAGGCGATGGCGATGGCGCGGCCGATGCCCGAACCAGCCCCGGTCACTGCGACATTCTTGCCCTCGAGAAAGCCAGCCACTGCACGTCTCCTGTTCGTTCGCATTCGATCGGTGGCGAAACGAGGGCACGATAGCCGTCCCGCTGTTCGCACGGCCGCTCGGACGGGGCTTCACCGCTACGGTGGACCTATGACAGACAATCAACGATCGGGGCGACTGGCCGGCGAGGTCGCCATCGTCACCGGGTCGACCGCGGGCCTGGGCAAGGAGATCGCTCGACTGTTCGTCGCCGAGGGCGCCACCGTGGTCGTCACCGGGCGCAACCAGGAGCGCGGCGACGCCATCGCGGCCGACCTGCGCGCCGACGGCGGCGACGCGACATTCCTCCGGGCCGATCTCGGCGTCGACGACGATGCCTACGCCCTGATCGACACGACCATCGAGCGCTATGGCGCGCTGCACGTACTGGTCAACAACGCGGTTTCGCCCGAAATCATCGCCCGTGACGGCAAGGCCGCCGACGTCAGCAACGAGGTCTGGGAGGCGATGCTGCGCGTCAACGTGCTCGGAGCCGCGTGGCTGCTGCAACGAACGATCCCACAGATGCTCGCGCAGGGCCGCGGCTCGATCGTCAACATCTCGTCGCGTACCGCCGAACGAGCGTCGCCTCGTTTGGCTGCCTACACCGCCAGCAAAGGCGCGATGAACGCGCTCGCCCGTTCGATCACGCTCGACTACGGCCGCGAGGGCATCCGCTGCAATACGGTGCAGCCGGGCTACATCCTCCATGAGGAGCGCGACGCCGAGCTCACCCCCGAGCGCCGTCGCTATATCGAGGAAATGTGCATCACGAGGCCACCGGCCGCGATCGATGTCGCGTACGCCGTCTTGTTCTTCGCGTCGCACGAATCCGAATGCATCAGCGGGGTCACGCTGCAGGTCGACGCCGGTTCCTCCGCGGGCCGCGGGCGCACGTTCGACTATCCGCCAGCCGAATAGATCTCGCCCGCCCGAACGGACGTACGACCGGCAGCGCATCGGGACCAACCCGCAATGCACACGAATCGCACATAGTTCACTTCTACCCCACCAACATCACTAGTATCACCGCTGCTCTGGGCGGAAAGCGTGCGGCTATTGGCGGCACGCGCACGGGCGAGCGAGTCAACTCCCCGCTCGTTCGAACCGGAGCGAAGTGTCCCAACCCAACCTGCCCCCGCCGCTCGGCCCTGATACACGTCCGCTCGGGGAACGCATCGATGCCGTGGCGCTGCCTCCAGCGCGTGGCGCACTCGCGCACGTCGCGCTGCGCGCGATCGAGCACTACGTCGCGGTCCTCGACCTCGACGGGACGGTCCTCGAGATCAACGAACGCGGCTTCGTCCCGTTGCCGCCCCCCGTCGAAGACATCATCGATCGCGCGTTGTGGGACACCGAGCCATGGGCCGGAAACCCAACCGCGCAAGCACAACTCCGTCTCTACTTCGATCGCGCCCGCGGGGGCACGGTCACACGGGACACCCTCGCGCTGCACCATCGCGACTCGACCGCGAACATCGAGATCGAAGTCCCCGTCGAGGTTCTCTTCACCCCCGTTGTCAGCGGCGACCCCGATGGCCCGGCACACGTGGCATTCGTCGTCATCGAAGCCGCACACGTCGCCGAGCGCCACTCCTTGCGCACCGCGGTGACCGACCAATCGCGTGCGCTGGCCGAATCCGAGGCGCGCTTCCGCGCGCTGGCCGAAAGCACCTCCGATCTCGTATGCCTGCACACACCCGACGGCGTGTATCAGTACGCCAGCCCGTCGGTGCGACGCTTGCTCGGGTACGAACCCGACGAGCTCGTCGGCACCCACCCGATCGACTACATCCACCCGGACCAACGGGCGCATGTCGAGGGCCGCTTCCACATCCACACCGCGGCCGGGAGCAAGCCGGTCGAGTTCTCCTATCGCATCCGCCGTCGCGGTGGTGCATACACCTGGTTCGAAACCGTGATCACGCCGATCGTCAGCAACGGTCAGGTCGTGCAGTTGCAGTCGTCGTCGCGCGACATCACCGAGCGTAAGCGCACCGAAGAAGAGCTCGTGCGGTTGGCCTTCCACGACGAGCTCACCGGCCTCCCCAACCGTGCATTGGCCCTCGATCGCATCGGACAAGCGCTGGCCGTCAGCCGGCGCACCAGTCAAGCCGTAGGTGTTCTTTTCATCGACCTCGACGGGTTCAAGGTCGTCAACGACACCATCGGCCACTACGCGGGGGATGCGACACTCGTCGCCGTCGCCGAGCGGTTGACCGGTCTTGTCCGACCGGGCGACACGCTCGCTCGCCTCGGCGGCGACGAGTTCGTCATGTTGTGCCCCGGGGCCGATGGTCCCGCAGCCGCGATCGTCGCTCGGCGCGTGTTGCACGCGCTCGGCCAACCGTTCACCGTGTACGGGCGCACCATCGATCTCACCGCCAGCATCGGCATCGCCATCTCGCAAGGCGCCGACGACCCGATGCGTCTCGTCGAGAACGCAGATACCGCGATGTACGACGCAAAACGCGCCGGCCGCGACCGCTTCGCAATCTTCGACCCGGACGAACGCACCTCGCAGCTCAATCGTCTCGCCACTGAGTTCGCGCTGCGGCGCGCCGTAGAGCGCAACGAATTGCTGCTCCACTACCAACCCGAGATCGATCTCGCCACCGGACGCGTCGTCGGTGTCGAAGCCCTCGTGCGTTGGCAACGCGACGACGGCATCTTGGTGCCGCCCGGCGAATTCATCCCGCTCGCGGAAGAGACCGGCCTCATCATCGTCATCGGGCGCTGGGTCATCGAAGAAGCTTGCCGTCAGGTCGCGCGATGGGAATCACAGGGCGCCGGCCCTGACCTTCGCGTCTGGGTCAACGTGTCGGCGCGCCAACTTGGTCAACCCGATCTCGTTCCCACCGTGCAGGCCGCCATTCGCGCCGCGCGCATCCGGCCGCAATCGTTGTGCCTCGAGATCACCGAGTCGGCCCTCATGGAGGACGCCGAAGCCGCCGCCGCGCAACTCGACCAACTCCGCAGCCTCGGCATCAGCCTGGGCGTCGACGACTTCGGCACCGGCTACTCGTCGCTGGCGTATCTCAACCGATTCCCGCTCGACGTGTTGAAGATCGACCGGTCGTTCGTAGCTCGCCTCGATGCCGACACAGAGGCCGAGACCATCGTCGCCGCGATCATCGACCTTGCGCACGCCCTCGACTTGGTGGTCATCGCCGAAGGCGTCGAGACCGAAGCACAGCTCGCGGTGCTGCGCCGGCTCGAATGCGATCAAGCGGTGGGCTTCTACTTCAGCAAGCCTTTGCCGGCCGAGCAGTTGACCGTCGCCAGCTATATGGGGCGCCAGTAAGGCACCGCGCGGCCGGGCTCGTACTCGACCGCGTAGGCCTCGACCGGTAGATCGACGCGCACGTCGTCGACCGCAATGCCGGTGAGCGTGCCGAACATCCGCACCGGCGCGTCGTCGAGATCGACCATCGCCACGCAATACGGCAGCTCGCCGGCGAAGGGCTTGGCGCCGTACTGCCGGATGATCGTGAAGGTGTAGACGGTGCCGCGCGGCGACACTTCTTGCCATCGCGGCGTCGCAGCACAGCGCGTGCAGATCGCTCGGGGATACCACTGGCGGTGACCGCACGCATCGCAGTGCTGGATGAGCAACCGCCCTTGCGCGCACGCCTCGAACCACGGGCCGTACTCGCCTTCGCCCGCCGGTGTGGGGCGATCCCATTGCCGATCGCGGATGACATCCATCATGACGGCCGATCCTTGCCCAGCACGACGGCGCCCATGCACGACAACCATCCGCCCGATCCACAGGCCAGTGCGATGTCACAGTCGGGCACTTGCACTGCGCCGGCCTGACCGCGCAGCTGGCGCACCGCTTCGATGATGAGAAAGATGCCGCGCATGCCCGGATGATTGGACGACAAGCCGCCGCCATCGGTGTTCATCGGCCACTTGCCACCCTTGCGAAAGTGTCCTTCTTGCACGAGCGCACCGCCCTCACCTTTGCCGGCGAAGCCAAGGCCCTCGAGCATCATCAGCACCGTGATCGTGAAGCTGTCGTAGAGCTGCAACACGTCGATGTCGTCGACGGTGACACCGGCCCGGCCGAGCGCCTCGGGGCCCGCCGTCGCGACCCCCGGTTCGGTGAAGTCGGGCATCTGGATGATGTTCCAATGCGTCTGCGTGCCCGCGGCACCGAGTACGTAGACCGGCGGTTGCGCGAGATCGCGGGCTCGTTCTTCGGTGGTCATGATGAACGCGCCACCGCCGTCGGTGATGACACAGCAGTCGAGTTTGTGCAACGGGTCGGCCACCATACGCGAGCCGAGCACGTCGTCGATGGTGATCGGATCGCGATAACGAGCCAAGGGGTTGTACGTGGCGTACTCGCGAACGCCAACCGCGATCTCGGCGAGTTGTTCGGATGTCGTGCCGAACTCGTGCATGTGACGCCGCGCCGCCATCGCGTAAGAGCCGACGAGCGGTATGCCGTACGACGACATGAACTGTGACGTGCCCTCGACGCGCGAGTCGCTGGTGTGGAACCCGCCGGTGCCGAGCATGCGTCCCATGCGCGTGAGTTGGTCGGACCCGTAGGTCACGAGGATTGCCTCGGCCAGACCATCTTTGATGGCAGCGGCCGCGTGCTGCACATGGAACTCGAACGACGATCCGCCGGTCATCGTCGAGTCGAAGTAGCGGTGCTTGATGCCGAGGTATTCGGCCATCGCCACCGCCATGTCGTTCGGGCTCGACGACGCGTTGACATAGCCGTCGAGGTCGGACTTGGGCATGGCGCAATCTTCGAGTGCCCGCTGCATCGCCTGGGCATGGTGCTGCGTGCTCGTGAGGTGCGGTGCAATCGGGTAGTCGGACAAACCGATCCCACAGATCACCGGTGTTCGGGTAGCCACGGCCGCAGTTGAACACATCCCAAGCGGGCGTGCTTTACTCGGGCATGGTTCGAGTACTCCACCACCTCAATGCCGAAATGGCCGGGTCGCTGGCGGCCGATTTCCCCTCGGTCGAGTTCGTCTCGATCCCCCGCGACGGCACCCTCGACGCCGGTGTCGTGGGCGACGTGTTGGTCACCAGCCCGGTGTCTACACCAACGCTGGCCGACGCACTGTCGCGTGGCGTGAAGTGGGTGCATCTGGTCGGCACGGGCGTCGATCGCTTTCCCCTCGACCTCCTGCGCGCCGACGTCACGTTGACGTGCTCGCGCGGTGGCTCCGCAGTTGCGATTGCCGAATGGAGTCTCACGATGATGCTCGCCTTCGAAAAACGCCTGCCGCACTCGTGGTTCGACTCGCCGCCCGAGCGCTGGTTCCAGGCCGACCTCGGCACCCTCTACGGCAAGACCCTTGCCATCGTCGGGCTCGGCGGCATCGGGGAGCGCACGGCTGCGCTCGCACTACCCTTCGACATGCGAGTCAAGGCGCTGCGCCGTTCGCTGCGCCCGGCGGATACCGCCGGCGTGGAGGTCGTCGCCACTCTGGCCGAAGTCCTCGACGGCGCCGACCACGTACTGATCGCGGCACCGCTCACCGACGAGACCCGCAACATGATCAATGCCGAGAGCATCGGTTGGATGAAGCCGGGTGTACATCTCGTCAACATCGCCCGGGGCGGGCTGATCGACCACGACGCGCTGCGAGCGGCGCTCGATTCGGGCCACGTCGCGCGGGCGGCACTCGACACGGTCGAACCCGAGCCACTGCCCGATGGCCACTGGCTCTATTCGCACCCGAGCGTGCGGCTGAGCCCGCACATCTCGTGGAGCATGCCCCACGCGCAGGGCATGCTCATCGACACCTTCCGCGAAAACCTGCGGCGCTACGCCGACGGACGCGAACTCGCCAACGTGGTCGACGTACAGCTCGGCTATTGAGCCTCCATACTGGTCACATGCGCCTGCACGACAGCCCCAAGGACAAGCAGGCCCGGGACGAAGCGGTGCAGTTGATCCTGCGCCGGGTCGGCGTGTCGGTCGGGCTCTTCGCCGTGGGCGGCCTGCTCGCCTACGCGCTCGGCATACCGCTGTTGGTCATCCTGATCTTCGGTATCGTGACCGTGGGCCTGGTGCTCTTCACCACCTGACTCTCTCATGGGGGAACCAATGACGTCTGTCGAGATCGATCCGTTCGAGTGGTCCGACGTTCCGCACGAGCTGTTCACCGAAGTCCGCGCCACATGCCCCGTCGCAAAGAGCGCCGGCGGTTGGTATTTGGCCCTGCAAGACGATGTCGTCGAGGCATCCAAGAACGTCGATGTGTTCTTGTCCAGCTTTCGCCAGCCCGGCATCGTCGTGCCGCCCGAAGAGCAGTTCATCAACGAGATCCACGAGCCGCGCCACGGCAAGATCCGTCGCATCATCAACGCCACCGTCGCCCATCACAAGTCGATGCATGTCGAGGGCTTCGTGCGCGAACTCTGCAACGAGTACCTCGACCCCATCCTCGCTCGGGGCCACGGTGAGCTGATCGACGAATTCATTGCGCCGGTCCCCATCAACGTGATCGCGTATCTCATCGGCGTGCCGCGCGGCGATTGGATGCAGTTCCGCCAGTGGTCCGACGAGGTCGTCGAAGGCACCTACCCGACTCAGTTCCGCAACGAGCGCGGCGAAGGACTTGCCGGCGCGCACCCCGAGTTCTCCGCGTACATCGACGGTCTGATCGCGGAACGCCATCGTGACGGCGACCGTCCCGACGACCTCGTCACCCGTCTCATGTACACCGAGGTCGACGGCAAGCGACTCACCGATGTCGAGGTCCGTACGCAGTTGGTGTTCTTGATCATCTCGGGCAACGAAACGACCCGTCACCTCATCGCCAACCTCATCGCCACGGTGGTCTCTGATCCTGAGCTGTTCGCAGTGCTCAAGGCCGATCGTTCGCTCGTCGAGCGGGCCGTCGAGGAATCACTGCGCATCGACTCGCCGGTCCACGTGCTGCTGCGCAACTGCGAGCAAGCGACCAACATGTTCGGCGTCGAGATGCAGCCGGGCGAAAAGATTGCGTTCGGTGTCGCGTCCGCCAACCGCGACGAATCGAAGTACGACGACCCGCACCGCTTCCGCCTCGATCGGCCCAACTGGCGCGAGCACTTCGCGTTCGGCGGCGGCCCCCACATCTGCCCGGGTGCCTCGTTGGCCCGTCTCGAAGCGCGGGTGGCGCTCGAAACCTTCCTCGACCGCGTCGACACGGCCGAGACCGAACCCGGTTGGACCCGCCAAAAGACACCGGTCTTCTGGGCCAACGGCCCCCGCGACCTCCGAGTGCGCATTACATAAACGCTTACTCCGTATTCCTTCCCGCGGCGAAGCCGCCGGTCCGTTGCGGCGGAGCCGCACTAGTGGTCAGGAGCTCGATCAGGTTCTCGTCGGGGTCACGGAAGTAGACCGACTGGCCGCGCTCGCCGTTGCTCGCGGGGCGGCCGACCGGGCCTTCGACGATGGCGACGCGGTTGCCTTCGAGCGCGGCCACCGCATCGGTGATCGGGCCGCTCCAGCGAAAGCACAGGTCGGCCGAACCCGGCGTCGGCGCGAGCGCGTGGGGCTTGGCCGGCGCGGCGGCCGGATGAATCGACATGCGGCAACCGCCGAGTTGGATGATCGCCACCGGCATCTCACCACTGCGCCACCGGTCGGCGAAGCACAACTCTGCGCCGAGCACGCGCTCGTAGAAGTCGATCGTCGACTGCACGTCGGCCACCGTGATGGCCACGTGGTCGTAGCCCTCGACCGGCATTACTTCGGGCCTTTGTCGTGGATCGCCGGGTCCCATTTGAACGTGATCGGCGGGCCTGCCATCGAGCCGCCGTCGATGGTGTGCTCGGTGCCGGTGATGAACGCGCTGTCGTCGCTCGCAAGGAACACCACCAGTTGTGCAACCTCACGCGGCTCGCCATAGCGCTGTGCCGGAAGGTGCTGGAAGCGCGTGTCGGTTTCGAGATCGACGCCGGGACTCCGTGTCAACATCGCGGTGTTGATCGGGCCCGGATGGATCGAGTTGACCCGGATGTGGTCTCGTCCGAGCTCGACGGCGGCCGTGCGCGTCAGCCCCCGCATGCCCCACTTCGCGGAGCCGTAGGCGCCGTGATAGGCGAGACCCGTCAGACCCGCAGTCGACGAGATGTTGACGATCGATCCGCCGCCGGCGCGGCGCATCGGTTCGATCGCCGCCTTGATCCCGAGGAATGCTCCGAGCAGATTGACGCGCCAGATTCGTTCGAAGCCGTCGGCCGTCTCGAACTCGATCGGACGCGTCCAGTGGATCGCCGCGTTGTTGACCAACACGCGCAATGGCCCCATCGATTCGGCGGCGACGACGGCATTGGCCCAATCCTCGGAGCGCGAGACATCGAGGTGGACATAGCGCGCCATCGCACCCAACTCGGCGGCAACGCGCTGCCCGTCGTCGTCGAGGACGTCTCCGATGACGACATGGGCACCTTCCTCGACACACAAGCGGGCGTGTGCCTCGCCTTGGCCCCGCGCACCACCGGTGATGATCGCAACCTTGCCATCCAGCTTGCCCATCGAAGATCTCCCCCACCGCATTGGTCTCGAACGGCGTTTCTACCGCACCGCACGGCGGGAGGGAGAACCCGCGCGGCGAGCGCTAGCGTCGGGCGCCGGAGGCGATGATGTCGACACCAAAGCCGAGCATCTGCTCGAAATGAAAGACTTTGCCGGCAAGACGGCAGTGGTGACCGGCGCCGGCAGCGGCATCGGCCGCGCACTCGCCCGCCGGTTCGCGTACGAGGGCATGTTCGTCGTGGCGGCCGACATCGAGGCACCCGCGCTGGACGAGACCGTCGAGCTGATCGACCGCGTCGGCGGCCGGGCGACTGCGGTTGTCACCGACGTCGCCGACGCCGATTCGGTGCAAAAGTTGGCCGACGCCGCGTTCGCCGACCATGGCGGCACGCACGTGTTGTGCAACAACGCCGGCGTGTTCTCGGGTGGGTTGTTGTGGCAGCGCACGCTGCGCGACTGGCAGTGGGTGATGGGCGTCAATCTCTACGGCATCGTGCACGCCATACGCAGCTTCGTGCCGCGCATGATCGAACAAGACACCGAGTGCCACATCGTCAACACTGCGTCGATGGGTGGGTTGTTCACCAACGCGTATTCGGGGCCGTACTACACCTCCAAATTCGCAGCGGTCGGTCTCACCGAATGCCTCGCCCACGATCTTCGTTCGGTGGCGTCGAAGATCGGCGTATCGGTGCTCGTACCATCGCTCATCGCCACCAATATCGGGCGCTCCGATCGCAACCGACCCGAGCAACTCATGGATCCCGGTCTCGAAGAACCACCCGACGTCGCGTTCATCAAGAAGGCGCTCACTGATTCGACTGCGGGCGGCATCGCACCCGACGAAGTCGCGGCCATCGTCGTCGACGCCATCATCGCGGACGACTTCTACATCCCGACCAAGCCGAGCTTCAACGACCAGATGCAGGCACGGTACGAAGACTTGATCGAGCGAAAGCTGCCGCGGAGCCCCGACATCGACTGACGCCACAACGTGGGCCGCGGCGCGGCGACCAGGGCCAAGATCGTGCCGGATTTCCTTGACACTCCGAGTCGAACATCTGTACGATTCTGTGATGACGACGCTTCAAGAACTATCCGACGCGGTCGACCGGCTCGTTATCACCAATCCCAACGAACTGGCTTCAGTCTTTCGGGCAATACGGATGATCGACGAGAAGATCGAATCTGGCTTGCGTGAGTTCGACCGCGAGCAGAGGTACCTCCTTTCGAATGCGTCGTCGACGGAGGATTTTCTGGTACGCAGCCTTGGCTTCTTGCCCGAGGACGCGGCCGCCACTATGAAGGCGGCCCGAAGGCCCCTTCGCTAGATGTTGCGGGTACGTCCGACCCAGTAAGGCTCGCGCAGCTTGCGCTTGTAGAGCTTGCCGTTCGGGTCGCGCGGCATCTCGGTGGTGTAGTCGATCGAGCGAGGATGCTTTTGCCGGGCGATGTTGTCGCGGCAGTAGTCCATGATCGATTTGGTCGTGGCGTCGCTCGGTTCGAAACCGGCGCGTAGCTCGACGACAGCCTTGATCTCCTCGCCGGTGTCCTCGTTGGGCACGCCGAACACTGCGACGTCGGCCACTGCAGGGTGCTGGATGAGCGCGCCTTCGATCTCGGCCGGGTACACATTGACGCCGCCGACGATGATCATGTCGTTCGAGCGGTCGTTGAGGAACAAGAACCCGTCGGCGTCGAAGTACCCGACATCGCCGACGGTCCAAAAGCCCGACTCTTTCAGGCGACTCTTGCTCGTCTTCTCCGCGTCCTTGTAGTACTCGAACTGGTTGCCACCCATGCGCATGTAGATGGTGCCCGATTGGTACGGCGGCAGCTTTTCGCCCTCTTCGTCGACGACGATCACTTCGCTGTTCGGCCACGGCTTGCCGACGGTGCCCGGGTGCGCCATCCATTCTTTGGCGCTGGTCCACGTACCTCCGCCTTCGGTCGCGGCGTAGTACTCCCACAGCGAGTCGCCCCACCATTCGATCATGCGCTTCTTGGTCTCGACCGGGCACGGTGCCGCCGCATGCACCATCGATCGCAGCGACGACACGTCGTACTTCAACCGCACGTCGTCGGGCAGTTGCAGCATGCGGTTGAACATCGTCGGCACCATGTGACTCTGCGTCACCTTGTAGCGCTCGTACCGTTCGAGCGCGCCTTCGGCCGTCCAGCGATCCATCAACACGACGGTGTGGCCGATCTGCAACGACGTCGTCGTCCAGTTGTTGACGGCGGTGTGATAGAGCGGCGCCTGGGTGATGTGCACGTTGCCCTCGTGCGGCCGGCAGTTGAACAGCAGGAACAACCCGCCCGAGTTCTTGCCCATCGTGTCGGGGTCGACCGTCGGCAACGCGCGCCGCACGCCCTTGGGCCGACCGGTCGTGCCCGACGTGTAGAACATGAACGCGCCCGTCGCGAGTTCGTCGGGCCGTTCGCTCGACTGGCCGGCGATCAATTCGGCATACGGACGGAACCCCTCGACGGCACCGATAGAGAATCGATTGGTCGCGGGCACGTTCGACTCGGCCAGTACGCGCACGGCCTCGCCGGCGAAGCGCTCATGGACGATGAAGGCCTTCGTCTCGCTGTCATTGACGATGTAGGCGATCTCAGGGCCGACGAGATGCCAATTGACCGGTGTGTAGTAGAAGCCGCCCTGGAAAGCGGCGAGCGCGAACGCCACCTGCTCGAAGCTGTTGGGCAACACCGTGGTGACCTGATCGCCCCGTTGGAGCCCCAGGGCGCGCAGCCCGTGCACGATCTGATTCGTGAGCGCATAGAGCTCGCCATAGGTCATCAC
>JBDTLT010000172.1:0-11884 GCA_039934635.1 Acidimicrobiales bacterium
TACCGCCGACAGCTCGGACGCCGCCAATACCTCCGGCGGTAAGGACAACGCCACCGATCGCGAGAAGGCGGTGGCGTTCGCCGAGTGCATGCGCGGCAACGGCATCAAGGTGTTTCCGGACCCCGACGCATCGGGTCAGCTCACCATCGATGGGATCGCGAACGGCTCGTCGGTGGACACGAACAGCGCGGCGTTCAAGCAGGCCATCAGTGCATGCAAGAGCCTCGAGCCACCAGGTTTCGCGGGCCACAAAAGGAGCGCGCAGGAGCAGGCGAACGCGCTCGAGTTCGCTCAGTGCCTACGCGACAACGGGGTGAAGGACTTCCCGGATCCCGGCCCCGATGATCCCCTCGTCGACACGAATCGGATCCCATCCGCCGAACGCAGCGGTGGTATGACCATCCTCAACGCTGCGATGCAGAAGTGCACCAACCTCGCAGCGGCCGCGGGCGTGGCGGCGGGCAAGTGACGCGCAAAGGCTGGGTGGTAGCCGCAGCGGTCGTCTTGATTGCAGTTGCCGCCACCGTCATCGTCACGCGGTCCGGCGATGATCAAACAACGCCAGGCGCGCAGCCAGCGCCGGTGACCACCGCGAATGTCGACAGAGGGAAGCTCTCGGCGATGGTCTCGCTGAATGGGACATTGGCCTATCGCGCACGATCGGACGGCTCGGCGTACTCCGTGATCAACCAAGCCCGCGGGACGTACACCGCGCTGCCCGATGACGGCGTCGATGTGCGCTGCGGCGACGTGTTGTATCGGGTGGACGACAAAGCGGTGCTGTTGTTGTGTGGCTCGGTTCCCGCGTATCGCGGCTTGCAGGAAGGCGATGCGGGCAACGACGTCCGTCAGCTCAACCAGAACCTGCACGACCTCGGCAACAACGCAGACGTCGATCCCGCCGACAACCAGTTCACCGCGAAGACGCGGCAGGCGCTCGGGGCGCTCCAACGCGACAAGGGTCTCGACGTGACCGGGCAGCTTCATATCGGTGATGCCGTCTTCTTGCCCGACTCGGTGCGGATCGCGAAGGTGACCGGCGATCTCGGTGGATCCGCCCAGCCCGGTGCGCCGGTGTTGTCCGCGACATCCGGCACGCTCGAAGTGCACGTAGACCTCGAGCCGTTGCAACAGAGTGACGTGAAGCAGGGCGCCCGGGCGCGGATCACGCTGCCGGGCAACCAGTCGGTGACCGGAAAGGTGGACCGGCTAGGGAGAGTCGCCCAGTCCCCCGCCGACCAAAACAACGCCGGACAGAACAACAACGCCGGCGACGCGACCATCCCGGCGTACATCAGTCTCGACGACCCGACAAAGGCCGGAGGGCTCGACCGGGCCCCGGTCCGGGTGGAGATCACGACCGACGGAGTGGACGATGTCTTGAGCGTTCCGGTTACCGCGATCATCGGGAGGTCCGGCGGTGGGTTCGCGGTCGAGGTCGTGCGCGACGGCGGGCGCCACGAGCAGATTGCAGTGGCGCTCGGCCTGTTCGATACGACGGCCGGACGAGTCGAGGTCGACGGCGATCTTCGCGAAGGCGAACACGTGGTGGTGCCGTCGCGGTGAACGGCCAACCAGTCCTGGAATTGGACGCGGTGACCAAGGTCTACGGGGAAGAGCCGCCGGTGCCCGCACTGCGTGGAGTCTCGTTCTCCGTTCGGCCGGGCGAGCTCGTGGCGATCGTCGGGCCCTCGGGGTCGGGCAAGTCAACGCTCCTGCACATCATGGGGACGCTGGAGCGGCCCACCAGTGGCGTGGTCCGCATCGATGGCGTCGACGCCGCGCAACTGCGCGACCGCGACGTGTCACGGCTGCGCGCTCGCCGCATTGGGTTCGTCTTCCAGCAGTTCTTCTTGGCCGAACACGCCACAGTGCGCGAGAACGTCGCCGACGGCTTGCTCTACGCCGGCGTCCGCGCCGCCGAGCGGTACCAGCGCGCGGACGACGCGCTCGAACGGGTCGGCCTGGCGGCACGCGCGAACTTCAAGCCCACCAAGATCTCGGGAGGCGAGCGCCAGCGCGTTGCGATCGCCCGGGCCCTCGTCGGCCGGCCAGCGATCATGCTCGCCGACGAACCGACTGGCAACCTCGACAGCACCAACGGCGCGTCGATCATGGCGCTCATCCGCGAGCTCAATGACGACGGCGCCACCATCGTCATGATCACGCACGATGCAGACCTTGCCGATCAGCTGCCTCGTCAAATTCGGATGCTGGACGGCCAAGTGGTCTCGGCGCGATGACCGGCAAGGGCGAACGGCTGCGGCTGGAGGACGGGCTGCGGGTGGCGAGCGTCGGGCTGCGCTCGCGACCACTGCGCGCCGCGCTGTCCGCGCTCGGGATCGCAATCGGAACGGCCGCGATCATGGCGGTCCTCGGGTTGTCCGCCTCCTCGCAGGCCGGGCTCATCGCGGAGATCGACCGTCTCGGTACCAACCTGCTCACCGTGGAGGCCGGACAACGCCTTACCGGCGGCGAGGCGCAACTGCCCTCCGATGCGCCGGCACGGATCGCACACGTGGACAACGTCGAACTAGTCGCACACACCGCCCTACTGAAGGACGACAAGGTCTACCGGAGCTCGATCATTCCGGTGGGCAACACTGGTGGACTCCAGGTGCGAGCCACCAGCCTCAACCTGCCGTCCGTACTCGGCACGGGTGTCGCGCGCGGCAACTGGCTGAACGAGGGCACCGCTCGCCTACCCGTCGCCGTACTCGGTGCGGCCGCCGCGCAACGAATGGGCATCGGCCTGGTCTACCCCGATCAACGGATCTGGCTGGGCGGTCAGTGGTTCAACGTCGCGGGCGTCCTCGAGCCCTCACCACTGACGCCCGACATCGACAACAGTGCCTTGATCGGTTATCCCGCCGCCCAAAATCACCTCGGTTACGTGAGCATCATCGACGGCGAGCAGAAGGCCGGCCCGCCGAGTTCGATCTACGTGCGCGCCGCCACCGGTCACGAGGCGGCGGTGCAGTCGCTGCTCGCGCGGACCGCCAACCCCGCGGCACCGAACGAGGTGAACGTGAGCCAGCCGTCCGACGTGCTCGCCGCCCGGGCCGCCGCCGCAGGCGCGTTCGACAGACTCTTCCTCGGGCTCGGCGTAGTGGCACTGATCGTGGGCGCCGTCGGGGTCGCGAACATCATGATCATTTCGGTTCTTGAACGCCGCTCGGAGATCGGCCTGCGGCGCGCCCTCGGTGCGACGAGAGGCCAGATTCGGACTCAGTTCCTCAGCGAGTCGATCTTGCTCGCCGTCGTCGGCGGCGTGGTCGGCGTGCTCGCTGGGGCCGCGGCAACCGCCGTGTATGCGAACACGAAGCACTGGGCGGTCGTCATCCCGGTCGAGGCGTGGTCGGGCGGCATCTCATCGGCCGTCGTGATCGGCGCGTTGGCGGGCGTGATGCCGGCCGTTCGAGCGTCTCGTATGGCGCCTTCCGTTGCGTTGCGAACGGTATGAACGGGCCACACGGCGACACGATTCGGCGAACTGTGCGGCCCGCGTTCGCTTTGAGACCGGGCCTTCGGTCGGCCCCGAAAATGGACCGCTAGCGTGGCGGCAATGACCGCCCGATACGACGCCGTTGCCGAGTTCTATGAAGTCGGTTGGCCCGACTTCTATGACGACGAAGTTTCGATCGCATTGTTCGACCTTGTGGGAACGGTCGATGGCTTGGCGGTGCTCGATCTCGGTTGCGGGCATGGGCGGATGAGCCGCGAGTTGGCGCGACGAGGCGCTCACGTCGTGGGCATTGATATCTCGGAGGTATTGCTGGAGAGGGCTCGGCTGTTGGAGGCGGACGATCCCCTCGCAATCGAATATCGGCGAGGTGACGCGGCAATACCGACGACGTTGGAAGGCCAACGTTTCGACATGGTTGTCTGCAGCATGGCTCTCGCCGACATCGATGACCTCGACGGTGCGCTCACCACGATCGCCGGCGCATTGAATACAGGCGCGTTCTTCGTGTTCTCGCTTCTGCATCCATGCTTTCCGGGCGGTGAGCATGTGTCGGCGTCGTGGTCCTCTTCGAAGCGCTACTACGACGAGGGATGGTGGTCTGCTGATGGCGAGTCTTCGACGCTTCGTCAGCAGGTCGGAGCGAACCATCGAATGCTGTCGACCTACCTGAATGCGCTCGCGCGACACCGACTCGCTCTCGATGAACTTCGCGAGCCCCTGCCACCAGAGGGATGGACGCAGGACAAACCCGAAGCCGCTGCGCGACCGGTCTTCCTCGTCGGCCGCTTCCGCAAGATCTAACCGAGCGCGGTGCTCGCGATGGCGTGAACGTGGTGCGCCGGAATCGCAAGAGCGCGTCGATACTTCGAAAAACCAGGTCTGGTCAAGATGAGAATCTTGGCGCCGCCTGAGGTTAAAGGGGACCCGTGGGTCGCACAGGCTCAGGCGCCGTTGGAGCGTCCTTCGGACGCTGCGTGGCGATGATGATCAGGCCGACAATCAGCACCGCGCCGAGACCAGCCGTCGGAACCACAAACTTTCGCCAGCGATCAACGCCGCCGCTTTTTGCCTGGAGTTCGGCCATCACCGCCGCCACGCAAAGCACCACGACCAACATGACATCCGCCAGCAACTGACGCCACTTGTTCATGGACTGGCCTCTCGATTTCTGCGCCGATGCGACAAACACCGGTCGCGGCAAGTGAGCCGACCGAGGATGACAACTCACGACGTGCACGAAGTGTTCATGGTTCATTCGGCACAGGTCAACGATTGTTGAGCGCGACACACGAGGCGTTCGATCGTCGGACAGTCAACGACTCGGCGCCCGATGTCCGGTTCGTGCGATGATCCGCAGCTCACAGCAGATTTGGAGACACGATGACGACAGTAATCGGCCACCATGATGTCAAAGACACGAAGCATTGGCTGGCGTCAACCAGGCGCGAGGAGTTCTTCGGGCCTCTCGGGGTCACCAACATCCGGACATTCGTCGACCCTCAGAACCCCACACGCGTCGCGGTGCTCATGGACGTCGCCGACATGGACGTCGTCATGGCGGCGATGCAGACCCCGGGCGCGGCCGCGGCAATGGAGTACGACGGCGTGCTGCCCGAAACCTTGGTGCTTCTCGTCGAGCAGTAGCACAGCCGCGCACCTGTGACCACGGGTAGCGACGGTGGATTGGCGGGGACGCGTGGCTAGCCATACTCGCGATCCTCGACGGCCCGTCGGTGGACGACGGCACCGCGTGCGAGATCAGGATGTTCCACGCGCTCATTCAGTCCGATCCATCGAAGAAAGGCATCGTCGGGCGCCATCGCCACCGCGCGCGATCACATCGCCTTCACTGCTGCCGAGCAACATCGCCGTGCACGCGGCCCAGCAGGTGTTGTTCGTGGTTTGCGATACCAAGCTCACCGGTTTATCGACGCAGAGACGTTGACTGCTGCCGGCACTGTCGGTCTGGAAGGCGCCCATACCGCGCGTGAGCCCGCCCGATGTCTTCGGACCTACGATCCTGTCCTGTTTGGTTGACCCCTCGGTCTGCCCCATGTCCTGTTTGCTTCTCGTTGTTGAGATCAGGCGGGTAGTCGTTGCATGTTGCGTTCGAACTCGACGGGTGAGATGTAGTCGCGCAGGGAGTGTCATCGGCGGCCGTTGGAGAAGACGGCGATGAATTCGAAGATCGCGTTGGCGACTCCACCGGGTATTTCCGCGTTTGCAAATTGCTCGTGTCGATGCGCGTGGAGCGCACGCACATGTAGCGTTTCTTCTGTGCGAGTCGAGGCTGGCCCACGCGTTGGTGTCGCTGTGTTTCTTGTCGGATTGGCAATAGGCGTGGCAGCGCTGATTGTCGTGGATGGTGGAGACGGCCACGCCGGGCCAGCGGTCAACACGACACGCCCGCCATCAACAGAGCCGACCGTGACCGCGCCACCGACCCCGATGGCGCGACTCATCGGCGACCGCACTTCGTACGGATGGTCTCTCCGTTTCGAGAGCTCCGGCATCGAGCAGACCTCGCTTCGCGTGCCCGGCGGGACGTTGGCCTCAACCCTCTTGTTCGGCGCCGACGGAACCTTAAAGGGTGAGACCGGCTTCAGCGGGAGCTGCGATGTCTTCGTCGCCCCCTACGACGCCGACGACGACGCTCTAACGATCGGACCGCTCAGCGGCCAACTCAGCTGCCCCGACGCCGGAGCTCTCGAAGTCCGAGCCCGCCTGCGCGCCGTGGTCCGCTACGAGTTCTTGGACGACACACTGATCCTGCGAGGCGTCGACGGTCAACAACTCCTCGTCTACGCCGGATCTCCCTGAGTGGTGGACCGCGTCTAGATGATCGCGACACTCGCGTGATCGAACGCCGACGGAGGGTTCGTGCAACGCTGCAGTCGCAGTCTTTTCCAGGAGGTCTTCCCCACGTGGTCGCAACACTCATCACGCTGTGCGTGACTGTACTCACAGGAGTACTCGTGCTCGGATTCTGGTGGGAACCGGCGCTGATCCGCCTCGACCGGCCAACCATCAGCGGGATCGCGCACACCTCGCTGGCCGGGATGACGGTCGTGGTCTGCATCCTGTTCGCCGTCATCCGAACTCGCGGCGTCGGCCTTGCTGGCGTGGCATTGATTCTCGCGACCGCAGTGGCCGGGATCTGCACCGTCATCTTCAGCGGTCAGCGAGAGCGCATCGGCGCGGTTGACAAGGCCATGTCAGTTCCTGCGCCGGTCCTGGTCGTCCACGCACTGAGCGCAGCAGGAACGATCGTCGCTGTCGTCCTTGCGTACCGGGCGGCATGAGGAATTGCGTGGTCCTACGTTGCTGGAGTCGAAGGGTTTACGCGGCGTGTGACAGGTCAAGTTCGCTAACGCGCTCATCTCCTCACTTGGGGTAAGCGCCCGCGTTGGTCTTGTTCGAAGCCGCCCCGATCGCGCTGCTGCCGGGTTTGAGGTGGAAGTCACCCGAGGCCGGATCCACGAACTGCGGGTCGGTCGACTTGTTGCCGCTGCCGGACACGGTTGTGATCGAGTTCTGAATCGTAAAGGTGCCCTTGTCCAGCGTCTGAAACTCGCGGCTGTTGTTCCAGAGAATCGAGTCCTTGACCGTGACCTTGGACAAATTCTCCACCTGGATCGCCGCGCCGGCGGGGGCCGCGAAGGGACAGTTGTGTTCGGCGATGGTTACGTGATCCAGTGTCACGACCGACGGCGCGGCGCCGCCATCGACGTATACCGCGGTGCCAGAGCGGGCGTCATCGCTCGGGCAGGCGTTGGCGAAGATGAGGTCCTCCCGCATGGTGCCTTTGGCGCCCTCGTCCCAAAACACACCGGAGCCGTTTGTAGGGGCGTAGTTGCCGGTGATGACGTTGCCGTGCAACTCCGCGGGAGCCGCCGCGATGATGATGCCGCCCCCGTAGCCGTATTTCACGGTGACGCCGATCTCGTTGCCGCGGACCACGTTGTCAGCCACTTCGGCGCCACCTTCCGTTGACACATAGATGCCACCGCCGTGATCCGAATGGGCGCGGTTCGCCTCGACGACATTGCGCAGGATCGTGGCTTGACGACCCGTAACGTTGATCCCCGCGCCTCGGCCCGCCTGGTTGTTGTGGATCACGTTGTCCTCGATGCGGATGACCGGTTTTGAGCCGTCGTAGGTTTGGCCGTCGGCGTTGATGCCTCCGCCACGCTGCTCGTCTTCGAACTTGGACGTTTGGTTCCCGTAGATCTCGTTGTGCGATATGAGCACCTCTCCGTTACCGAGGATTTCTACGAAGACGCCTCCGCCGCGCCCGTTGCCGTTTTCGGAGTTGGTGCCAAGGCCCTTGCCTCCGGTGACGCGAAACCCATCGAGAACAGTTTTGCCGGCCGACTGGAGGTGGAGTTGCACGGCCGGCCCCGCGCCCTTGCCGTCGATCACGGAACGAAATTGAGAAGCGTTTCTCGTGGTGAAGTCAGGGCTGAAGCCGCCGAGCAGCGTGATCTCGGTCTGGACCAGTGCACTGAGTTCTTTGCCGATGGCCACGTTCTCGGGATAGGAGCCCCCGGCGACTTGAATCACGTCCTTGGGCGCAGCTGCCGCCAACGCGGCGTTGATCGAACCGAATGGCGCCGCGCCGGTGCCGGTCCCGCCGCTTCCCGCGCCGGCCCGCACGCAGATGACCGAGGGGGATCCGGCCTTCGCGCCGGTGCACGCGGACTTCTGTCCGTTGTCGTAGCCGTTGGGGCCTTTGCCGAGGTACTGGAGCGGGCCCGTCCAGCCGTCAGCCTTGGCCGACCCGGAAACGGTCGGCCTTCCCTTGCCGGGACTCGAGGCCGCTGACGCACCTGAAGGCGCCGCGCCGCCGCCTCCGGAATATGCCCCCAGGTCGGTGCCGGCGGGCCGCGGCCTTCCCGCCGCCGGGTGCACGTACTCGAAGTCCACGGTTGCTTTGAGGCGGACCGGTACCTCGTGCAGTGCCTCGGCGACACCGGCCGCCTTTGACCCTGATGCAAGGCTGTAGTCGCCGTCGGCCTCGTTGGTGAAGACGGGGTCCGTGCTCCCTTTGCCAATGACCTTTTCCAGGCCGGTGATCCCGCCTCCGGCAGGAGCCTTGTCGTCGCGCCATTGCTGAATGTCCGGCGATACCCAGTTGACACCCAACTTGAGGTTGCCCTCGTCGCGCATCCAAGTGAGCTCCGTCGCCGGCGAACCCTGAACGGCCGGCCGCACATCGATGACGTTGTTCCTTGCGTCGATCGTCTCGCGCGACGATGTCGCGTCGAATAGCGCGGTGCGGTATCGCGCGTTCGCACCTGTCTGATTGGCCCGCACCACGACGGTGTTGTTGTAGAAGTAGAGCGTGCCTTGGCGCGTGATCTCGGGAACTCCGCTGTCACCGCCATAGTGGATCATGTTGGACGAGCCGACCGGGCCGGCAATCATGATGTTGCCGTACACGAGAGTGGTGCGATATTCGGGCAGATCCTTCAGCAGTGTCGACGACTCCTGCGCGTCGACCAGATCGAGTGTGCGGCTACCGCCCTCGATGCGGTTGTAACGCACGACCGTACCGGCCGAGCGGTCCTTCAGCGCCGCGCCACCCGAGCCCTCGCGCAGCGGACCGATGTCGTTGAACTGGAACACCATGCCGTTTGCTTCGGTATAGATGTTGTGGTGGCGGTCGGCGGCGACCTTCACCGTGCCGTTGCCGTAGATCCTCGAGCGTTCGAGCAGGATGTCGCGCGAGAGCACTTCCTCCGAATCGCCGGAAGCGACGAAGAAACCATTGCCGTTACCCTCGAGCACGACGCCGCGCACGATGATGTGCTCGCCGCGCTCGATGAAGATGCCGGCCGCGTTGTCGGCGTACTTCGAGGCCTTGCCGTTCGACGCCGTGAACGAATTCTCGTTGAACGCGTTGCGGATGTGTAGGCCCTGGATCACGAGATACTGAGGCTTGTAGCCCCACTGGTCAGCGGCGCCAAGCGTGACCGTGATCAGTCCGCGTGGCTCGCCATTCCCCGAGAACGGGTACGCCAGCCCTGCCGCGCCGACGGCGTTTTGTCCATCGATGATGGGCAGCTCACCGCCCGGGCCCGCCACTCCGCAGACGGTGATCGGCTGTTCTTTCGTACCTTGGCCCCGCAGGAGGAACTTCTCTCGGTACGGCTCGGGCCGATAGTTGATGAGGACCGTATCGCCGGCGGCGAGTGTGTCCCAGGGAACCTTGCCGAGTGAGTCCAATGCTTTGCCGGGACCAACTTCATACGCTTTACCCGAGCCCTTGTGCTCACACGCGATCGGGTCGAGCGCGGCCTGGGCCGGTGCCGCGCCTTGCGGGCCGCCCAGCGCGGACTGTTCGTTGCCATCGTTGCTGCCACCGGATGTCACGGCGTAGACCCCGATCGCGACGATGCCCAACACAATCACGCCAACGATGGCGTAGAGCGGCGTCTTGCTACGCGGTTTCTGCGGGCCCGACTGAACCGTCATCACAGAGGGCGCGGGTCCGGTTGCAGAACCGGCTACGGAAGCTTTGTGGTCGACCCACTTGCCGCTCGTTTCGTCCCATCGAATCCAAGTGCCATCGTCCTGCTGCACCCACCAGACGCCGTCGTGTTGAGTTGGATCAGTGGGCATCCGACAAGGCTCCTGCAGTTTGAGTTGTTCGACGGTGTGCGCGCGGAATGAATCGCCCGCCAGAGGCGATCGTTGTCCTACAGACGGACGACGATCTCGATGCGACGGTTCTGGTCACGGCCGGTCTGGTTGGTCTCCTGATAGTTCGGCACGGTCTGGCCGAGGCCGACCGAGCTGACCTTGGCCTTGTCGAGTCCCGCGCTCACGAAGAACGCGGCGACGGCGGCACTGCGTCGCTCTGACAGTGTCTGGTTCGCGGCGGCGGTGCCGGTCGAGTCGGTGTGGCCTCGGACCTGAAACGACGCGCCGGGATAGCTTTGCTTGAGCCCGTTGGCGATGTTGGTGAGCGACTCCATGGCCGGCTCGAGCAGGCTGGCGGCACCGGTCGCGAACACGGTGTCGGAACTGAGCGTGTAGACCACGACCTCGCGGCCGTCAGCGCCCTGGAGATGTTGGCCCGAAACCGACGCACCGGAGGTGATCGGCACGTCACGGGGGTCGTCGGGCGGGCCGGGCAGGGCGAACAGGGCGCCCGGCACCAAGGTCGCGCCCTGCTCGGGCTCGGTCGCGTAGCCGGAGAGGTCGTCGCAGTACGTCCGCACGACCAGGCCACCTTTGAAGTCGGCCGTACCGCAAGTCGGCTCGTTCTCGCCGTCCTGGTCGAAGTCGAACAGGCCGGCCTTGCTCCCGGGCGGCCCGGGCGCTGCGGTGGCAGTCGAGCCGCCGGCGGTCGTTGCGGGGCGTGCGGTGGTCGACCGCGGCACGGTAGACGCGGATGTGTTGCCCGCGGCCGCTTTCGGTGCGCCCGTCGTCGCGCTGGCGGTCACGTCTTTGTCGCCGCTATTGCCACCGGATGTCATGGCGTAGATCGCGATCGCGACGATCCCCAGCGCGACCACACCGAGGATGGCGTAGAGCGGCCCTTTACTTTGCGATTTCTGTGGGCCGGGCGGAGCCGGATAGGCGGGCGGGGTCGCCGCAACACCAGCCGTCGCAGAAGGCGCCGACCCGACCAAAGAACCGTTGGTGTCGAGCCACGCGCCGCGGGTTTCGTCCCATCGAATCCAGGCGCCGTCGTCCTGCTGTACCCACCAGACGCCGTCTTGTTGAATTGGATCACTGGGCATCCGACAAAGCCTCCTGCGGAACGTGCGGCTCGGGCGTGCCCCGGGGCAAGGACGACGACGGAGGGTAGTCGCTCATCTGGGCAACGGCGAGATTCTCTGGTTGCGCTGCTCGACGGGTGTGCAGGCTGTTCGGACTCGCGGCGGCGTGCGATGTGCAAGTCTTCGGTCATGCGTCCTGACGATCCCGCCCTCGGTCCGTCGACCATCACGGTCGCGTGCGTGAACTTCGAGGCGGTGCACCGCGACAAAGCGGCGACGCTGCACAAGATCGACTCGCGGATCGCGGAGGCCGCGTCTCGCGGGAGCGACCTCGTCGTGTTCCCCGAGCTCGCGCTGAACAGCTGGGGTGAATGCCGCGACTGCGCAGCCGCGCACCAGCCCTGTTCGTGGCACCGCGGCCAGGCCGAGCCGGCGAACGGCCCGTCATGTCGCGCCATCGTCGACATGGCCGCGGCGCACGGAGTGCACGTGGTCTACGGGTTCGAGGAGACGGGCGACGCCCCCAGCGCTGCCATCCACAACTCGGCGAACATCGTCGCCCCCGGCGGGCTCGTCGGCACGTACCGCAAACTGCACCTCGGCATCCCGCTCGAGACCAATCACTTCACGCCCGGCGACGCGCTGCCGGTGTTCCAGACCGACCTCGGACCGATCGGCATCCAGATCT
>JBDTLT010000173.1:0-11871 GCA_039934635.1 Acidimicrobiales bacterium
CCACTTCATTTATTGTCCAGAGCATCGCCACGAAGGGCGCCCGGCGGGCCAAACGCTGTCTGATCGGTGTGGCTCAATCCGCGATTTGATCCCGCGTCTACTGCATTGGTCATTTGGTTGGTCTAGTTGACACTCAACGGATCGGTCGTTGTGCGAGCTCCGCCGCGGGTTCGAAATGGTTCGAGGACAAAATCGTTCGCCGCTCGCCCGACCATCGCAGTGTGCAAATGCCTCCTCCACCCTCGACACCGCGTAGTCGCTGACACGCGCCAACGCAATGGCCGCAGAAGAGTCGGCCAGGTGCGAACGTGCGGCCGATGCCCCAGCGGCGAGCAACACCTCGAGCACCTTGTGATCGTGGTTGCGAACTCGTAGACGACCTGGATCAGATACAAGTCAATTGCGGTGGGCTCTTCTGCGCCCCAGATCGATTCAACGGACGCGACTCCAATCCGCCGACCATCCATCAGCTGTCGCCGCCGAATAGCGAAAGCATGAGTGTGAACACGTTCAAGATGTCCAGGAAGATCGAGACCGCCAGCAGGGGTGCGTCTCTGACATCTTTGCTTTGTCGCAGTCGCTGGAAGTCGAAGGCCGTGAGACCCGCGAAGATCACCAGGCCCAGAAGTGAATAGATCAGCGCGCCTCCTGGGATCTGCACGAAGATCAGGACCACGCCAAAGACGATGAGCGCGACGAGCGCCCAGAAGAAGTAGCGCGCCACCGCGGAGAGATCCCTGCGCGTCGCATATCCGGCGGCTCCGGACCCGGCGACGAACAGCGCGGTCGCTGCTCCTGTCTGCCACAGGGTTGCGGGATCGGTATTCCCGTAGTAGCTGAGGGTCGGAGCGAGCGACAGTCCAACGAGAACGCCGAAACCGAACAACATCGCTACCGCAAGGTTCGCGGACCGCTGAGCGACTGTATCGATGCCGAAGAGGACGGCAAAGGCGGCCACGAGAAGCAGCCAGCTCGACCCGTCCGAGAAGTTGCGACCGAGGTACGCGCCAACTGCGAACGCCGCGGCGGTCACGGCGACGAGTCCCATCGTCCGTCCTACCAATGTTCCCACTTCATCGCGAGTCATCGGGGGCCGGGCCACCAGGGTGGTCGAGGTCATTTGGCTTTCCTTTCGTCTGAGCACTTGGTGAGTGGCTGCACTGCGTCGGTCGTCTTCATCGACGGAGTGAACCGAGAGCAAGGGCGCGTGATGATCCGCTGATGCGCCATCTCATGCCGCGGCACGAAGGTGCATCATCCACGCGAGGTTCTCGATGCGATCGGCGAGTCGTATCAGGAGGCCCTGCGTCACCAGGTCACGCGCTGACACGTCGATGTTGACATGCAACCGGGTCGTGATGGTCTCGAGGAGGTTCTCGAACGCTGCGATGGCATCGCTCTCGCGAAGCGGTTTGACGTCGACCGATCGGAGCGCGTTCTTTCGTGTCGCCGTGTCCGCCCATAGGTCCGTCTTGTGACCAAGCGTCATCGAGCGTGCCGCGATGCCTTTGGCGGACTCGCGCGCTACGTCGGCGAGTTGGTCGAGAAGAAGGTGGGAGCGGTGGAGGCGCATGCCGACGAGGTTCCCGCGTGCTTGCCTGACGACCAGATCAAGCGTGATGAGATCGCTGAGTGTCTGATCCAACGCGTGAGCGACGTCGATCTTGGTCACTGTCATTGCTGCGTACCCCCCGAGTAGTGGACAGCGAAGTGCTGTCTCGATCGTTCGCTGAGCGTCGCGCCGCGCCACACATATCGCACCCGTCGAAGTCCCTAGTCCCACCCCGGTTGGACGCGTGCGACCAGACCAGTCGGCACCCGTCACTGGTCGACACACCAGTGGGTCGGACCAGTGGCTTCAAGGGCGCCACCGGTGGCCGAGAAGTTCAGGATTGGCAAGGTCACCAACACCGAACGCCGACAAGCGTTGTCAAAGGAGAACCTCATGAACTCATCGTCCGCTCCCCTGCCCACCCCGGAAGGTCCCGGCTCGGTCTCCGGCGCGCCGAACCTCCCTGCGGGGTTCACCGACACCTTTGCGAGCCGGTATATCGACACCGGTGATGTGCGCCTGCACGCGGTCATCGGGGGCGAGGGCCCGCCACTGCTGCTGGTGCACGGCTGGCCCGAAAGCTGGTACGCCTGGCGCCTGTTGATGCCGGCACTGGCTCGGGACTTCCAAGTCATCGCGGTGGACCAGCGCGGCATGGGACTGTCCGACAAACCTGCGGCTGGCTACGACAGCGGCACTCTCGCCAGTGACCTCGTCGCACTGATGGACGAGCTCGGCCACGAGCGATTCGCGTTGGTCGGCCACGACACCGGATTCGTGATCAGCTACGCCGTCGCCGCGGATCACTCGGACCGCGTCGCCCGCGTCGCACTTCTCGAGGTACCGGGATCGCCGGGCGCGGCTCCGTCGCCGCCCGTGTTCGTTCCCGGTTTCATAAACGACCGCCTCTGGCATCTGCCGTTCAACCGGATCGAGAAGCTGAACGAACTGCTCGTCACTGGACGGGAAGACGTCTTCTTTGGTTGGGAGTTCGACGCGGCGGCCAAGAAGCTGCCGGCCGAAGTGATCGACTACTACGTCCGCGGCCTCTCCAACCCCGACTCCCTGCGCGGCGGATTCGGCTTCTACCGTGCGCTCGATACGACACTCGCACAGGACGCGCAGCGCAAGACTCACCAGCTGACCATGCCCGTGTTGGCGATTGGCGGATCGGCGAGCTTCGGTGATCATGTCGGGGACGCAATGAAGCTCGTCGCCGATGACGTGCAGGCGGTGGTGATTCCCGACACCGGCCACTTCCTCGCCGAGGAATCTCCCGACGAGCTGCTCGCGGCGTTGACGGCGTTCCTGACCCCATACCGCGACGCGGTGAGGGCTCCGGCTGCCGTTGGATCGATTCGCTAGATGAGCGTGTTCGATCGGGTGCTTGCGCCCGCGTTCGACGGTGCGACCGAGTGGCTCAACTCCGAGCCACTCGGTCCCGCCGAACTGCGGGGCCACGTCGTCCTCGTGAACTTCTGGACATTGACGTGCATCAACTGGTTGCGCCAGGAGCCTTTCGTACGCGCGTGGTCACACGCGTATCGCGACGACGGATTGGTCGTGATCGGTGTCCATACACCGGAGTTCTCGTTCGAGAAAGAGACCGACCGCGTGCGCCTCGCCACGACGCACCGGGGTATCGACTACCCCGTCGCGGTCGACAATGACTACGAGATCTGGGGCGCCTTCGACAACAACTATTGGCCGGCGCTGTACTTCCTCGACGCGACCGGTGTCATCCGCGATCACCACTTCGGTGAAGGACGCTACGAACAATCAGAGCGCGTGATCCAACAGTTGCTCGGCGTCGAACGCAATCTCGCCTTCGTCGAATCGCTCGGCGTGGAGGCCGAGGCCGACTGGTCCAACTTGCGGACACCCGAGACCTATCTCGGCTATGGGCGCAGCGAGCACTTCGCCTCACCGGGCGGAGTCGCGTTCGACGAACGGCGCGGCTATGAGCTGCCATCGCGCCTGCGCTCCAACCGATGGGCCCTCGCCGGCGAGTGGACGATCGGGAAGGAAAATGCCCTGCTCCATGCGGCGGGCGGCAGCATCGTCTACCGATTTCATGCGCGCGACGCGCACCTCGTGCTGTCGTCGGAAGTGCGAACGCCAATTCGATTCCGTGTGCTTCTCGACGGTGAGCCTCCGGGCTCGTCACACGGCGTCGATGTCGACGCGGACGGGAACGGCGTGCTTCGCGAAGGCCGTCTCTACCAACTCGTGCGCCAACACGACACGATTCACGACCGAACGATGGAGATCACGTTCGCCGATCCCGGTGTCGAGGCGTACGTGTTCACCTTCGGCTGAGCACCGGGGTCCATATTTCCCGCACCACATTGCGGCGGTAGGGTGGGTCTGCTGGCCACGGCTCCAGAGAGTCGTTGATGGCGAGGGGGGCCCACAACGAGCCGGGATCGCGGTCAACAGACGAGGCTCCTTGGACGCCGTCGCGAGTGCGAAACGCTCGACCGCCTCGTTACCGGCGCGCGCGAAGGCCGGAGCGGCGTCATCGTCCTGCGGGGAGAAGCGGGCGTCGGGAAGAGCGCGTTGCTCGACTATCTCTCCGACCAAGTCGCGAGCTGGCACGTCGCAAAGGCGGCGGGCGTCGAGTCGGAGATGGAACTCGCATACAGCGGTCTCCATCAGCTCTGCGCGCCGTTGATCGATCGATTCGATGGCCTGCCCGAGCCACAGCGCGATGCGCTCGCGACGGTGTTCGGGCTGAGTGCTCGCCCAGCACCC
This sequence comes from Acidimicrobiales bacterium, assembly GCA_039934635.1. Classification (GTDB taxonomy): domain Bacteria; phylum Actinomycetota; class Acidimicrobiia; order Acidimicrobiales; family WLNW01; genus DATLFA01. Next base: position 4,307 of record JBDTLT010000173.1, read on the forward strand.
GATCGATTCCTCGTCGGGCTGGCCACGTTGACACTCTTTGCGGAAGTTGCCGAGCAGCAACCGCTCGTCTGCATTGTCGACGACGCGCAGTGGCTCGACCATGCCTCCGCGCAGATCCTCGCGTTCGTCGCCCGCCGTGTGCTCGCGGAACGAATTGCGATCGTGTGCGCCGCCCGCACCGGCAGCGGTGACGAAGTCCTTGCCGCGCTGCCCGAGCTGCCGATTCAAGGGCTCGGCGAGAGCGACGCGCGGACATTGCTGCTCGACAAGATGCACGGGCCACTGGACGAAGCGGTGTGCGCCCAGATCGTCGCGGAGAGCCACGGCAACCCGCTCGCGCTGATCGAACTGCCGCGAACCTGGAATAGCCCTGCTGATATCGCCGGCGGATTCGGCTTTCCCGGCAACCAACCCGTCGCCGGCAAGATCCAACAAAGCTACGTGCAGCGCCTCCTCGAGCTTCCCGCCGCCACGAGGCTGCTCGTCGTCGCCGCCGCCGCCGAGCCGCTCGGCGACCCCCTGCTCCTTCATCGAGCGTCCGAAATCCTCGGCGTCGACATGGCCGCGGTCAACCCCGCGGTCGAGGCGGGGTTGCTCGAAGTCAGGACGCGTGTCGAGTTCGCGCACCCACTCGTGCGATCCGCCGCGTACCGGTCGGCTGCCGCCGACGATCGTCACCGCGTACATCGCGCCCTCGCCGACGCCACCGATCCCGAGACCGACCCTGATCGGCGCGCCTGGCACCGAGCCCACGGCACGCCGGAGCCCAGCGAGACGATTGCCGCCGAGCTCGAGAGTTCTGCGGGCAGGGCGCAGGCCCGCGGCGGCATTGCGGCAGCGGCCGCGTTCCTGCAACGCGCCGTGGTCCTGACCGACGATTCCGAGCGCCGCGGCGAACGCGCGCTCGCCGCCGCGCAAGCCAACCTCGATGCGGGCGCGTTCGACACCGCGCTCGGTCTACTCGCCACCGCGGAGGCCGGACCGCTCGACGAATTCCAACGAGCGCGGATCAACCTGTTGCGGGCGCAAGTCGCCTTCGCCTCCGGCTTCGGCAGCGATGCTCCCGGTTTGTTGGCCATCGCCGCGCGCGGGCTGGAGCCGTTCGACCTCGAGCTCGCGCGGGAGACCTATTTGGCCGCATGGGGCGCGGCGGAGATGGCCGGATCGCTCGGTCGGGGAATCCTCGTGGAGATCTGTCACTCCGTCCAGGCCTTGCCGCCACCACCGGGTGCGTCGTCGCCGCTCGATCTGCTGCTCGCCGGCGTCGCGCTGCTGATTACCGACGGACATGGCGCGGCGGCTCCGATCCTTCAGCGTGCCGCTCGAGAACTCACGAGTATTGCGTTCGACGACGTCCTGCGCTGGGGCTGGATGGCCATGTTCGCCAGCAGCCTGGTGTGGGACATCGAAAGCTTTCACACGATCGCCGCCCGACACGTGCAGTTGGTGCGTGACGCGGGCGCGGTCGCGCAGCTCCCCCTCCACCTCTGGCAATTGGCCCTTTGCAGCACGTGGTTGGGCGACCTCGCGGGCGCAGCCTCGCTGGCGGCGGAATGCGACAGCATCGCATCCGCGACAGGAAGCCCGATCGCGCCGTACACCCGGTTGCGACTTCTCGCGTTGCAGGGGAATGAAGACGAGCTCGCGACGCTGCTGGCGAGCACGACCGAGCTCGCCGCGGACAGGGGTCAGGCGATTGCGACGAGCGGGTACTGGGCAGCCGCAGTGCTCCACAACGGCCTCGGACGTTACGCGGAAGCCGCGACCGCGGCACGAGAGGCCGCCGCAGACACCGTTACCAAGAGGCCGGCGATGTGGGCGCTGCCCGAACTCGTCGAGGCCGCTGCACGCAGCGGCGACACCGAACTCGCGCGAGACGCGCTCGATCGGCTCACCGACGCCATCCAGAAGTGCGACACCGACTTCGCGCGCGGCGTCGAAGCGCGCTGCCGCGCGTTGCTCAGCGAAGGTGTCGCGGCCGACAGTTTCTATCGTGAGGCCGTGGAGCGTCTTGGCCGGACCCGGCTCCGTCCGGACCTCGCTCGCGCACACCTTCTCTACGGAGAGTGGCTGCGCCGCGAGGGTCGACGCGTAGATGCGCGCGACCACTTGAGAAGAGCGCACGAAATGCTCACCGCCATCGGCATGCAGGCCTTCGCCGAGCGCGCCCGCAGAGAGCTCGTTGCGACGGGTGAGAAATTGCGCAAGCGCAACGACGAAAGTCGATCGCAGCTGACTCCACAAGAAGAGCAGATCGCTCGGTTGGCGCGCGATGGCTCGTCGAATCCCGAGATCGGTGCGCAGCTGTTCATCAGTGCCCGCACCGTGGAGTGGCACTTACGAAAGGTGTTCACGAAGTTGGACATCACGTCTCGCCGGCAGCTCTCGGCGGCGCTTCCGAAGGATGATCTCGTCTTCGCCGGCATCGGCTAAAGGCACGACCTCACGTTTGCGTCGTCGCCGCGCTTATGACGACGCGGAGAGGCTCGCCGGTCGAGGCAATGCTTCGCTGAGTTGCCTTCGTGAGGTGATGTTGAGCTTGGTAAAGACCTTGCGTAAGTGCCACTCCACGGTCCGTGCACTGATGAACAGCTGGGCGCCGATTTCTTGGTTGGTTTGACCGTCAGCGGCGAGGCGCGCGATATGCCCCTCTTGGGGCGTGAGCGCGTCGAACGTTTCGGGAGTGCGCTTACGCACCGTCTCGCCCGTCGCCAAGAGCTCGTTGCGGGTGCGCTCCGCAAACGAGTTGATTCCCATGTCGGTGAACATGCCGTGTGCGCTCCGCAGGTGCAAGCGCGCATCGATCCGACGGCCTTCACGGCGCAGCCACTCGCCGTAGAGAAGATGCGTGCGGGCGAGTTCCGGCCGTATCGCACTGCGCGTCAAGTGATCGATTGCCGCGTTGTAGCACTCCTCCGTAGCGAGACCAGTCGACACGAGAGCGCGCGATCTGACGAGCACCCCGAGCGCCCAGTCGCTGCCGCTCGCCTGGGCCGTCGCCGCCAGTCGCTCGAGCGTGGCATTGGCGATCGTCGGCTGTCCACAGCGGGCGGCCGCTTCGATTAGCTCAGGGAAGTGGTATTGAGAACCCCACTCCCACGGCTGGCGATCCGCCTCGATGGCGACGGTCAACGCTTGTTCGTACTGACCCATGCTGTTGTGGAGGATGGCGCTGGCCCACTGCGCGGCCCCCAAGGTCTGCGCGTGGCCTGCTACGAGAGCGCTCGCCGCGAGGTCGTCGATCGCCCGTCGCGCGCCGCCGTCCCCGCGCCATGCGGCCAGGTTGGGGGCGGCCCATGGCAACATGTTGGCCCCCGTTGCTTCGATGATCTGGTTCGACTCGGCGATTGCCGATGCCGCGCTGTCGAGGTCGCCCTCCACAGTGAGCACGTGGGCGAGCGTGTGCAACGCCCAGGGCAACATCGTCATTGCACCGGCCGCGCGCCATGCGGCGACTTGCGTTGCCGCGAGTCGGTGCAAGGCGTGGCTATCCCACAAGGCGGAGGCGGCCGCCATGAGGTACCCATTTACACGAAAGAACGCTTCCGACAGGGTCGTGTCGGTGCCGGTCGTGTCCAATGCCAGGCGCAGCGTGGGCGCGGCTGCGGCCGGCCCCTCGGCAGTGGCCGAAGCGAGCCCCGCGATGAGCCGTCCGTGCGTCGTCAGCTCGGCCGACGCGGGGCAGACACCGGCCGCGCGTGCGACGTCGACGATGCTCACGTTGCGGGCGAAAGTCCCGGCGATGGTCGCCGCCGCGAGGGCATCGAGGTAGGTATTACCCGCGACGCCGGGATCGAGCGCGTCGAACAGTTTCGCGGCGCGCAAGTACAACTCGGGCACATCCCGGTAGTCGCCAACAGCAGACTTGTGTCGCGCTCGCAGCAGTTCCAGATGGGCTCGGCCCATGTCGTCGAGGAGTGTCATCTCCGCCGACGCGAGGAGGCCACCGGCAATCTCGTAGGAGCCGGCCTCTATATGAGCGGCCGCGGCGGCGAGATTGCGACTGCCGCGGCGGGACGGATCGATCGTGAGCGCGACCGAGCGCTCGAGTAACGCTGCCGCGGCGGCAAACCCGCCACGCGCACGCGCCCGATCGGCCGAGTGTTCGAGCGCATCCGCGACGTCCTCGTCGGGGCCGGGCGATCCCAACGCGCGATGCCACGCCCGCCGATCGGGGTCTTGTTCGGGATCAGTGGCTTCGGCGAGCGATCGATGCGCGGCTTGCCGATCAGTGAGCGACGCCGACGCATACGCGGCCGATCGCACCAACGGATGCCGGAACCGCACCCGCACACCGATGTCGAGCAGCCCCGCGTCAACGGCCGGGGTCGCAACTGACACCCCGAGGCCGAGCGCGTCGGCGGCGCGCCAGACGACCACCGGATCGCCGGTCGGCTCGGCCGCAGCCACGGTCAAGAACTGCCGTGCGGGCTCCGGGAGCTCCGCCACACGGCGGCGAAAGCTCTCCTCGATCTGACCTGTCATCGGCAGCACCGTCGACATGCCGAAGCCACCCGCCAACTCGGACGGTGTCAAGCCCCTCGGCCATTCGACGAGAGCGAGAGGGTTGCCATGCGTCTCCGCCACGATTCGATCGCGCACACGCTCGTCGAGCGGAACATGCAAGACCGCGCTGAGCAACGTCTGTGCATCACTGTCGTGAAGCTTATTGACGACCAGCTCGGGGAAGCTCGCGAGGTCGGCGTTCGACTGACGCGTGGCGAACACGAGACCGACGTGATCCGCGAGCAGCCGTCGGGCGACGAACGCGAGCACTTGGGCCGATTCTCGATCGAGCCAGTGCGCATCGTCGACAACGCACAAGAGCGGGCCGTCCTCGGCCGCGGCGGACAACAAACTCAAGACCGCGAGTCCGATCAACAGGCGATCCGGTGAGGTACCCGCGGTGAGGCCGAAGGCAGTGCTCGCCGCGTAACGCTGTGGCACAGGCAACGTGTCGAGACGATGCAGCAGCGACGAGCAAAGCTGATGCAGCGCGGCGAAGGGAAGCTCCATCTCGGACTCGATGCCCGTCGAGTGAACCACTGTGAATCCGGAGGCCGTGTCGATGAGATGCTGCAGCAGCGCACTCTTGCCGATACCCGCATCGCCTCGCGCAACCAGGACTCGGCTCTGCCCTTCACGAACTGCGGCGAGCAACTCGTCGAGCGCTCGACACTCCTTCGTGCGCCCGATCAGACCGGCCGGTAGCGCGGGCATCCCAAGGTGGACTCGGCTATCGATGCGCGGCACGCTATGCCGGTCCGGCGGCGCGGGCAAGAAGACGCGCCGTCGACTGCTACTCATTGCGCTGCCCTAACTCAACGTTTGCACACAACGACTTCAACGCCGAGCCGTAGATCCCGGAGAAGGTGGGAAAGGGCTGAATCGTGTCGCGCAGTGTTGCCAGGGGGATCCGGGCACGGACGGCCAGCGTCGCCTGCTGCAGCCACTCGCTTGCCTCGGGTCCGAGCGCGTGAGCGCCGGTGAGTCGCTCACCGTCGCTGAGCAACGTGACGAATCCGTTTGATTCCGAATACGAGCGCGTATACATCTCGAGCCGCGCCGCCTCGGCGAGACGGGCGGTCCCTGAGAATCGAGCCGCGGTGGCACCGACGCTCGACGCCTGGGGATCGGTGAAAACGACTCGCGGCACGGCCTCGTAGTTCGCCGCGCGAGGTTGACCGAGAATGTTCGCCGCGACGACATCGGCCTGATACTCGCCGACGTAGGTCAGCGGCAAGATTCCCGTCACGTCTCCGATCGCCCACACCCCCTCGCCGGCGCGCAAGCGCTCGTCGACCGCGATGCCATGCTCGTCGGCGTCGACTCCGACCGACTCGAGACCGAGATCGGCGACGCGTGGACGTCGTCCAGTCGCCACGAGTAGCCGATCCCCACGGAGTGCACGTCCGTCGTCGAGCTCGATCACGTAGTCAGCTCCGTCACGACGAACCGCGGCCGCGGTCGCGCCGAGGACGAGATCGATTCCGTCTCGCCGCAGCGCGTCACCGAGCGCGGCACCGAGCGTCGCCGGCTCGCGGGGCAGAACATGCTCCGCCGCTTCGAGAAGCGCGACAGCACTGCCAAGGCGATGCAACGCTTGCGCGAGCTCCAATCCGGTCGGTCCACCGCCGAGGACGAGTAGCCTCTGCGGCACTGCGGTCATACTCGTCGCTTCGCGCGAACCCCAGACACCATCGAGTCGAGACAACCCGGCAATCGGCGGCAGCACTGGCTCGGACCCGGTTGCGATCACGACATGTCGGGCGATGCACCGCACGCCGTCGACAACGACGACACCCGGCCCCGCGAGCCGACCGCGGCCGCGTAACAGGTCGATGCCTCTCGTCGCGAGCCTTTGCTCGTGCGCGGCATCGGACCAGTTGTCGACCACGCTGTCACGCCACGCGAGCGCCGCACCGACATCGACCTCTGCGCCACCCGCGGCGGCACGGGCGGCGTGAACGGCCTCGCCGGGCCGAAGCAGTGTCTTCGACGGGATACACGCCCAGTACGAGCACTCGCCGCCCACCAGTTCACGCTCGACGATCGCGACCCGCAGCCCACCCGCGACCAACGAGTTCGCGCAGTGCTCGCCCGCCGCGCCCGCCCCGATGACGATCACGTCGTAGTCACGACTCTCGCTTCGGCCCATTCTCGACCCCCTGGTCCGGCCAACCTGCCGTGAAGACCATCACCCAGATCGACTGTCGGGGGCACCAGTACAAGGCACTGGTCTTGTCGACCAGTGGTACCGACGGGCGCCACGGCCGACCGGCGCGCCCACACTCGAGATCAACAGGCTTCCCCGGAGGGCACGATGAACAGAGCAGCCAGCACAGACCTCTCGAGCAACCTCGAGCGCGGCGACCGTCGGTCTCCGTGGGGCGAGTTGAAGTCCATCCTCGTTGCCATCGACGGTTCTCGCTCCTCCATGGACGCGCGGGATTTCGCGGTGGAACTGGCCGCGGAGCAGCAGGCACAGCTGCTGTTCGTCCACGTCATTCCGACGATCGATACCTGGGCGACGTGGGACGAAGACGGCGGCTACGCGCTCCCCCATGAACCAACTGAACAAGACCGTGCGGTGCTCGACATCGCGGCCGAATTGGCCGCGTCGCAAGGTGTCCACGTCACGACCGCCCTCCTCGGCGGCCCAACCACTGCCGAGATCGTGGCCTACGGCGAGTCACACGGCGTCGACCTCATCATCCTCGGTTCGCGCGGCCACGGCGCGGTGGCCGGTGCGCTCTTCGGGAGCGTTTCGCGCGCCGTCTCGCGAAAAACGACGCTGCCCGTTGTGATCGTGCGCGGCGACGGCCGCTCGACTCACACGGCCACCGGTGCGGCACCGCCATCGACGACTCCCCTTCGATCTGCGTAGGACGCGGCGCGTCGCGAAAACGCCGCCCGCCGCGAACGGCTATTCGCAACCCGTCACTGCAATGGTCGACGCGGTGCGTTCACCGACCATCGACACCGTCGGGGGTGCGGACACCCACGCGATCGTGGTCTCGCTCGTGTGGACCGTCGGCATCATCGCAGTAGTCGCCCCGATCGCG
>JBDTLT010000174.1:0-11870 GCA_039934635.1 Acidimicrobiales bacterium
TCGATTCGCGTCCGCCGAAACCGGACGCGAAGCCGGCGCGGCTGGCGCGCGAGGAATGGGCCGCGATCTCACGGTCCGCCGGCGTGGAGCCGGCTGAGTTGGTCCGTGAGGTGCTCGGCCAACAAGCAGCACCACATCACCAGCTCGACGTGCAGGCGGTGGCTGTGAGGGCTTTGGTGGCGTTGGGGGAGAAGCAGTCGACGTGGCGGCCGGCGGAGCTGCTGCGTGAGTTGGCCGCCAACCTCGACAGTGATCTCGCGATGCCCGCGGCGGAGCTCGTCGAAGGGCTCGAGCAGCTCACGGAGTCCATCACTCGCGATCTGCTGGTCGATCTGTCACCGGCGATCGAGGTGGGGGCGGTGTTGCGTCGTGATGGCCGGCCGATCACCGAGTCGGTGATCGCGCGGGTGTTGACGACGCCGGCGATCCTCACGGAGGAACAACGGATTGCGGCGTGGGCGCAACAGCGTCTCAGTAGGCCCGTTACCGACAAGCCGGTGTTGTTGGCGCCGGTGTTGACGACCCTGGATCGTGCGCAGCTCGAGCTCGCGGCGGCGGTCGCTGGTGAGGCGCCGTTGGTGTTGGCCGTTGGCCCCGCGGGGACCGGCAAGACCACCGCTCTCAAACCGGCGGTGGCGCAGCTCCGCTACGAGGGTCGCACGGTCTTTGGTGTCGCTCCGTCGGCGGCCGCGGCGCAGGTGCTCGCGTCCGAGACCGGCCTGCGCTCGGACACGGTGGACAAGCTGTTGGTCGAGCACCAGCGCGTCAGGGGACCCCGGCCGCCCTACCTGCTCCCCATCGGTACGACAATCATCGTCGACGAAGCCGGGATGATCGCGACGCCGAAGCTGGCGCAGCTCGCGACGCTCGCCGACACACGAGGCTGGCGGGTGGTGTTGGTGGGGGATCCGTTGCAGTTCTCCGCCGTCGGCCGCGGCGGCATGTTCAACCATCTCGTCGACGAGCACGGTGCGATCGAGCTCGGCCGCGTGCACCGCTTCACCAACGAATGGGAACGCGACGCATCACTACGACTGCGGCGTGGCGACCTCGACGTCATCGACCTCTACACCCAACATCGCCGAATCCTGGAAGGCCCAGCTGAGGAGCTGCAAGATCGGATGGTGGCGGCGTGGCACCGCGCCCGGCAGCGCGGCGAAGACGTGTTGATGACCGCACCCACCAACGACGCCGTCCTCGCCCTCAACCGCACCGCCCAAGACATCCGCATGCGCAACGGCGAACTCGACACGAAACGCTCCCTCGACGCGGGTGGGTATCGGCTGCATGTCGGCGACGAAATTGTCACCCGTCGCAACGACCGCGACCTGACCACCGACCGCGGCTACCCGGTGCACAATCGCGACCGCTGGGTCATCGAGAAGTTGCACCGCGACCACTCGGTCACGGTGTCCGGATCACACGGACGCGTCCGACTGCCGGCCGACTATGTGAACAGCGATCTCGAGTTGGGGTATGCGCAGACTGCGCACGGGGCGCAGGGCCGTACCGTCGACCGTTCGTTGACATTGATCGACGGGCCGGTCGATGCCCGCGGGATCTACGTGCCGATGACCCGCGGCCGCGACAACAACACCGCTTACGTCGCCGTCGAGCCGGGCCAGTCGGCCCGTGATGTGCTGGCCGTGGCGTTGGGTCGTGATTGGATCGACCGTCCCGCGCTTGATGTGCTGCGCGAACAACCTCAACGACTTCCTCAACGCGAGGCGTTGTTGTCGCCGCGGGCGCTGCGCGACCTGTGGGATGAACAACGTGCGATCGGCCGGCAGCGCTCCGTCCTCGAGCAGTCGGTCGATGGCGTCGAACGCGGGCTCTCCACGAAGTCCGGCGATCTGACCGACACGCTGAAGCGCCTCGACGGTGCACGCGCCCGGGTCGACGACGCGCAGCAACGCCTCGACGGTTTTGACACTGCATGGTCACGGTTCCGCAACCGCGACACCATCGACACACTGCATGGCGACATCGACCGCGCCGCCGGATTGGCGACCGAATACGAGACAAGCGCAACGACCCTGCGCGCCGAAATCTCTGATCTGACCGGCGACCGTGACCGCGCGGTTGCGCAAAGAGACGCGACACGGCCGGGGCTCATTGACCGCTCCCATGAGATCCGTACGACGCTCAACGCCGACGCGTCGCTACGCATTGATCGTGTGGAACGCGACCCGCCGGCGCATCTGCGCGGGATTCAACGTGACGGGAACGAGAAGCTCTGGCGTACGACGGTCGGTGGCATCGAGCAATACCGCGCCGCATACGGCATCGACAGTCGCGACGCGCTCGGCCCGCGCCCCGGCTATAGCGACATGACCCGTGCCGACCACCACCGCCGACTCCATCACGACGTCAGAGAGCTCGCACCGGCCCGCGTGCGCGAGCGTGAGATCGACATGGGCATCGAGATGTAACCGGCGCGACTTGCAGGCGCTAGCGGAACCACTCACCGCATGACAGTCAGTCATCGGCATCGCCGGCTGTTGATGCGCGGTGGGTCGGCGGTCTGGTCTACCTCGTCGGTGTGAACGCGCTCGCGGCGGTGAGGATCGTGAGCGCGCCGATCTCAGTTCGCCGGCGCTGTCGCCGCGTGGCGGATCGGGGCGGAATGCGGCCGCTGTCAGTGGCTATCCATTTGGTGGGTTCTGACGGCGCCGATCAGCGGGGATACCCTTGAATTCGGCGTGGCAGGGACGACAGGTGGGGTCTAATGGCACCGGAATCGACGTGGCAGTCGGCTCGACTCATCCCAACGAGCGGGATCAGCGGCACGGACGAGGCGGAGCGTCGAGCAACGTCGGCGTTGCTCGCGGTGATGTCTGCTGTGCGCGAGTTTGGGGCGGCGATCGTTCGACCGCTCGGCGCGCCAGGTGGGCTACTTGCGACGTTTATTGAGGTGCCGTTCGTCCTGGGCGAGCGGACTGTGATTCCCGACGGGCTGATACAAGCGTCTCGCGGAGCGCGGACGTGGACGGCGCTCGTCGAAGTGAAAACCAGCTCTAGCGATCTGGAACGCGCGCAAGTCGAGGCGTACCTGGACGTCGCACGCGACGAGGGTTTCGACGCCGTGCTGACAATCTCCAACCAGCTCGCGCCAGCACCCAATGTGCACCCGGTAGAGGTCGACAAGCGCAAGACCAAGAAGGTTGCTCTGCACCATTTGTCTTGGTCGGAGGTGCTGACCCTTGCAGTGCAACAACGGGTACATCGCGGCGTGGCGGATCCCGACCAGGCCTGGATCCTGGGCGAGTTGATCCGGTACCTGGAGCATCCGCGCTCGGGTGCGATGGACTTCGCCGACATGGGAGCGTCGTGGGTCACGGTACGCGACGCAATAACTGCGGGCACGTTGCGCATCAACGACAAGGGGCTCGTCGACACGGTCTCACGGTGGGAGCAACTGTTGCGGTTCGCGTCGCTGCGTCTCGGCCGGGAACTGGGCGTCGACGTGCAGGTCCAGCTGTCACGACGCGAACAGACCGATCCCTCTGTGCGATTTGCGGCGCAGTGTCAGTCACTCGTTGAGCGCGGACTACTGGTCGGTGCAATACGGATACCGGATGCACTTGCGCCGATCGATGTCACCGCGGATCTACGCGCAAACCGCATCACCGTCAGCGTAGACGTTGAGGCGCCGCGCGAGGGCAGGCCTGTTACGCGGGTCAATTGGCTGGTCCGCCAACTCAAAGATGCGCCCGATGGATTGCGTATCGATGCCTGGTCATTGAACGCACGAACGTCGACGAGCGAACTCCTGCGCACCCTGCGCGACGATCCCGCGAAACTCATCGCTGATCCAACGCGCGAACTGCGGACCTTCCGCGTGGCGGCGTCATCTCCGGCAGGTACCAAACGCGGCGCCGGTCGCGGCGGCTTCATCGACTCGGTACTGGCGTCGATCGACGGATTCTACGGCGAGGTCGTTCAACAGCTTCGACCTTGGGCTGCCAAGGCACCGCAGTTGACAAAGAGCGGCAAGAGCGCAACAGAGGAAGCGGGAATCAACATCACACCACCGCCCGGCGACGTAGTCGAAGAGGCAGGTATCGAGGTCCCCGAGCCGGGCGACCAGCTCAGCGAAGGCGACGACGCCCGAGTCAAGGAACTCATCGACCAGACCGAGCAGCCGCCCTCAATACCACTAGCCGCAGCCACCGATGACGATCTGGTTAGCTGGCCCGGCGCCGAGGAACGCCTAGAACGCGAGCGCGATCTAGAGATGGGAATCGCGCCACCCGAGCAGGACGACACGAACGAGCCCCGATGAACCGCACCCGTCCCGACAGCCCTCACGCTACGTGCCCGGGCGCCGACGAGTTTCATTGCAGTATCAAGCAAAGGAGGGCGCGGCCTCAATTATCGACGTAGCGCAACCATCGCTCGACGCTGGCGTTTGCGGAGAGCAGTATGCAGCAATGGCCAAACTTGACGACTTACTCGCTCAGCACAGGGCAGAGCCGTTCCCGGCGAGCGTCGTCAAGGGCCTCGACTACGGCGAAGTTGACGCCGTCATGATCGATGCAGACATCTACGGATGGGCGTCGAATGCGAGTAGCAGCGGAGGGCTCAGCCCCACCGAGCGCGTCGCGCTTCAGGCAGCCCGAGACAGGCTTGCTCGATCGTTGGGAGAGTTTCCGCATGACGCTCGTGCCTACTACGAAATGCTCCTACAGCTAGCGAACCTCGCGCTGGGTAGTTGAGCACCGACGAACTCCTACTCCGTTCACTCCTGTTCGACGTTCACAATCTGCCAATCCTCCACCCTCGACATCGTGGCAGCACTCACAGTGCGCCAAACGGACGGGTCTGCCCCGAGTTTGGTTGGCTCGTTGGGTTGAGAGCTTCAGGCCGCGTGCGCGGGGTAGGGCGCCCACTGGTCGATGATCACCCGGTCGGTCAACGTCGCCTTATCTAGTCTGCATGGTCTGGCGGCGGCTTCGCGCAGCTGGCGGTCGATGGATTGACTTCGACGAGGCGATTGTCCATCGTCCGCCACGCTCGCGACTCTTCGGATCTTAGGGTCACACGCAATAGCTGTGCATCGGTCCCATCGAGTGTGCAGATTTTGACGTCGTTTGGTTCATGCGGGCAATGCTTCGACGTCGAGTAACAGGCGATCATTGACCGATATGCCGACGGCGTGTGATGTCAACAAGGCCACCATGCAGTCGTCGATCAAAACGAGACGAAGCATCTTGTTGTCGGCGCCGAAGTTCTCCGATAGGGCGACGGAGGCGCCGAGATCGTTCGCCGCTGAGAACGTTCTGCCGACACGCTCTTGAAGGGCGCTCAATTGGCCAGCCGAGCAATCTGATGAAGGGATGTTGTCGGAGTCGCGACACTGCAACGAAGGGGTATCCAAAGCGACGAAACCTTGATCGTCAACTTTCCATGCCGCCATGACGTAGGGGGACGGCACGAAGCCTGAGCTCCCCGTGCGGGAGCCTGCCGCCGGGTCATAGAGCACGACGACCGGTGTGTCTTCGACGATCGTCCTCGGCGATGACATGCTCCGGCAGTGAACCCCGACCCGCGGGGCGAAACTGCTGCCACCCTGCCACGACCACGCCAGCACATCATCGTGCAAAAAGAAGGTGCTGGCCGACCAGTGGTACGTCGAGGTGAACACAATGCATGAGTCGTTGCTCACCGCGTCGACTGTGTAGACCATCCCGTCCGAACGGCGCGAGACGATCACCGACCGCGGATACATAGCGACGGGAGGGGCCGCTGGGCCGCTGCGCCGCAATAGCTCCGCCGCCACATCGGCGCATTTCGCTTGTTCCGGCGTGGCCGGGCGCGTCGCCGGAGTTACTGATGTTGAGATCGGCGACAGCATCGAGGTCGATGTCGCGGCCAATGGCTCGGTCGTTGACGACGACGATGCAAGAGGGTCCGCGCCATGTCGGCCACACGCGGCGACAACCACGACCCCGAGGGCCAGTCCACTGATTCGGTGAAGCAAGGTGCGGCGAGGTCGCATGATCATTTGACGGTCGGAACCGCTCCCACCATCCTACGAAAATAGGTCGGCGCCGAGCAGCGGGCTCTACGCTGCCGGCGCTGTTCAAAGCGCTCAGCTGTGCGAGGTTCGCGATGGCGGTGGACGACGCGATCGGCGGACTGCTGTCACGACGAGGAGAGCCGTTTCGATGTTCATCTGGACCGCTGGCTAAGGCGGTTACGGGCCCGTCCATAGCGTTAAGCGATCACGCGCCGACTCGGATCGCAGCGAAGAACAACACGCCAAGCACGACAAGGCACACGGCGGCGCCAACGACTGCCCATTCCCGCCATGACGGCCCACGTTCACGCGATGTTGGCACTATGTCGGACGCTACCTGGGCTGCGGTTGGCGGGAGCGCCGCCATCCCACCCGAGAAACTGCGCCCCACCTCTCGCTTGCAACGAGACGCGTGTTGGGCGCGCACCTGTCGTGGGCCTCTCGTCACGACAGTCGCACCAGCACGTTGCGAGCAACTGCTGAGCGCCCGTCGCGAATCAGCACCCGACACCGCCCGTTGCCTAACAGGGGTGGGATTGGAAAGGGGCGAGGTTGGCGATGTCCGTTCGCCGTCTGGCATCAATTGCGAGCGGGAAGAACCGCCAGGTCGCTATCGGGCAAGCCGATGAGTGGATCAGCACTCGGAGACTCAACTTCGAAATGCCGCGACCGAACAAAACATCGTGTCTCAGATCACTTGCGCAGAGGGATGCTTTTCGTGAACCTCGATCGTGATGGATCGGCCACGGGAATGGCCTCGCGGGCGAAGGGCCATCCGCTCTTGTACGCCCTGGTCTCGGCGCTCATCGGAGGGTTCGCAGCCCTATGGTTCTTCGCTGACGTCCGGGCAGTTGCCGGAGGCGCTGCAATCTGCGGCATCCTGGTCTACCTGTCGTGGCGGCAAAGAGGATTCGCTTGGCCGCTGGAGGCTCGCCAGCTGAGACTGGCGGAGACTGGCAGCGAGTCGCAGATCAGACCGCGATGGCTTCTCGTAGTATTCAGCCTCGTGATCGCAGCTCTGTCGGCGATCGCCATGGTCATCCTTCTCGCCACGTGAGCCGCATTGCAGCGCGATGCGAAGCGCTCAAAGATCGTTCGAGAGGCAAGTCCAGCGGAAGGGGGTGCGTGCAGCGTCAGGCTCGAGGCGCCAATGGCAGGGCGCTCCCGCCGGACGGTCCAGCGTCGGTGGGCGGAGTGTCATTGCCCGCCGGAGCGTCGAAGCTGCCGGTCGCTGCACACGCGACGGGGCAGAGACCGCCGAGGTCGGCCCCTTGCCGATTTCGTCGTCAGTGCGCCATGTTCTCGTTCTGCCGAAGCGTTGACACCGTAGCGATTGCACGATCTGCGCCGCCGAGCTGCGCGAACCTATTGGGATGGATGACGCGTTTGCGGACCGTTTCGATGCCCTTTCCTTCGCAAACGACGAGCCCGTCCACATCTTTCGATCAGACCGGTACGGCCACAACGACGAGGGTGTTTGGATGCCTGAGACGCTCTGGCATCGCCTGCGTTATATTGGGACCGCCTACAGCCTTCATCTGTTGCCGCTGCTCGATGGCACGACCGATCCAGTGTTCTTGAACCCGCAGCAAGTCGCACAGTTCCTCCGCGAACTCCACTTCATAACGTTGACGGTCGACGATCCTTTGCTGAGGGAACAAGTCTCAGCACTCGTAGCGACGTCTCGCTTGCCATCCGAGGGCGCCTCGAAGGACAAGCTCGGCATCGAGTTTCCCTAGGGAGCAATGGATCCTCCGCCGCCGAGGGTTGATGTTCAGAAGGTGCGAGGTTTTCGACGGCCGTCTGTGGGCTCTAGGTCTCTACGTCGTCAGGCATCGTTCCGCGCACTTCGAACACTTTGAACGCCGCGTCACCGGCTCGACGCAGCTCATCCCACTCAGGAAGCTGCTGTACTTGTGGCAACGCAGGCAGATCGCGCGGCAGTCTCTCCGCCAGGCGGTCCCACGTCGTGTGGAAGTCGCGGATCGCGCGCACCTCGGCGTCGGAGTAGACGTCCGGTAGTTCTTGCGTACGTGGATCACCGTGCACCCAATCCGCCCACATCTCGATCATCTCGTTGGGTACCCAGGCGATCGGGGCGTTGGCCTGGTATCTCTGCTGCTCCTCGAATGAAGACACGGTCTTCAAGTATTCGATGATCCGATTGCGAATTCGTTGATTGACGAGGCGCCTCGTTGGCTCAGAGCTCGACTCAGTAGAAGCCATGTCCGAGTATTGCCGCTTGCCTCAGAGTGCGCTGCGCTTGTCGCCCGACGGTGCCGATCGCCGTGCTCGAGCCGCGCCGATGTGGGCGCCAAGGACAAGGGACAAGGGGGTGAGATTGCGAACGTGCGAGGGTTGATCAAATATGTTGCCGGCGCCAGCGCGGTCGGTGCTGAGGGGGGGTTCGACTACCGTAGTCTTCGACCATGCGGTGGTGGAGGCGATCGACGGGGGCACCGCCTCGGGAGGCGACGCCGCCAATTGTTGTCCGTCTATTGGAAGATGCCGATCATCTGCCCCACTGGCTGCGCCGTCTGGTCTTGACGGCGCCCGACCTCGAGCACACGGTCGAGGTGATCGGGCGTCTCGTGCGTGAGGTTCCCAGTTCACAACTCTCACCGCTCGACATTGCTGTTCGACACAGGGCGGGCTGGGATGACGCGGGGTGGCGGGCGCTGCGACCTGACGATGTTCGCGAAATGGTACGGCGAGTGCGTGATCCGTTGGGTGTCGCTGCTGCTACGTCGATGCATGGCAATGGCCATGTGCGCGAGGCGGCGGTGGTCGAACTGGGCGAGCTCGAGTCGGGGCCGGAGTTGCGCTGGCTCCTTTTGCGTACCGTTGATTGGGTTTCTCCGGTGAGCGAACTCGCGACGCAGCTCGTTCATTCACGGCTGACCCCGGCGAATCGGGTGCGGTACGCGACGTGGTTGGTCGATGCACTGCCGTTCGTCGCGAGTCAACGGTTTCGCGAGTCAACCGCGGTGGCCGCTCTGAGAGCCGAGATCCACGACGTCTGTCTCGATCGGGCGGTGACCGATGCCCTGTGGGATGGCCTTGAGCATCGAGACCGCGCTGTGCGACGCGCGGCGACCCATGCACTTGCGAGTCACAACGACGAGATCTTGCGTCTCCTTCTCGCGGTGAGGCCCGAAGATCCAGTGAGCATGGCAGAAGTTGCGGCAGCGGCACTCGCGAACGACGCCGTATGCCAACAGGCCGCGTTGTTGTTGTCGCGCTCAACTCTGCCGCGGGTGCGGGCCGCGGCGCTGTGGCATCTCACGCATCACGATCACGAGTACTCGGGGCAGCTCGCCGATGCGCTGGGCGATCGCTCGGCGGCGGTGCGCGACGTTGCCCAGCGCGTCGTGGGTCGTGACGGCGGCGACGCGCTCGTGTACTACCGCGCTGCGATCGATGAGCGGCCGTTGGCCGCGCTGCTCGGATTGGGCGATCTCGGAACCGTCGACGACGCCGACATCGCGGCACGTTACGTCGACGATCCGGGACGCGTTGGTATCGCGGCGATGCGAGTCATCGCCCGCAAGGGCGACGCTCGGCATCTGCCGATGTTGCTTGATGCAGCGCTGCGAGGCGACGGTGGCCGCGCTGATGCAGCGACCAAAGGCCTGGCCAGGAGTGTCGTCAGCGAAGAGATTGCAGAACTCGCTTGGGATGAAGCCCGACACGCGCCTGCCCTTCGCCAAAAGCGGATTCTTCGGTACCTGGTCGGCCGTTCGAACCGTTGGTCGCGCCTTCAGATCGGCTTGCGCGCCTCGGTCGCGGCTGACGAAGATCTGCGAGACCTCGGCAGTGCGACCATCGATCGCGTACTCGCCTCATGGAATTCGTCTGCGACGCGACCGACTCAGCACCAACTCGACGAAATCCGCCGTCACTTGGCCAGCAGAGCGCACAACCTGTCGCTCGCAATCGCGACCGAGGTCGCCGATCTCATCCGCTATTGGTAGTCCGTCGTCGGCGCCAGGACGCGACCACGCGCCAATCGACGCCGCCACGATCAGGGACCTCAACGCATTCCTCAACAGGAATTCGCGCTGGTTGCCGACGAGCGATCGCGCCCTGCTGCTCCGCGTTCTGTGTCACAAGCGAAGCCGCAACGCTTGATACGGGGCGATATGGGCCATCATGAACGGTCGATGTTTGCGCTGGCAGGTGGCGCTATTCGGCACTCGCCGATATCGGCCAACACGGTCTATATATTACTGGGGTTCAGGCGCCTGTCGAAGCGGCTTTGCGGATCGAGTGTCGACGTTGAGTGTCGGTCGCTGGTTCGCGCTGCCGCTGGAAAGGGCGGCGAGACGCTGCGGTTGGAACGATCGCGGCTCGGACGGTGTAGGTGCAGCGGCGTACGCTTTGGGTGCAGATGACTTTGGGGGTGACGGTGACGACGATCGAGCGCCGCCCAAACATTGCTGGGCTCGTGATGACGGCGGTGGTTCTGATGGCGGGCGGCCTCGTATGGGTGGTGGCGCGGTCGCAGGGCGATAACGAGGTGGTGCCGTCGACCGCTGCAGCAGTCTCGTCGACGAGCACGCGTGCTGCGGCCTCGTCGGCGTCGTCTTCGGCGTCCACTGTGCCGGCGTCGGTGCTTGATCGCGCATTGCCGTCGGCGTCAGGTGTCGTGTTGTTCGCGCATATCGCTGATCCGAGTGCGGTGCTGCGGATCGATGTCGACCGGGGCACGGTCGTCACCACGCGGGTGGGCCCGGTGACGAGTACGGCCCCGGCGTTTCTTGCGGTGGGTCCGTCAGCGGCGGTGGTGCGGCCCTACGACAACGTGTCTGGTTACGTGGTGGCCGACAGCGGTTCGGTCAGTGATCCGGCTGGTTTGCTGAGCGGTGGCACGTCGATGGTTTGTTCGGACGGTCGCCGTGATCGTGTATGGCTGGCCCATGAGTCACTCGTGCAAGTCGGCTATGACGGATCGCTCAAGGCGCAAGTTGGTGGCGCACAGCAGCTTCTCCCCGTTGGCTGCGACGGCGCCGGCGAGATGCTGTATCGCAGCGGTAGCGACACGCTGGTCACCGCAGAGGGTCCGCCCACGTTGATCACGACGAACAAGGTGATCGCTGCCGGCCCCCAGACATTTCTCGTGCGCGACTGCGCAGCAACCGCAGCGTGCGCGCTCACTGTGATCGATCGCACATCGGGGCAGCGGCGCTCGCTCACCGTCGACTCTGCTGCGGTGACACCGCCGTCGTTCCCGGTACTGGCCGAAGGTCGTATCGGCTCGATCTCGCCTGATGGTCACACCGCCGCGGTGTTTCGTGCGCAACGGGAAGTCGTTTTCGTCGACCTGGTGACCGGCTTCGGGCAAGGCATCAGCGCAATAGGCGGGGAGTTCCAGTCGTTCGTGTGGTCGCCCAATAGCCGCTACCTGTTCTGGATCACCGGCAACAACAAGTTGTTCGCGTTCGACCGCGACACCCGCGATTTCATACCTCTCGGGACAAACAACATTCTCGCGCTCGCTGGTCGACTGACTTGATGCCCGCCACGAGTTGGCCGACCTCATCACCGCCACCCCGGCGCAAGCGATCGCGGGAATCGCGACGCACACACTGCTGCCCTAGAGGCGATCGCGCACGCGTCTCTTGCTAACCGATTGCTAACGAACGCGCCGAAACACGCCAGTTCGAGCGAACACGCGCTGGACAGCGCGTTCGCGAATGTGCCGATGAAGCAACACGCGCCGGAATATGCGGCATGACCTGGACGTATGCGTACCGTCTTAAACCCCTTGGTCCGCGAGGGCTTGCGGGTTCAAATCCCGCCCCGGGCACGTGACTGACCCGCGGTTTCGTGCACTCATGAAGATCGT
>JBDTLT010000175.1:0-11869 GCA_039934635.1 Acidimicrobiales bacterium
CGCCGGGCCTACGCCAGCCTCGGCTTCGACCTGCCCGCAACTCCAACACGCAAACGTCGATCACGTCGATGCCTTCTGACCGACACGCACACCGTGGCGCGATGTGGCTGTACGTGCACAAGGTCCGACCTCACAACTCGACCAGGTCAGGTCAGCGGGGCCGGTGCCTTTCGGCCGTAAGAATTACACCGGCGATGTGGTCCCGATATGCGCGCAGCATTCCGCGATCGTTCACGACGAGCACCATCAGGTTGCCTTCGCGTCAGTATCGGAACGCATACGGCTCGACGACGCGTGGGCCCCATCGATGTTCTCGGCTCGATAGCCGATCTCGACCTTCAACGATTCGCCCCGGCAATCGAATCAGCTCGAGGGCGCCCCCGCCCTCCACGACACCATCGTCCGCGGTGCTCGTCAAGATTTATCCACCGTGTCATTAGAAGTCATTGAAAGTTACTGATAGTTTATGCTATTGTGTGGGCTGACCTGCGGTTATGTCCGGCGGTGCGTCCGGCTGATACCTCTGAATCCGAGCCGATTCGGCCCATCCGTTGGATGATCCGTTGGACGCATCCGACCGCTGGGCAGAAGCGGCGTGCCAACGCCGGACTCTTCGATCGCTCTCACCGATCGAGGACGATTGCCTGGCTCTTCACCAAGGGCTGCTGCCGGGGGCCCCTCTGTCCCGTCTTTTGCGATTTCTCCGGAACGAGCCATTGGCCTATCGCTTCAGCGGAGCCGCTGTAGTAGGCCTCGATGCCTGTCGCGACCTGGTCGAGGCTGTACCCGATGCTGCGCCAGCGACAACTTCCCGCCGCTCAACACGACAGCGATCCGAACGTCGGTACCGGCGCAGCACCTGTGGTGCATCTCTGTGACCCTATGCATGCCGCCGTTCGATGGAGGGAATCCCATGCCCCTCTTGTGGCCCGAAGACGGGACGAGATTCGACACGAAACTTCGTGTATTTTCTGCGACGGCGCGGGGTGAGCGCGCAGCGGGCTCAACGCCAACCACTCGATCACTAACTATCGCGGCGAACGTCATCATCGAATCGCGCCGGACCACTCGGGCCGGCCTCGCCGCACCCCGCGCTCCGCGCACACTTAGCGAGTTCGGCAGCTAAACCCTCTACCGAATCCATATCACGGTCGGCACATCTGAACCGGCCGGTCTTTTGCATCAGGTCCGGATGGGTGTTGGGGCTTGATGTTGGGTCCGGGTGCGAGCGTAGTAGTTGTGCTCGAACTCGGCGGGTGGGATGTCGCCGAGTTCGCTGTGGAGGCGACGGTTGTTGACGGTGTGTTCTGCTTCGGTGGGTTCTTGCGGAACACACCAACAATCACGCCGGAGGCTCACCCCAAGGTGGACCTACCGAAAACCCACCACACTGCGGGACTCATACCGTTGCCATCGTCCACTTGGCCGCGTCCATATATCCGACAGATCCACCCTTGACGACATGAGCGCTTCAGGGGCGTGCAATATCTGTCGATCCGCTCCTGCGAACGACTGGCCGGCAACGCCATCGTCGCGTCGGTTGGCTCGCGTGGTAAAGTTGCGACAATCCGCTCGCCGAGTCGTTCAATGGCCTCTACAAATGGGAGCTGATTTACGGCAAGGACCCTGGCGCGGCCTATGACGACGTCGAGTTCGCGACGATGACCGGCGTCGACTGGTTGAACCACCAACGCGTCCACGGCGAGACCACCAACGATGCCAGCTACATCACGCCGGCCGAAGCCGAAGTCGACTACTACAGTCAAACCCCACAGCCTCGAGGCCGTCACCGAATAACCCGAGCAGTCCCAAGACACGGGGCGATTCACAAGGCGCCAATCGCCGCGACGGGCTAGGTTGCCAGCCAAATCCGGAACTTATTTGAGGCAACAGTGTTTCCAATCATGGACCTGGTTTCGGCGCATCCAGGACATCTCAATGCGTTCTTCTCCGGCTCGCACACATTCACACTTGATCAGCTCCGATCTGGGGTGGCCCGAGAGCTCCGGCAGCAGGCGTCTTTCATGCCGCTTGAACCAGTGTCGCTTAAATCACCCAACGATTTCGCCAAGCTATTCGCGCGCTTCGAGCTGGGAGCGCCAACGATCCTCGTTGATCCTCGACTCGATCTGCCGAAAGCCAAGCTGACCGAGATTCGTAACGGATTGGAGACGAAGAATCGACCGCCGGATGCTCGCGCGCTCGTCGGATTGTTCACTTCAGGAACAACCAGCGAAGGCAAATGCATCTTTCATAGTGCGTCTAGCTTGGCCAACATTGTCTTGAGCATTCAGTCGGTGGTGGAGCGGGAGACAAATTCCCGCAGCGAGCCCCGCGAAACTCGGCGCCAGGACGCGTTCACGAATATAGCGACGCTGAGGTCTTCCAACCCGATCAACAATCCACTCGCCACCTCAATGTCCCTGTCGTCGGTATCCGGATTGGCGCTGGCGCTGAGAGCCATATTTACGGGTGGCGGCCTACTTCTGCCCGACGAGTATGACTTGGCGGCCTTCAACCAAGGTATCTGCAGTATTCCTGGAGCAACCGTTGCGTTGAGCCCGGCGAGCGCGCGCTCCCTCCTTAACTTGTGGCGAACCGGGGCATCCGTACGGCCTCGACCGCTTTCCGTTGCACTGGGTGGCTCGAAAGTTCCAGTCAGAGTTGCTGAGCAGTTGCATCAATTTCTCGATTGCATTGTCACTATAGGGTATGGAACGACAGAGACAGGCCCAGTAACTGCTTCGAGCCTGGACGGCATTGCCGATATCAGAGCCGGAACCGTTGGCACCCCGCTAGCAGGCGTTAACGTGGCTATCGGTTCACAGACCCATCCCGCCCACCACGCAGGGGAAGGAGCGGTCGTTGTTGAGTCGGGATCGCTCTTGTCGGGCTTCGTGAAAGATGGCGTTTATCGGGAAGTCGATCGTCACACCGCCTGGCAGACCGGCGACCTCGGACGACTATCCAACGATGGCCGACTGACGATCTGCGGACGCGCAGATTGGATGATCATCAGGGGAGGCCGTCTCATTGACCCGGCGGTGATAGAAGGCGCGTTGGACTCAATTCCCGCAGTGATGCAAGCGCTTGTCTACGGCAGACCGTCTCGGGTTGAAGGTGAAGACGACGTATGCGCCCTGATCGTGGCGGCTGAGCCCGGCGTGACGCTCGATGCGGTGCGCAAATCGCTCGTTGCGATACTGCCGGCATCGCTTGTGCCCCGGCACCTGAGTTTTGTCTCTCATCTCCCGATGACAGTCGACGGTGCCGTGAGGCGCGGGCTTACTGGATCGCCGAGATGCTAACTCACAACGGCCAGCACACCTTCTCGGCAGAACGTACGGACCCAGTGAGCGCCTAAACAAAAATGCGCGCCCATTCCGAAAGGAATGTCCATCCTTGTGACCTCTGTCCGCAGTCGCAGTGGGACAACAATCCGTCCGGGAGGCAAGCACGGTTCCGCTCGCTTGCGATAAACCGCACCAATAATTGGCGGATCGTTAATGATGACGTCAACGTCGTAGTCCCTGAGCGCTGCAAATTCACGCCGAGACAAGTCCGACTGGAGACACCTAAAGAGAGCCTCTGGGGCCAGTAAACTCCCCGCAATCACCATATTGACGGCGGTGGCATCAACGAAGATGCGGCCATTGGGCGGTTGTTCAAGGCGGCTGTTCAACAATGCATGGTCTGCCAGCTCCCCGCCTGACTCGAGTGAATGGCCGACAATCCGCAATAACTTTATTGCAGAGAGGTGGCGGCGCCGTGCGCTCGTATCGGATGCGACGATTCTTTGGGCCAGCTCGATACACCGAGCCACGGCCCACTGCTCGGAAACTCCGACAAACTTGCACGCAAGAATCGCCGCGGCGGATTGGCAGTAGTCACGGGCGGTCGGCGCCTCCAAGCGCTCTCTTCCACTCGCGAGAGTCTTAAAGACAGACTGCATCTCTCTTGCCCATGTCGCGCTCCGCTGCTTTCGGTATGGCGCTGAAATGGAAGACCGCACGCGCGTGTGATCCGCGCCAACTAGTCCAAGCAGAGCGCCAGCAAGTCCAAACTCCACGAACGCGTCGACAGCGGGACCCGCGACGCTCAGATCTCGATCGCGCAGCACGCCCCGAATCGCCGCTGGACTAGGGCATTCGAAATCAGTCGCTGAAAGAGCCAAATGAGTTTGCTCAATCAAGCCCATCTGAATCCCTCCTTTCGACTCCAGTTAGACCAGCGTTTGTCGCTTGCCAGATCGAGCGCAACGTGACGGGCCCGGGGCCAAGCTCCGGAAAGACTCCAAACGCCTCCTCGACCACTATCAGGGCTTCATACACTGAGATGGAATCGAGGCCTGCGTCCTCGAACGAGGTATCGCGGTCCAAGTGCACGTCGACGAGTTCGAGGGCCTCGACAATAACTGCGGAGATACGTTCATACTCGATCGATGCCACGATGACGCCCTTCGCCCGTCGACTCTAGTTCTGGACCTTTCCTCGACGGCGCGCCGCCCACACCTCTCTATCCAACATGACGACGACGTGGTCGACATAGCGACCTTCAACATACGAGTGCTCGCTCAAGCGAGCGACCTCCTGGAAGCGCGTGTTAAGGCTGGCATACTGTTGCGGCCTGAACTCCGGAAACTCGGCATACAAGTGTCGGAATCCGTATACCTCAAATAGGTAATCCACGAACATTACGAACGACTCTGGCCACAGCCACCGCGTATTCGCTGGCCTCGTGTCTATGACGACGCCGATCCATGAGTGCCCGCTTCGAAAGTCGGCGCCATAGCTCACCGCCAACCCGAGTAGCTGCCGACGCTCACGGTGAACAATCGAGAATTGGCAGTGGACGTCCTGCCACAAGCTGTGCACGAAGTCTTCAAAGCTCGGCTTTGCATAACGGAAGCGCCATCGGACCAGATCCGTCGAGTTGACGGTGAGATCGTAGAGCTCCGGATAGTCGCAGGGATCAAGTGCGCACAGGGTTGTGCGGCGGCCCTCGAGCACCGTTGGGCCCGTAATCATTCGCCGTCCTCGATTAGTGGCAAAGTTATTGCTCGAAGCAGGGACTGGATCACGTCGTTACCACTAATGAGTCCGCCCTGAATTACGGCCAGAAGATCTTGGCGGCCAACAACTTTCAGGTCACCGCGTACCCATGACTCCACCATGACTCGTCTGTCGCCGTTCAGCATGGTCTCATATGCAGTTCTGTAGGGCAGGACCAAGCCTGCTTGAAACGTCTCGGATGGGCCTGAGTGCCACGTCAGGCGTCTGTGATGCACACGCAAATGGACCTGTCGGTTGTAAAGGGGAACCTCACCATGCCGCGGCTCGATGACCCACGTTCTAAGGTCCATTTCTAAGAGCACGCCTCGTGGTGCCAACTTACGACGCGCAAGTATCTCGTTCGCAGCGTTGCACCATTGATGACTCAGAAACGAGAACATCTGCTATCGCCGACTATATAGTGCCACGATGTACACATTCCGCAATACTCCGCGCCACGCCCAATGTGCCGGCAAGCAGCCTTCAATCACGAAGCCCAGCTGGACCGATTCAGACGCCGCCATGCCATTGGCACACTCGTAATAGACCTTACGGAGTGGCAGCACCGAAAATACGTGCTGCTGGGCGTAGCTCGCAATTGTGCTAAGGGCCGCGGGCTCGCGGCCGAACAACGGTACGGCATGAACGTACGCGACGCGATCAATAAGGTTGAGTCTACTGACGAAGGCGGCGCTCGGAACTGCACTAGAATCTACCCGGAATTCCCGAATCTCGTGGCCAATGTGGTGCCGCCAATCATCAATCGACCCTATGCCGGTGCGGAATAGCGCGCGCACCGGAAGGTCTTCGCGTAACAGCGCAGAGTGCGTCAGAGCGATGTGATAGTCAGTCGCATCCGTCCAACGTGGCTGACTCATCGAACTAGCTCGCCGTTCGGAGCAACACGAGTGAGGCGCCCACGGCCAAGAGGGCTACCAGCCGCGGAAGTAGTCGTCGGTACTTGTACATAAGGATCGAGCTAGACCACGTGCCGCGGCGCTGCATAATCCCCTGAAGGGATCCCAGACCGGTGCGCGCGACCCCATAAGTACCGAAGGCAGCCGTTGCGAGCAATGGATCCCTAAGCGAGAATGCGTAGATGGGCAGCAGATACCACCCTGAATAGCCGAGTCGAGTAAAGGCTCCTGAGCCGATTAGGAGACCGGTTGGAACTGCCCACCCGGTCGCAGAACGATACATATGGGCGTGGGGGGTCTCACGATTTCGCTGCAGGATTGGCCTGTCCCTTCCACGAACCAGGGACACCCCATTCGCGAAGGCGACCGCGACAGCCATCAAGACGCACACGCTACCGACCACAGTTTTTGGCAATAAGGCACCTATGAGGCCCAATACGAAGCCCAACGTCGCTCCGCCGAGCGCGCCAGCAATAGGATAGATGGTGCTGCGTAACCACAGTTCGTGTCGTCGGATTCGGGACCCCGAATATCCCAGCGCCAGCACGGCGTTAGGTCCTCAAGGGATTGTCTGCTGCACAAGGGCGAGTCCCACTGCGACCACCATCGTCAACGCAAACATAGGATTCATCGAGTCGAAGCCGACTGGATCGCGAGCTGAAGTTCTAGACGGTCACGAAACGAGTCTGAGTTCACGACGGGCTCAGACCGTGTGACAGTGCCGCTTTCATCCAACTCGAGGACGAACGGCATCGTGGAGATACCGAGCCTCCTGGCGATCGCGCTCGCTTCGGGATCGCGGACAATCGGTAGCAGGCCGTCGAAGGATCCAACGAGCTCGTCTACAAGATCTTGTGCGCCCGCTGCAACCACGACGTATTGCATGTCGCTCTGCGACAGCGATCGAGTGGGGGCAAAGGAGCGAGCGATGGCGGTTGCGACGAGTCGGCATTGGAGGCAAGTTCCCGAAAGGAAGACTATTGAACACGATGCGTTCGGCGTCATCACGTCTTGTAACGTCGTGTCAATGTCGAGACGAGAGCCGAGCGACGGAGCAGCGGCAAGTATGGAGGTGCCGAGCGAGGGCGACAGAAAGTTGGTGGCATTGAGTTCTCGTAGCTTCATGTCGCAGAGAGCGACAAGTCGAAGTGAGACCAGAGTTACTACCGAGAGTACGCTGAGCCAGATTGTGACGGCGATAAGGGCGATCGTCTGAGTCGTTGTCATGGGCGCATACCAAGACGAATGTTGTTCCTGAAGTCCGGAAGATGGCGGCTTTCGACCACTAGCACCATGGTGAAGGCAACTCCTACGGCAGCAAGAACGCTGAATATCGTGTCGGGATTGGCGCCACGGATCGTTAGGGCTGAAGTCGCTGCTGCTCCAACGGCGAGATTGCGAAGTACGCTGAACCAGCTGAATACCGCTCTGCTACCGAAGCATCCGCACGGAAACGATTCGCCCCGCAGGAGCGATCTCGACATCATCACCGAGAATACAACCAGCAAGCTCACTGCGGATGCAAGGCCTGTGGCCTGCAGTGCGCTGAGTTGCGCGACCGTTCCAGCGCTGAGGCCCAGCGCGAGCACCGCCTCGAAATAGGCTAGCGCGTGTGCCCATAGACGAATATTTCGCCTGGCTATTCCGAATCTGAGTATGGCGGTTTGTGCCTCGTCGGGTCTTACAAGTTTAGAGAGTGCCGACCACGCAAACAGGCTAGCTATGAACACTGCAACGCTGTCACGGAATGCGCTCGTCTCAAGCCAGTTGAGGAGTGCGGCAAGGGCCTGATGCAGGCCTTCGACCCCGCCCATGAGATTCGCGTTACCGAGTCTCGGAGGCGAGGGCGCCCGCGTGCAGTTCGCCAGTGTCCCGATTGTGCAGCGTCAACAACGCTAGCTGTTCGCCAACTTGCGAGAGGTGCGGCTCCCCTGTTGGAGAAACCATGTCAGTGGTAGGTAGCGTAACGATTACCTCGGTACCTGTCGTATCTAGAACGGTCAGTCGACGGTCGTCTATTGCGGTAACCCGACCTCTGGTAATGCGGTACAAAGGTGTCAGGGCCAATGGCTGGTCGGTCTTCAGGTCCCTGTACAACACTGCCTCGTATCCGGACCTCAAGTTGTCGTCGGGAAAACCGGTTACAACAACCGCGCCGGGACTGATTTGGCCGGCTGCCGTCTCGAGAGTGAAGTTCGGACGTCGTGCATCCAGCACGAATGCGCTGGTGCCGCGGTATCTCGAACTCATCACTTCGGCCGCGTTCGCTGCGGCGGGCCGAGCGGCGACAGACCGCCTCACAAGCGGAAGCGTCGTGAAACCAACGAGAAGGCTTCGTCCTAAAAAATTTCGGCGTTTCACGCAAACCCCCGCTCTATACGTCGCTAACCGTCGCACACTGCCTTCGGCAGCCCTGTCCTCAAACTCGCTCTGCAGCGACTCTCTGAGACCCTTAGCACTCCCCAAGATTGGCGGCGCAGATGCAGGCCCCGCAGGACGGATCTATGTAGTCGCAGCACTTGTACATTTGCCAGTAGCCGGTTCCACTGTCGGTACAGGTCGTCCAGCACATACCGGTCTGATTCGGATTGGTGCAGAAGCCTGGATCTCCGTAGCAGCCTGAGGCAGTACACAGGTCGCCACTGCAAGATGAACATTGGCGTCGGCCAATACAGCCCGCAGGCGTCGGATTTGGGCAAAGGGCATGCGCGGGACTAGCGCGCACTACATCGGCGACAACCGTGGCGGCAATCGATGAAGTCAGTGTGCCAAAAATAGCGGTACGACGAGAGATGGTCGAAGACAAGTCCCCTGACCCCGCCCGTCGCGTGACACGTGATGCTGTGAAGATTGACATCGGTACCCCCGTACGCCGGATGTCGTTGTAAATACTCCCCCGCAAGTGATTCCCTGTCAAGGTTGCGAACCAGACTCGAGGAGATTCCGGCTTGCAGGAGTTCGTTTGCCCAGCGGGTGGTTCGGTTGGCGCCCGGAGTGCGTGGCGTGCGGGGTTAAGGGCTGGCTGTGGCTCTATTCATTGTCATTCAGTGATACATTCGGGTCGCTAAAAATCAGGCCCACCACGAGCTGAAGTGTTGAAGCGACGACAGAGCCGCGGGAATGGGGAGTGGTATCGCGGCGCGCCAGCTACGGCGAGCTGGCTCAGCGGTCGCGTAGTCGACCCGGCGAACCGCGTTCTATGAGTCCATTGGTGAGGGCGCGACACGCTGCTCAGGCCAGCCTGGCTATCCATCCACCGGACACGGCACTCACAACCGAAGTCCAAGAGCGTCCGTATCTGGAGCCATTTGCGCACCGATGTTGCTACGGGGTCATTCGCTGTCAAAGTGGGATCGCAGGCGGTTCATCGCGCGTGATGCTCGCTGCCGTGCCGCTACTTCTTTAAGACCCAAAATCTGGCCGATCTCCGAGAAATTGCGGCCTTCGACGACGCGAAGGTAGAGAATCGCTCGCTCGCTCGGCTTAAGCGAGACCAAGTCTCCGAGCGCGTCGCTCGAGTAGTCGTTCGACGAGCAACCGTTGACACGCAGTTCGTCGCAAACGCGCTCGATTGCCCTGGCGCTGCGCAGAATGTGTCTTCGCCGGTTCGATGCGAGCCGAATGATGACTCGGGCGAGATATGCCTCGGGTCCGTGAAGTTCAGTGAGGTGACCGCGCCGCAGCGTTCTCGCGATCGCCTCTTGAACAAGGTCTGCAGGGTCGGGATTTAGCGGGTCGACAACCGCGGCGAGGTGCAGCAGGCGTGTATACATTTCGGTGGTGAGTATTTCGTCGTCGCTTGTCGCGACTGCAATCACTTTGTCCAAAGCACGCTGTGTCGCAGGTCCGTTTTCAGTATCCGAGGACTGTGCCATCGTTGCAAAGCGACTATTAGGGTTCGGGGCGGAACGCGTAGCGGTATCCATCGATCGGTAGCACCGCCGCGTCGGGGGTGCCGAGCCGGTGGATCCTCGTAGTGAGAGCGCCAAAGATGAGCCAGTTGCTGTCGGCGCTCCATTGGAACGATGGGGGCCCTTGGATGCCGCCTGAGGCCTTGTCGATTGGCTGCGTTAGCCCGTTAGCGACTTCCACCATCACCAACTCCCCGTCGGGCGATACAGCCACGTTGTTTACGATTGCCTGTGTCGTCGACGACAGTACCGCAAGGTACTTGGCAGACGGCGAAAACTTGGCACCTAGGATCCCGTATCGGGACTGGGGCAACGGCACAGTTGTACTCACGCCGCGTTGCACGTTGGTGATTCGCAGCTCGCACCCGACAACGTCAACGCATGCTTCCGAGTACCACGCGACGAGCACGTCGCCATCGGACGTTGTGGTCGAATCAAGGTAGACGGCATCGGCCGCAAGTATTCGTGTGACGCCGGTGTTTCGATCCCACAACTCGAACGGGATTGGAGCTCCTCGCGCCGTGAGTAAGAAGTAGGAACCTACTGTGGCGCGAAAGATCCGATCTTGAGGCAGCATCACCGGAGAATCGATACTCCGGGTAGCAAGGTCCATCCGCTTCGCCTGACGACCGTCGACTATCCAAATGGAATGGCCGTCGCTGTCAGGAGAGAGACTCCAGAAGCTCCCGGGGTCGGCGACGACTGTTGCGCTTAGCGTTTGAAGATCGATACGCCTGATCTTCCCCTGTGTGTCACCGTAGCCGTCGGTGAACGCGCCACCTTCGAAAGTAATGAGGGAGCACGAACCACAGCCAGTTAGCGGGACCGACACCTGGCTGCCCGAGCCGTCCGTCGCATATCCGGTGTCAGCGTGAGAACCGAAGTAGAACAAGGAGGGCAATGTCCGCGTGCGGACATAGTCAGCGGTTGTCGCCAATAGCGGCGCTTCAACCGTGCGTGACGACGCCACCTCAGGGTTCTGCAGTCCGCTCGATTGCGTTGCGACACGTTGACTGACGTCGCGAGGACTGCTCGCCAGCAAACCTAGGCCTGCCACCAGGCACGCGAGCGCTACTGCCACACTCGCGACCAGCCTACGCCGCCCCCGAACCCGTCGATTGCTGATGCGCGCCCGCTCGAGGACATCTCCGGGCACCACCCGAACCTCTGCCCGGCCCGCTAACGCCATCAGATCCTCACGTAGTTGACGCACCGCACTCTCCTCAAACCATGCATTGCCTCTATCACACCGCAGCCCGCCAAAACGTGACATGCCCTCCTCAGCCAGTTTGACTTGGGGAATCGGGTCTGCCCCCGGTTTGGTTGACTCCTGATGTGTGAGGATTCGTCCTTGCTGGAAGGAAGTCATCATGCCCAAGGCATTCCCTTTGGAGTTTCGTCGTGATGTTGTCGCGGTGGCTCGCAAGCGGGAAGCGACGTTGACGCAGATCGCGAAGGATTTCGGGATCTCGGAGGCGTGTTTGCATCGTTGGCTCAAGCTGGCCGACATCGAAGAAGGTGTCGTTCCTGGTGTCGCGTCAGCGGAGGCCGCGGAGTTGCGCGAGGCCAAGAAACGGATCCGGGTACTCGAGCAGGAGAACGAGATTTTGCGTCGCGCGGCGGCGTTCTTCGCTCGGGAGTCGCTCCCAAAATGATGTACCCGCTGGTCTGCGAACTTGCTGGTGACGGGATTCCTGTCACGATGACTTGCCGGGTGCTGGGCTTCTCCAAGCAGGCGTTTTACAAATGGAAAGCGGATCCGGTCACCGATCGCGAGTGGGACGACGCGCATTTGATCAACACGGCGCTCGATATCCATCACGATGATCCGGCGTTCGGGTATCGCTTCATCGCCGATCAACTCGCCGAGCGCGGCATTGCGGCGTCGGAGAACCGGGTGCAGCGACTGTGCACGCAACAGCAGATCTGGTCGGTGTTCGCGAAGAAGAGAGGGCTCTCACGTCGCGCCGGCCCGCCGGTGCACGACGAT
>JBDTLT010000176.1:0-11741 GCA_039934635.1 Acidimicrobiales bacterium
GACGGGATCGCCACCGAGTCGACTTGAGCAAGAATCGCGCCGAGGCTCACTTGTGTTCTCCTCTGCCGGCGCTGCTGTTGCTGTCAGCCCCGCCTTCGGCGGCCTGCGCTTCTCGTTCGGCTTTCTCGTCCTCGCGTTGCTCGTCGGTCTTGGGGCCCTTCTCGGAGAAGTCGGGCACATTGCGGCTGACGTGGTCGATGAGTGCGACGACGGACGGCTCCATGCGATCGAGTACCGGCTTGGGATAGACGCCGAGGAACACGATCAGGCCGAGCAGCGGTGCGAGGACCAATGCCTCGCGGGTCTTGAGATCGGGCATCGACCGGTTGGCTTCGTCGGGCGTGCCGTGGAAGACGCGCTGGTAGGCCCACAGCAGATACAGCGCGGCGAGAATGACGCCGATCGTGGCGACGACGGCCCACCAACGATGCGAGGCGAATGTGCCGAGCAACGTGAGGAATTCGCCGACGAAACCGTTGAGGCCCGGTAGGCCGATCGACGAGAACATCACGACGGTGAACACCGCGGCCATGATCGGCGCCGACTTCTGCAGGCCCTTGAGCTCGGAGATCTCGCGCGTATGGCGCCGTTCGTAGATCATGCCGACGAGGAAGAAGAGTGCACCGGTCGACACGCCGTGGTTGACCATCTGCAAGATGCCGCCTTCGATGCCCTGACGGTTGAGCGCGAAGGTGCCCATGACGATGAAGCCGAGGTGGGCGACCGACGAATAGGCGACGAGACGCTTGAGGTCGCGTTGCATCGTGGCGACGATGGCGCCGTAGACGATGCCGATCACGCCCAGCGTGATCATGGTGGGCGCGAAGTAGACCGCCGCCTCGGGGAAGAGGTAGATGCCGAAGCGCAGGAACCCGTAGGTGCCCATCTTCAACATGATGCCGGCCAATATGACCGAGCCCGCAGTGGGTGCTTCGGTGTGTGCGTCGGGCAACCAGGTGTGCAGCGGGAACAACGGCACCTTGATGGCGAACGCCACGGCGAAGGCAAGGAAGATCCACCGGCCGGTGGTGATCGACAGCACCTGCGTGTCGGCGATCGTCACGAGGTTGAAGGTCAGTGAGCCTTCGACCGCGCGGGCATGCAGCACTGCGGTGGACACCAGACCGACGAGCATGAGCGCCGAGCCGAACATGGTGTAGATGAAGAACTTCGTCGCCGCGTATTGCCGGCGCCCGTGGCCCCACTTGGCAATGAGGAAGTACATCGGGACGAGCACGATCTCGAAGAAGACGAAGAACAAGAACAGATCGAGCGCCATGAAGACGCCCATGCACCCGGCCTCGAGCAAGAGCAGCCACGCGTAATAGGGCTTGGCGTCGTGATCGGGATCGACACCGAAGATCGCCAGCGGAAACAGGACGCCGGTCAACACGACGAGGAAGAGCGAGATGCCGTCGACGCCCAAGAACCACGAGATGCCGAGATCTTTGATCCAACTGTGCTCGGACACGAACTGGAAGTCGGCCGTGTTCGTTTCGAACTTGGCCATCATCCAGATGCTCATCGCGCCGGTGGCGAGCGAGAACAGCAGCGCCACGAGTTTGATCAGGTCGGGGCGGCGTCTGCCGAGGAACGCCACGACCACCGCGCCCGCCGCGGGTACCGCGATGAGACACGGCAAGATGGGAAAGTTCGTCGCACTCTCTTGTGCGAGCAGCGCGGTGCTCATCACAGCGCCGCCCTCGACAAGAACAGCGCGAGGAGCAGCGCCGCGCCGACGCCGACGAACAGTGCGTAGCTGCGCACGAACCCGGTCTGCAGGCGGCGGAGATAGCCGGCGCCTACTCGGATACCCGTGCCCACGCCGTTGACGATGCCGTCGATCACCTTGCGGTCGAACCGCGCCGTCGTCTCGAAGCCGACTTCGCCCGGGCCTCCCATGAAGGCCGACACCGTGTCGTCGTAATACCAACCGTGCGCGAACACCGGCAGCTCGATGCGAGCCGGATCGACGCGCGAGCGGACGTAGACGAAGTACGCGCCGGCGATGCCGATGGTACCGACCCCGACCGCGACGATGGCCAGCACCCACAGACCGGCGCCATCGACGCCGAGGTGCGCTTCGTGCTCGAAGAGCGACGGTTCGAGCCAGATCTCGAGTCGCTTGAGCGAATCGGTGAACGGCAGGTTGAGGAACCCACCGACGACCGACAGGCCCGCGAGCACGACGAGCGGCAGCCACATGAGCCACGACGACTCGTGAGGATGGAACTTGCGGCGCGCCGCGATGTCGGCGGCGGGAAGGTAGTCCGCGATTTCAGCGACATCGGGCTCGGCGTCATACGCAGCATCGGGCACCCGCAGTTCGCTGACACGAGTGCGCAGCGCGGTCGCCTCGCTGCGCGCGGCATCGGCGGCGCTCTTGGCCTCGACGAGCGAACGCTGCGCCGTGTCGAGGTCGACTTCGGCCGCGGCACGCAATTCGTCGGTCGCGGTCGCCAGCTTGGCTCGGGTTGCCGCTACTGCTTCTTCGGCTTTGGTCACGGCGACGGTGGCCGCCAGTGCGCGGTCGTTGACTTCGGCCAGCTTGCGCTGCCATGCGCCAACGATCTCTTCCTTGGTCGCATCGT
This sequence comes from Acidimicrobiales bacterium, assembly GCA_039934635.1. Classification (GTDB taxonomy): domain Bacteria; phylum Actinomycetota; class Acidimicrobiia; order Acidimicrobiales; family WLNW01; genus DATLFA01. The sequence goes on from JBDTLT010000176.1 coordinate 2,592, forward strand.
TGTAGCGATAGCGCTGACCGAAGAAGGTCATGAAGACTTGGCGCGACATGTAGAAGGCCGTCAGCAGCGCGGTGACGAGACCGATGACCCACAGACCTTTGTTGTGGTCCCACGCGTGGGCGAGGATCTCGTCTTTCGACCAGAACCCGGCGAACGGCGGCACGCCGGCGATGGCCAACCAGCCGACGACGAACGTCGACGCGGTGATGGGCATCAGTTTGTAGAGCCGCCCGTAGTGGCGCATGTCCTGGTCGTCGTGCATGCCGTGGATGACCGAACCCGAGCCGAGGAACAGCAACGCCTTGAAGAACGCGTGCATGACCATGTGGAAGATGGCGGCGACATAGGCACCCGTGCCGACGGCGAGGAACATGTAACCGAGCTGGCTCACGGTCGAATACGCAAGCACCTTCTTGATGTCGTTCTGCCCGATCGCGATGGTGGCGGCGAACAGTGCCGTACCCGCACCCACCCATGCGATGGTGTTGGGGACCCAGCTGTTGGCTTCGAACAAGATGGGGTTGAGGCGCGTCAACAGGTAGACGCCCGACGTGACCATCGTGGCCGCGTGGATGAGCGCGGACACCGGCGTCGGGCCGGCCATGGCGTCAGGCAGCCAGAGGTAGAGCGGGAACTGCGCGGACTTGCCCACCGCACCGAGGAAGAAGAGCGCCGCGATGGCCGAGGCGGTCGTCGGCGAGAGCAGGTGCTCTTCGGTCTTGCCGAAGACGTCGAGGTACGTGACGCTGCCCAACGCCTGGAACGTGAGGAAGATCGCCATCATGAAGCCGAAGTCGCCGATTCGGTTGGTGACAAAGGCTTTCTTGCCCGCCGATGCATTGGCGTCGCTGCCGAACCAGAACGAGATCAATAGGTAGGAGCACGCACCGACGCCTTCCCACCCGAGGAAGGTCATGAGCATGTTGTCGCCGAGCACCAGGATCAACATGGAGAAGGCGAACAGGTTGAGATAGACGAAGAACTTGGAGAAGTTCGCGTCGCCGTGCATGTAGCCGATCGAATAGAGATGGATCAATGTGCCCACGCCGGTGATGAACAGGCACATCGTGACGGCCAACGGATCGACGAGGAAACCGACGTCGACCTTGAACGACCCTGAGTGGAACCACTCGAACAACGTCTGCGTGAAGAAGCGGTCGTCGCCGGCGCGGTCGGTCAAGCCGAAGAAGACGATGGCCGTCGCCACGAACGAACCAGCCATCGCGCCGGTCGCCAGCCAACCGGCCAGGGGCTCGCCCAGCCTGCGGCCGAGCAGCACCAGCACGAGGAAGCCGGCGAGGGGGAACGCCGGGATCAACCAAACGGCATCAAGCATGCGTCGTCATCCCTTCAACACCGACACATCGTCGGCACTGACGTGAGGACGCCGGCGCAAGATCGACACGATGATCGCGAGACCCACGACCACTTCGGCCGCAGCCACGACCAACACGAAGAACACCGCGATCTGGCCGCCCAGGTCGTTGAGCTTCTTGGCCATCGCGACGAAGGTCAGGTTGACGGCGTTGAGCATGAGCTCGACGCACATGAACATCACCAACGGATTGCGCCGGGTGAGCATGCCGAACATGCCCACGGCGAAGAGCGCCGCGGCCAGGATCAGATACCACTCGATGGTGACGTCGACGGAAGCGAGAACGCCCATTACCCGTTGGCCCCCTCGTCGACCTTCGCTTCATCGGCCGCGCGGCCGGCCATCAGCCCGTCGAGCGCCGACGGTGGAATTTCTTGGAGCTCGCCCTTGACCTTGCGGGCGAAGACCACCGCGGCGACGACCGCGATCGTCAACAGCACTGCCGTGATCTCGAAAGCGAAGGCGTAGCGGGTGAAGAGCAACTCGCCCAACGCCTTGGCGTTGTCCTCGGACGGCCCGAGCTCTTTGGTCTTGGACGTGGCGCCCGTGAGCGCATCACCCATCGACACGATGACCGTCAACGCCGACGCGATGAGCGCCACGCCGACGACCAGTGCCATGGGTCGCTGACCCTTGATCGGTTCGATACCGAGATCATCGGCGCGGTCGACGCCGAGCAACATGATGACGAACAAGAACAAGATCACGATGGCGCCGGCGTAGACGATCACCTGCACGACGGCCAGGAAGTGGGCGTCGAGCTGGATGAACAACACCGCGACACCGAACAGGGTCATCACCAACGAGAGCGCGCAGTGCACGGGATTGCGCAGCCCGACCACCCCCATCGCACCGACCGCGATGATCAGCGCCCCCACCACGAAGACTGCGAGCTCCATCAGTGCTGTCCCAGCTCGGGGGCGCGCACGCCGTAGCCGAGCTCGCCCGACCAACCGACCGAGCCTTCGTAGTCGGCATCGCCCGAAGGCGCGGTGGCCCGCATCCACGCGGAGGTGTTGACATCGTCGCCTTCGCGCCAGTCTTCCCACGGCATCTGCTGCGGCTTGCCGTCGTCCTGCACGACGAGTTCGGCTTTGGTGTAGATGGCGTCAGAGCGATTGGTGAAGCTGAACTCGAAGAGCTTGGACTCGGTGATGGCCTCGGTCGGGCAGGCCTCGACGCAGAGGTCGCAATGAATGCACCGTAGGTAGTTGATCTCGTAGACGAACCCGAACCGCTCGCCCGGCGACGTGGGCGCGTCGGGGTCGTTGTCGCGGCCGCGCACGTAGATGCAACGGGCAGGGCACACACCGGCACACAGCTCGCAGCCGATGCACTTCTCCATGCCATCTTCGTAGCGGTTGAGCACGTGGCGCCCGTGGAGGCGATTCGGTTTGTCGATCTTTTGGTCGTGCTGGTCCTTCTTGCGGCCGCCGCTGTACTCGGTGGTGACGATGGCGCCACTCGACTCGCGGTCGCCGAACTTGAACAGCGTGACCCAGAAGCCCTTCAAGTAGCCCATCAGGCGGCGACCTCCTCGAGCTCGGCTCGCTTGCGGGCACCGGATCGCACTGCACTGCGCAACAACAATCCGGCCAACACCATGACGACGAACCCGATGGCCACCACACCGATGCGTTGACCGATGTCCCAGCCTCGCTCGCGGAACACGTCGACCGCGCCGAGCAAGACGAACCAGCCCAAGGCAAGCGGGATCAGGATCTTCCAGCCGAGATCCATCAGCTGGTCATAGCGGAAGCGCGGCAATGTCGCCCGGAACCACACGAATGCGAACAGGAACACGATCAGCTTGACCATGAACCACGCGGTCGGGAAGATCCAACTGCGCACCCAGTTGGGGCCGAACGACGGGCCGTTGGGGCCACCGAGGAAGATCGTCACGATGATCGCCGACATCGTGATGGTGTTCATGAACTCGGCCAGGTAGAACATGGCGAAGCGGATCGAGCTGTACTCGGTGTGGAACCCGCCGACGAGCTCTTGTTCGGCTTCGACGAGGTCGAAGGGCGGCCGGTTGAGCTCGGCGGTGCCCGCGATCCAAAAGATGATGAACGGGACGCCCCAGGTCTGGACGATGTTCCAGTCGATGATGTTGCCGATTTGGCCGGCGACGATGTCGTGCGACGAGAGGCTGCCGGTTTTCAGGAACACGGCCGCGAGCGCGAGACCGAGCGCAGCTTCGTAGGACACCATCTGTGCCGTGGCCCGCACCGAACCCAACAGCGGGTACTTCGAACCCGACGCCCAGCCGGCGAGCATGACGCCATAGATGCCGATCGACGACATCGCGAGGAAGAACAGGATGCCGATCGGTGCATCGACGACCTGGAGGAACGTGCGATCGCCGAACATGTTGACCAGGCCGCCGTCGCGGCGGAAGTTGCCACCGATGGGAACGATCGCGAACGTGAGGAACGCAGGCACGAGCGACAGGTACGGCGCGAGCTTGAAGACGAACCGATCGCTGCGGTCGGGAACGAGGTCTTCTTTGAAGAAGAGCTTGATGCCGTCGGCGAGTGTCTGGAGGATGCCCCACGGGCCGGCCTTGTTGGGGCCGATGCGGTTCTGCATCTTGGCGATGATCTTGCGCTCGAACCAGATCATCAACATCACGGCGACGAGCAACAACGCGAACGCGATGACGACCTTGAAGAGCACGGTCAACACATCGCCCAAGTCGACGTCGACGAGCATCGGGTCGAGCGCGAACACGGTGGAGGTCATGCGCGCTCGACCTTGACGGCGGTGACACGCGACGACGCGTCGATCAGCGCGGCGGCCGATGCGTTGGCTTGGTTGAACACCATCGCAGCTGTCCCCTTGGGCACGCCACCGTCGGAGGCTGCCGGTGCATGTACCGACCCGCGGGCCGTGGCCACGCGCACGGTAGCGCCGTCGGCGACGCCGAGCTTGTCGAAATCGGCCGGGCTGAGCCGGACTGCCGTCGGCGACGCGAGATGGGCGCTCGACGGTGAGTTCTGCAGGCCGACGCCTTGGTCGTACATCATGCGCGTCGCCACGAGCAACAGCGAGTCGTCGGCCGCGGCGGTGGCGTCAGTCGCATCGGGCGTGTAGGCGAAGGGGCCACCGCGCACCAGCACTCCATCGGCCGCGGCGGTGACGTCGAGCCCGGCGTGAGTCGGTGACAATCGAATGATTTCGGACCAGATCTGGTCGATGGATTCGAGATGGAGGTTCTTGCCGAGGTGGCCCGCGAGATCGGTGGCGATGATCCAATCGGCGCGCGCCGTGCCCGGCGGAGTGACTTTTTGCGCGAGCGGACTGATGCGGCCTTCGAGGTTGGTGAAGCTGCCGGCCACCTCGGTCGGCCCCGCCGCCGCGAGCACGATGTCCGCGTGCGCACCCGAAGCGTTGACGAACAGATCGACCGCGATCAGGTGCTCGACGCGCTCGAGCGCCCGTTGTGCGAGATCGGTGTCGGGGAAGTCGCTGAGGGGGTCGGCGCCCAAGAGCACGAGGGTGGTGATGCGACCCTCGGCGGCCGCTTGCAGGATGCCGCGAGCATCGAGGCCGCGTTGCGCCGGAACGTTGGGCCACTCTTCGCGCAGGTCGCCACCCCCGGCGCTCAACGGGACCCGGCCGGGCAACAACCCAGGAGCGAGGCCCATGTCGAGCGCGCCGTGCACGTTGCCCCGGCGCAGTGCCGACAGGAAACGCACGCCGGCCACGCCGTGGCGCAACTCGACGGCGGCGTCGACGACCGCGTCGGGCGATTCGGCGAGTGAGGGACGCCCGAGGATCACCGTGACCGCGGTGGCCGACTGCAGGCTGCGGCGGGCGCGGCCGATGGCGTCACTGCTGACGCCGGCGACGTCGCCGGTTGGATCGTGGGCGGCGACGAGCGCGCGCGCCAACGCATCGACTTGTCCCGGACGGGCGGCCAAGCGATGTGCTGCGAACGGCGAGAGCCCGGTCGAGCGGGGCGTGAGCTCGATGAGGGTGACCTTGTCCTCGACGATCGCGTGGCGCAGCCGCAGATAGAGCGCGCCGAGCTCTTCTTTGGGATCGGGGCCGAGCAGGACGACGACGCCACCCTTGGCGCACGCCTCGTCGATGGTGGCGCGCGGCAGCGAGAACAACAGCTCGGCCGGTAGGCCGTCGCCGAGTTGGCAATCGACGTTGTCGGTGCCGATGACGCCTTTGACGAGCTTGGCCCACGCGTACGCGGCTTCGTTGGTGAGGCGAGCGCCGCCGATCACACCGACCTTGTCGGGACCGGCCGACGAGATCGCTTCGGCCGCGGCGCGCAGGGCCTGCGCCCAGGTCGCCCGCACGAGTTGTGCGCCGTCGCGCTGGAGCTTGCCGAGATCGTCGCCGCGCATGAGCGGTTCGGAGAGCCGGCCTTCGCTGTTGAGCGCTTCGAAGCTGAACCGTTCTTTGTCGGACAGCCAGCCCCAGTTGACCGCATCGCTGTCGACGCCGAGGTAGCGCAACACGACATTGCGCGACGACTGCACAGTGATGCGCGAACCGACGGAGTCGACCGTGGCCGTGGACCCGATCTCGTCGAGGTCCCACGGGCGGGCCTTGAATCGGTAGGGCTTGGCAGTGAGCGCGCCGACGGGGCAGATCTGCACCGTATTGCCGCTGAAATACGACGCGAACGGGTCGTCGGGGAACGTATTGACCTGCGTCTCGTTGCCGCGATTCATGAAATGGATCAACGGGTCGCCGGCCACTTCTTTGGCGAAGCGGGTGCAGCGATCACACAGAATGCAACGCTCGCGGTCGAGATAGACCAAGTCGCTGATCGGGATCGGCTTTTCGAAGTGGCGCTTCTCTTCGATGAAGCGTGATTCGCCTGGGCCATAGGCCATCGTCTGGTCTTGCAGCGGGCATTCGCCACCCTTGTCGCACACCGGGCAGTCGAGCGGATGATTGATGAGCAAGAACTCGAGCACACCGTCTTGCGCCTTTTTGACGTTGGGCGCTTCGGTGTTGACCGCCATGTTGGGCGACACCTTGATCATGCACGCCGGCTGCAACGCAGGGCCGCGACCGGTGTCGATGTTGACGAGGCACATGCGGCACATGCCGACCGGATTCATGCGTGGGTGGTAACAGAACCGCGGGATGTACACGCCGGCGCGCTCGCACGCTTCGATCACCAACTCGCCGGGGTTTGCATCGAAGCCGGTGCCGTTGACGGTGATGGCGACGGCGGGCGCTGACTGCTGGACGTCGGTCATGACGACACCCCTACGACGGGGATCGACGAGCGCATCGTGATCTTGGCCTCGTATTCGGAACGGAATCGGTTGATCGTCGAGACAATCGGCGACACCGCGGACGGCCCCAGCGGACAGATCGTCGTCTGGCGCGGTGGCCACGCGAGGCCGGGGCTGATGTTGTCGCACACGTCGAGCAGGAGGTCGAGGTCGGAGGGGCGTCCGTGACCGTCGACGATGCGATCGAGAATGCGTTCGAGCCACGTCGTGCCTTCACGACAGGGAGTGCATTTGCCACACGACTCACGGCTGAAGAAGCGAACGATCCGCAGCGCGGCCTTGGGAATGTCGGTGGTGTCGTCCATGACGACGATGGCGCCCGAACCGAGCATCGAACCGGCGCGATCAACGGTGCCTTTTTCCAACGGGAGATCGAGATGCTCTTCGTAGAACCACATCGCCGAACCGCCGCCCGGGATGAACGCCTTGAGTGAGCGATCATCGCGGATGCCGCCGCCGAAGCGGGGGTCGAAGATGATGTCGCGAAATGTCGTGACCCCGAATTCGACTTCGTAGACGCCGGGGTTCTTCACATGCCCCGACACGGCGAACACGCGCGTGCCCTTGGACTGCTCGGCGCCCAGAGCGTTCCACTTGTCGACGCCGTTGTGAAGGATCCAGGGCAGGTTGGACAGCGTCTCGACATTGTTGACGATGGTCGGCTTTTGGTAGAGGCCGATCGCGGCCGGGAAGTAGGGCGGCTTGAGCCGGGGCATGCCGCGGTTGCCTTCGAGCGACTCGATGAGCGCCGTCTCTTCACCGACGATGTACGCGCCGGCGCCCCAGTGCATGACGATGTCGACGGAGAAGTTGGTGCCCAGGATGTTCTTGCCGACGTAGCCGGCGGCGTAGGCCTCGTTGAGCGCGCTCGCCACACGTTCGTGCGCGTGCGCCATCTCACCGCGTATGTACAAGAACGCCTGACCGCACGCGGCGGCGTAGCACGCGATGAGGATGCCTTCGATCAGTTGGTGCGGATCGCGCTCGAGCAGCAGACGGTCTTTGTAGGTGCCCGGCTCGGACTCGTCGCCGTTGATGACCATGTAGCGAGGCCAGACGTTGGCCGGCGCAAGGCCCCACTTGGTGCCGGCGGGGAACCCCGCGCCGCCGCGGCCGAGCAACGATGCGTTCTTGACGTCGTCGTGTACCTGGGCCGGCGACTTGGCCAGCGCGTCGCGCAACCCCAGATAGCCGCCGGTGCGTTGGTAGCCGGCGAGGGTATGGCCGTCGACGACGTCGAAACGCGAGGTGATGATCTTGGGTACTTCGTTGATGGTCATGACGGCCCGGCCTCGGCGACCCACACGGGGGCCGAGTTGTCGTCGGGCGCAACGTTGCCGGCGCGCCGGTCGGCGGGGATCTGTTGGCGTACCCGCCCCAATGTGCCGTGCGGGGGGATGTCGTGGCGTGAGCCGCTGCGCAACTCGGAGATCAGCTGGTCGAACTGCACCGACGAGACCTTGTTGACATAGCGATAGTTGACCTGCAGGCACGGTGCCTCGGTACACGCCGCGAGACACTCGACGTCTTCGAGCGTGAAGAGCCCGTCGTCGGTGGTGCCGCCCGGTTTGACGCGCAGGGTGTGTTCGGCGTGATGCAACAGCTCTTCGGCACCCAGCAACTGGCACGAGATGTTGGTGCAGATGTTGACGAGAAACTTGCCGACCGGTTCGCGCTTGAACATCTCGTAGAAGCTGCACGTGCCCAGCACTTCGGCCGGAGTCACCTCGACGAGCTCGGCGATGTGCTGCATCGCTTCTTCGCTGACATAACCCGCCTGCTCTTGCGCGAGGTGCAAGAGCGGGATCAGCGCGCTCTTCTTGACGGGATAGCGAGAAAGGATCTCGTGGGCGATCTTCAGGTAATCGGGGGTGAACCGCGTCATCGGTCGACCTCGCCCATGATGGGATCGACCGAGCTGATGACCGCGACACCGTCGGCGATCAAGCCGCCCTGCATGAGATACGGCAGTGTCTGCAGATTGACGAACGACGGGCCGCGGATGTGCATGCGATAGGGATGTGCCCCGCCGTCGCTCACCATGTAGCAACCGAGTTCGCCGCGCGGCGACTCGACGGCGACGTAAACCTCGCCCGCCGGCACCTTGAACCCCTCGGTGAAGATCTTGAAGTGGTGGATGAGCGCTTCCATCGACTCGTCGATGCGGGCCCGCGGCGGAGGCGTGACCTTCTTGTCTTGGATGCGGTAGTCGCCCTTGGGCATGCGCTCGGCGCACTGGCGCACGATGCGCATCGACTCGCGCACCTCGTTGAGGCGGATGGCGTAGCGGTCGAAGGAGTCGCCATAGCTGCCCACGATGACGTCGAAATCGACATCGGCATAGGCGAGGTAGGGCATATCGCGGCGCAGATCCCACGCATAGCCGGTCGAGCGCAACAGCGGGCCCGTGGCCGACAAGGCCAACGCCTCGTCGGTGCCGAGGACACCGACACCCTGGAGCCGCTCGCGCCAGATGGGCTGGCCGGTCATCAACGTGTCGTACTC
>JBDTLT010000177.1:0-11733 GCA_039934635.1 Acidimicrobiales bacterium
TCTGTCGCGTGCGCTGACCACGACATCCAGGCTACTGCCGCCGGGTCCGCGACGGTGGGCGACTCGCGAGCTCGCGCCCTCTGCGACGCTCTTCAGCGAAGGTGTACGAATCCTGCTCTGCGGTGAACGACCGGCGAAGCGGAACTGAACATTCTCACTGCTGCGGCTCGACCGAGCGCCAAGGTCGACTTCGCTCGTCATCGCGTTCTCGGGGCAGGCCGAGGATTCGTTCTGCGATGGTCTGTTTCTGAATGTTGTCGGTACCGCCGCCGATGCGCATCCCTGGGCTGACGAGGAACTCGTCTCGAATCTCGAGCAGGTCCCAGTCCTCACCGGTCACCGCTAGGCCAGCGCCAGCCGCGAACGACAACAAGTCGTTCGCGCAGATCGTCACATGCTGCGCCTGCGCGAGCTTGAGGACCGAACCCGTCGGCCCGATGGGATCGCCATTGCTGATCGCCGTTTGCACTCGAAAGCCGAGATATCTCAGCACTTGCTCCCGCGTATAACAGGCTGCAAGTCGTTGACGGGCGACCGCCTCATCGCTGAAGGCGGCGCGTCTCGCCGCCTCGAACAACATCGGGAACTTGCGCTCGGTGAAGGCCATCGCTCCGAGGTATTGGCGTTCATTCGCGAGCGTCGCGTGGGCGACCGTCCAACCGTCGTTCTCGCCACCGAGAAGGCACGAGTCAGCTATCACCACATCGTCGAAGAACACTTCGTTGAACTCGCTGGCACCGCTCATCTGCCGGAGCGGTCGAATGCTGATGCCGGCGGTGCGCATGTCGATGACGAAGTACGACAAGCCGCGGTGTTTGGGTGCGTCGGGATCGGTTCGCGCAAGCAGCAAGCCGTAGTGCGCGTAGTGCGCGTAGGACGTCCACACCTTCTGCCCGTTCACGACGAACCGAGAACCGTCGCGTGTGGCCATTGTTCGCAGTGACGAAAGGTCAGAGCCCGCGCTCGGTTCGCTGAAGAGCTGACACCAATACTGTTCGCCTCGCAAGATCGCGGGCAGATGTGTGCCGCGGTGCTCGGGAGTTCCGAATGCCATGAGCGTCGGAGCCGCGATGTTGAGAGCGACATTGAGTGGCCGCTTCAGCAAGCGCCAATCAAGAACCTGCGTTTCTTCTTGCTGGAAGATCGCGGCTTCGATCGGCGTCCCTCCTCGCCCACCGAACTCGGTGGGCCAAGCGAGCCCGGCCCAGCCGTGGTCGTGTAGCAGTTGTTGCCAACGGCTCGCGAGAGCGAGTCGCTCGTCGAGGGGCAGGCGCGGGCTCGTCGCCGGCGCAGGGTGGGCGGCCAGCCACGCGCGGGCGGTTGCCCGTAGTTCGCTCTCGCGTTCGCTGTCACCGACGTACACGTGTCATCTCTCGCGTCATCGATCCTGCAATGTCGATAGCAGTATCCCCCACTCGTTGCCCGGTTCGCCGCTTGCTCGCATCGCGGCGAGGGCCGACTTGATCGTGCCCCCGGCGATCGTGTGATCGACGAACCACGCTTCCGCCGCCCGCGCGCCACCAGAAGACTGCTGCAGGGCGACTGCCGCCTGTTCGTAGTAGCCGCGGATCGCAAGCGTGCACCTCTGCGGTCGCTCCGGGAAGCCCGCGTCACGCCACGGCGTACCGGCTTGCACGCGTTCGAATGCAGCCAGCGAATCCTCGACGAAACCTGGATCGATCGCGGAAGTGATTCCTCCGCCGCTCGCACGGTCGAATGCCGCGCGCAAGCCTCGAGCTTCGCCGACCGCAGGCGACAGTCCCGCGTCGACGCGGGGCGGAACAGCACAAGCGAGAGGTGCGCCGCCATCGTCGTCGACGACTTCAGGGAAGTCAGCCAGCACGGGCTCGCACGAGTCGAGCAACGCGAGCGCGTGCTCGAGCACCTTGCGCTGGAAGGCGGCGTCTCGCGGTTTGCCCAAGGGCCGGCCGAGCGGAAAGTCACAGTAGAGCGCCCGCGGTGGTCGCATCTGCTCGGGAAAGAGACGTGCCCGCGTGACGAGGGTGACCGTCGCGATGCCTTCGCGTTCGAGGACGTGAGCAAGCGCACACACGGTGCGCTGACACAGCGGTCAAACCGGAGTGAGAATAGCGATGTCGGTGCCCTGCTCGCGCAGATGCGCGGCCGCGGTGCGGCCCGAGTCGTGAATGAGCGTCGTGAGTTCGCGCTGCGCCCCCATGAACGAAATGTGCGTGGGCGCAACGGAACCGATGAGACCGACGGTGACGAGTTCGGCCAGCCGGTCGACGGGATACACGACGTTGAGGTCGGCGATCGCGCCGGCACGATCGAAGTTCTGGCTGTGGTGCGACATCACGAGGTCGCGGCGGTCGCCCGGCAGCACTCGAAACGATGAGTCGAACCAGTCAAAGCCTTCTTGATCGCTCACCTGCAGGCCGGCAGTGGTAACGATCGCTACCTGTGCGTCGGCAAGTGGTCGCGGGGTGAGGAACGGCGTGGGGCCCATGTCGGGCACCGCGACCGTCTGGAGGTAGGCGAGCATGGCATCGTCGACGCTCACAGGATCACCGCGCCAGCCGCGCCCGGGTACGTTCGACGTGGATGCGTGATCGGTCGATGTCTCCGGGATAGGTCACGATGGCGACGCCCGGTTGCGCGACCGTCATGTGTGCCCGCATCTTCGAGCCGACCGACTCGACATCACCGATTTCGATGAGCCGGCGGATCTCGGCGTGTTCGCTGAACGTTTGCCGCAACGCGGCGTCGGACATTTGGTCGCCCGCGGAACCGGCGCGCTCGGTGATGGATTCGACGTGGGAAACCCAAATGGCTTGCATCGCGCCGACCGCGATGGATGTCGCCCGGTTGCCGCACTCACCGACGATCGCAGAATGCCAGTCGCGCGCGGCTCGCGCCGCGCCGTCGCGATCGTCGCGGGCGATGCAGTCGGCCAAACGCTGCTGCGCGGCGTCGAGCAACGGCAATACGGCTTGTGCCCGATCGGCGCGCGCTGCGCACAGTTCGGCACAGATCGGTTCGAGACGTTCGACCGAACCTGCGACTTCCTCGACAGTTACCTCGCTGGCTTCGAATACGAGGCTGAGCGTGTAGGCGACACTTCCCGATGTCGGAAGGTGCGCGACCGCACCACCGATGTTTCCCCGCTGCACGGTCAACAGACCTTCGGTCTCGAGGATGCGCAGCGCTTCTCGTACCGTGACCTTGCCCGCCCGAAACCGCTCGGTGAGCTCGTCGAGCTTTGGCAACAGCAGCCCTTCACCAATCTCACCGCGGAGGATCTCGCCCCGAAGCTCGTCCGCGATTGCCTCCGCAGTGCCGTAGCGACGGCGCAATCGATGACGCAACAACGCGTCTTGCGTCACCACGTCGGAGGCCGCATGAGATCGAGTGTGTTGTTGCGAGCGATGCAACGCAGTTCGTCGTCGGTCAGCGACCCGGTCGACGCGAAGAAGTCCGCCGGTCGTGCGACACCTTCGGGGTGCGGCCAATCCGAGCCGAAGACGACGCGCCCGGCGGACATGACTTGCACCACTTCTTCGAGGTCTTCCTCGGGATAAGGAGAAACGTAGACGTGGCGGCGAAATATCTCGACGGGATCGCCCGTCGATAGACCGAACTCGCGGCGCTTGCTCACCTTTTGCAAGCTCGATAGCAGCGGTGCGCACCACGATGCGCCCATCTCGACGCTCACGACCCGCAGGCGCGGAAAGCGGTCGAACAAGCCGTGGAGGATGAGATCGGCCACAGCCTCGAAGATCTCACGGCCATCGCGGTAGACCAGCTGAAAGCGAGTTGTCAGGTGTGTCGGCGGGTTCGCCAAATCGCCCCATTCGGCCGACCGCTCGAACATGCCGGTGTCGCCCGAGTGGATCGCGATCGTGAGACCGGCCTCGTTGGCCCGCGCCCAGAACGCATCGAACGCGGGATCTGCGAGCGACCGTCCGCGTCGATCACCCGGTACCGGGCAGGCACGGACGTGAAGCAGTCGGGCACCGCGGGCCAGCGCCCATTCCAGCTCGGCGATGGCCCAATCGACGTCGGCGAGCGAGAACAGCGGCACCGCATGAATGCGACCGCGATGATTGAAGCCCCAATCATCATCGAGCCACCGGTTGAACGACTGCAGCGCCGCGGTCGTCAGGGCAATGTCATCGCGCAACATCTGCTCAACATTCATCGCGAGCGTGGGGAACAGCCAGATCTGCTCGACGTCGTCGCGGTCCATCACCTCGATGCGTTGCTCACGATCGCGGTACTCGGGCCGGATCGGCTCGTTCGACTCGCCGGTGCGGCTGTAGTCGAGCACGCCGTTCGACGCGTAGAGCTCGAGCAAATGACCGGGCCGAGCAACCGGATCGAAGGTGGGGTTGACGATCCGTCGGTAGAGCTGGCCGGCGACGAGCAACCGGCGACGGCCACGCTCATCGGTGATCCATCGGAATGGCCTTGTCGCCGCAACCCCCGACGGCAGGTGCCGCGTGAACGCGTCCTCGGGCTCGTAGTAGTGGTTGTCGGCGTCGACGAATCGGTCCCCGATGCGATCGAGCACCGGGGCCGCGGATACGGGACTCGCCTGGATGCTCACTCGCCACTTCCCCTGTCCAAGATCGCTATCACTATTATGATAGTCGTGTTAGAGCGACCCGGGGGCGATCACGTGGCAAGCGTCGAACAGGAAATCGGCGAGCGTCGGCCCGACGAGCACGTCGGCTTTTGGGCGGCCGCCGTCGCGCATCCGTCGAAGATCGCTGTGCACGATGCCGCTGGCTCGACGACGACCTTTGGCGAGCTCTACGCGCAGGTCAACCAACTCTCGAACGCGCTCAGGGCCGAGGGGCTGCGACCAGGTGACCGGTTGGCCTTCCTGATGGGCAACCAACGCGAAATTCACGACGTAACGCTCGCGTGCGCGCAGTCCGGCATCCTGTTCGTACCGCTGAACCATCACCTGAGCGCCGACGACCTCGCGTATGTATTGACCGATTCCGGAGCGTTGATGTTCGTGGCCGACGCGCGCTATGCACAACTGGCGCGCGATGCGGCCGACGGCGCCTCGCTCCCTTCTCATCGTCGGTTTTCTGTTGGTGGCACGATCGACGAATTCCGCCACCTCGACGCGATCGTCGCGACGGCGTCGGCCGAGCTCCCCGTCGAACGCCGCGCCGGCGCGCCGCTCTTCTACACGTCGGGCACCACCGGGCGGCCGAAGGGCGTGCTTCGGCGTTCGATGCTCGGACCATTGGCCGCCGGTCTCGAATTCAGTCTGCGTCCCGAACACGTACACGGTTGGACCGATGCAACCGTCTACCTCGCACAGGGTCCGCTTCATCACATCGGTCCGCTCAGCAATGCGACCACGGTGTTGCATCTCGGCGGCACTGTCGTGCACATGGACAAGTGGGATGCCGAGACATGCCTCGCGCTCATCGAACGACACCGTGTCACCGCCAGCAACATGGTGCCGACGATGTTCTACCGATTGCTCGCGCTACCCGAGGAAACACGTCGGCGCTACGACGTGAGTTCACTGCAACCCGATCAGGTTGTGCACGGGGCCGCCATCTGTCCGGTCGAGATCAAGAAAGCAATGCTCGACTGGTGGGGTCCGGTTTTCTGGGAAACTTACGGGTCCACCGAAGCGGCGTTCACCAACGTGACGTCACGTGACTGGTTGGAACACCCCGGCACCGTCGGACGCGCTCGGACGGGCGTCGACTTGAAGATCCTCGACGACGACGGGGCGCAATGCCCTGCGGGCACAATCGGCACGATCTACGGACGAGACCGCAACCGCCCGCACTTCGGTATCGAGTACTACAACGCTCCCGACAAGACCGAAGCAAGTCGACGAGGCGACTGGTTCACCGTCGGCGATCTCGGCCACCTCGACGAGGACGGCTGGTTGTACATGTCAGACCGGCGCCTCGATCTGATCATCTCGGGTGGAGTCAACATCTACCCGGCCGAGATCGAAGCGGTACTCGTGCGCCACCCGCTGATCGTCGATGCCGTCGTATTCGGCACGCCCAATCCAGAGTGGGGCCAGGAGATCACCGCCGTCGTGGAGTTGCGCGACAACGAGGACAGCGCGACGGCGATCCAGAGCATTACCGAGTTCGTCGCCGCACAACTTCCTCGGATGAAACAACCGCGTCGCCTCTTCGTCGAAGCGTCGATGCCGCGCTTCTCGTTCGGAAAGATCGACCGAAGGCAGCTACGCGACCGGTACGCCTCGCGTTCAGACAAACCCAGCTGACAATGCCCTATCCGGTGGATCGTGTGCGCCGACCCGCGCTTGTGATCGGGCTCAGAAGTCGAGCAGGAACCGCAGCGATCTGGCCATGGCGAACAGCGCTTCGTCGTTGACGCGGCCGAGACGGGCGACGAGCCTTCGATCGGAGATGGACTTCACGTCCTCACACTTTGCGTAGCTGAACTGTTCGAGACCGGAGGTATCTGTGTCGAGCTCGACATGGGACGGCAATCCCCGACGCGTCGTCGTGCACGGCACCACGATCACAACGCCGGCCGAACTTTCGTTGAGCGCATCGGCAGAAACGACCACCGCGGGCCGTCGACCGGCTTGCTCCCGACCAATCGGTTCGCCAAAGTCGACGAGCCAGATCTCGCCCCGACGCGCGCTCACTTCGCGCCGTCAGCGAGCGCCGAGCTCTCCCCTGCCCGCTCGGCTTCGATCTCCGCCCACGAATCAGGGTCACGGCGGAGGTCCGCGTAGCGGGCTCGGAACTGCTCGAAGAAGAGTCGCCGCTCGAGCGCGTCGGCCGCCTCGTCAACCAGCTCGGTCATCGACCGCCCCGTCGATTTCGCCAAGTCGGCAAAGCGATCGCGCGTGCGCTCGCTCACCCGGATTGTCGTGCTCATGGAGTCAGTCTACGCCCCAGTAGATCATATTGTCTACTTATCGACGCCGCCCTGGCGGCACTGCTCGCCGAGCACCGCGCCACCGAGATCGACCACGCCTACGCCGAGGCCTACACCACCCACCCCTCGAACGCCCGACGAACGGGGCGATCTCGCGTCGTTCCGTGCAGTGCTGGTATGTGGTCATCAGCACCCCAGCCGCTGCTGCCCTGCGTAACCGGTGCGCCGACGATCCCGACGCGAGTTTTCTTCATCTGAATCGTGACCCCTCCC
The DNA here is from genome assembly GCA_039934635.1 of Acidimicrobiales bacterium. GTDB lineage: Bacteria > Actinomycetota > Acidimicrobiia > Acidimicrobiales > WLNW01 > DATLFA01. The sequence goes on from JBDTLT010000177.1 coordinate 7,138, forward strand.
ACGGCAGGTTGGGTCTCGCACCTTGCGACCGGTCGCGACCCCGCGGGTGATCCATTTACTTGACATCGTCAGACATATATGTGACACTCTCATATAGTGACTCAATCAGATATCTCCGGAGAGTCCCTCTATCGCCCAGGAGGCGCTGGCATGTCATCCACTCTGCAACTGTCCACCTATCACGGTGAGATCGGTCCGTTCCCCGTTTCATCGGTGATCGTCAGCGGTGAGTCCGAGGCGGTGCTGATCGACGCTCAGTTCACGCTGGCCGACGCCCACCGGGTCGTCGCGCTTGTCCTCGCCACCGGCAAACGGCTGACGTCGGTGTACGTCAGCCACGGCGACCCGGACTACTACTTCGGGCTCGGCGTGATCCGCGCGGCGTTCCCCGATGCCCGGATCGTCGCCAGCGGCCCCACTGTCGAGCACATCGCCCACAGCGCCGCGGCCAAGCTGGCGACATGGGGACCGCAGCTCGGGGCCAACGGTCCGACCAACGTGCTGTTGCCGAACGTGCTCGACGGTGACCATCTCGATCTCGAGGGTCACCGCCTGGAGATCGTCGGTCTCGACAGTGCGACCCCGGATCGGTCCTTCGTGTGGATCCCTGACCTCGCGGCCGTGGTCGGCGGGGTCGTGGTCTACGGCGGTCTGCATCTCTTCACGGCCGACACCGCCACCCCCGAGGCCCGCACCGCGTGGGGTCGAACGCTCGAAGCGCTCGCCGCGCTTCACCCGTCGATCGTCGTACCTGGTCATGCGGCGCCCGGCTTCGCGCAGGACCTGAGCGGCGTCGCCGGATCTCGAGAATACCTGCAAGTCTTCGAGCAAGCCGTCGCCGACTCGACCGACAGCGCCGAGCTCATCGAGACGATGACGGCCCGATTCCCCGACTTCGGCCTACCGATCGCCCTGCAACTCGGCGCCAAGGTCGCGAAGGGCGAGATGACATGGTGAACTCCACCGCTGAGGCCCGCTTGGTGATCGTGTTCGACGCGCTCTGCGGGTGGAGCTACGCCGCGTGGCCGACCCTCGAAGCGATCTGGGAGTCCCACCGAGATCGTGTCGCCTTCGACGTCGTGAGCGGCGGTCTCTTCGTCGGCGATCGCGTCCAACCCATCGGGAACATCACCTACATCCCTACCGCGAACAGGCGGATCTCCGAACTGAGCGGCGCAGTGTTCGGCGAAGGCTACGAAGCAATGCGGTCGGAGGGCTCCTACCTGCTCGATTCCACCGGGCCGGCCTGGCGTTTCGCCGTGTTGCGCTCCCTCGCCGCCGACCAAGCCGTCCCGTTGGCCCATGACCTGCAACGCCGCCATTACGTCGAGGGCGCCGATCTCGACCAACCCGGCGTCTACGAAGCCGTCGCCACCCACGCCGGTCTCTCCGTCGCCGCGTTGCGTGTCGCCATGGCCAACGCCGACCCCGAGGCGTTGACGACCGCGGAGTTCAGCTACGCGAGAGCTCTCGGCGTCGAGGCCTACCCCACTGTGCTGTTGCTCCAAGATGACCACGCTCGCGTCCTCTCCCAAGGCCTGCCCGACCACGATCAGCTCGACAACGCCCTCACCACGGCCCTCGCAACAGGAGCGACCACATGACTCTCAGCCCGTTCGAGCTCGTCAAGTCCCACTACGACGCCAACACGCGCCGCGACCTGCCCGGCATGCTCGCCCCGCTCGCAGCTGATGTCGCCTGGACCGAGATGGAAGGCTTCCCGCTCGGCGGCACCTACGTCGGGCCCGACGCGATCCGCCGCGGCGTCTTCGAGCGTCTCGGCCGCGAATGGCGTGATTACTCGGCCACGCTCGACTCCCTCTACGACGCCGGCGACACGATCATCGCCACGGGCTGGTACGCCGGCATGTATCCCCCGACAGGCAAGGCCATGCGCTGCCGGTTCGCCCACGTGTGGCGCGTTGCCGACGGCCTGGTCGTCGCCTTTGAGCAATTCACCGACACCCAACTCGTTGCCGCCGCGATGACCCCATCGGCATCGGCCGCCTCATGACCGGTGCTCCTACGATGGCTCCCGTGACCGACGTCGACCAATCCGGCCTCTCCCCCGCCATGGCCGCCGCGGTGTTCGACGAACGCGTCCGGCGGTTCGGGCACCTCCTGGAAGTCTTCACGAAGCTCGAACGCGCCCTCGACGCCGCCCTGCAAGAGTCCGTCGGTATCCCCCATGCGTGGTTCGAAGTCCTCGAACGGATCGCCAGCGCCCCCGACCAGCAACTCACCATGACCGATCTCGGCCGCCGCCTCGCGCTCACCAGCGGCGGCGTCACCCGCTTCCTCGACAGCATCGTCGACGCCGGCTACATCGCGCGCGCCAAATCTCCCACCGACCGCAGAGCCACACTGGCCCGCCTGACCGACCACGGCTGGACCACCCTCGCCGCGGCGCTCACTGTGCACACCGCCGTCATCGACCAACTCCTCGATCCTCTGACGGACCGCGAGCGCGACCTCCTCGACCGAGCGTTACTCAAACTCCTGTGACAGTCACCGCCTCGGATACGACGCCGGCGGTGAAGTAGCGGACTTTGTGTCCCGCTTCGTGCCCAGAATCGATCGAGCCCCTGCTGATAGGCGGATTCCTCTGGGGTCAGATCGTCGTGACGTAGCGACATGATCTCAGCTCAGCGCGCGTTCGACTGCGGTTGAGGTTGACAGTCATGCTCCAAGGCCCCCTCACCACCATCGAAGCGCCGGCGCGAAACGAAGCGCTGACGCTGGCCCAAACTGAGGCGCATGCGGCGGTTGCGAGAAGCTCGCTTCCTGATAGGTGTCTCACCCGGCCTGCATGATCCTCGTCATGTCGAATGCTGAGCCATGGGCGTGTCAGTGCCGCCGGTGTAGAGGCGTCTTCCTCGCCGGCGACGCGGTGCAGTACGTGTGGGAGTTCTCGTTCGGTTGCTGCGAGGTCCCGGTCGTCGTCGGTGTGAATTCGCACAGCGATGGTTTCGTGACGTGCGCGTCGGTCTATTGGCACAACGAGCCCGACGAGCCGCACCCGCTCAACGACCTCGGCGAATTCATCGTCTCCTGTCGACCGGGCCGAGGCACTACCCCGACAGAAGGCGACATTGCACGCTGGACCCGTTGGTCGGTTGGGGATCATCCGCCGCGTGACTGGCTCATCGCCGACGGCCGACGTTTCCGCTCCGCGCGCGACGTCGTCGACACGTTGCGAAAGCACGTACCGATGCCCGACGAAGAGATGATCTCGGGCGATTGGTGGGCCCCCGATCTCGCCGAGGCGACATCGAGGGCCGAGATTCGCGCGAACTGGGGCGAAACGGTCCGTCGTAACCGACGGTTCTGGACGACGTGATCTACTCACGCCTCGGGTCTCAGCCTGTTGCCACAACTCGCGCTCGGTCATCTCTGGTCCGCTGCTGACCCCCAACCGGCGCGCCACTCGCCGGGCTGATGATCGGCCTCGACCACTTGAAGCACCACAACGAACGCCACGGTCTGAGGAGTACGGTGACACACCAGAGGACTACATACGTCGGCGCTGAGTGACACAACCGAGTCGACACGGAAGCCGCTCAGGGAACTGACATACTTTTCCCGTGACTAAGCATCGTCACCGACCGAGGGTTGCCTCGTGTGTGTTCGCTGTTCTGCTCTTACTGGGCCCCGGTTGCTCAGGCTCGGGATCGGACGCCGACTTCTGCAATTCGACCTCGAGTGTGTTGGAACGAGCGGTAACGCAGGTGCGGGACAGCGAATTCGACAGAACTTCGTTCGTGGCCGACCTGCGGCGCATCGACCTATCGGACCTCGGCGACGCAGATCGGCAGGCCTTTGCTGTGGCGATCAACGAAGTCGAGTCGAAGCTCTTTGCCCGGAGCGGCGGCTGGTCGACGCTGCCGGTGGCGACTGTCGCACGTCGTCTCTGCACAACGGAGATGCCAGTAATAAGCGCTGTTCCATAGAACCGCGGATTAGCAAAGGACGCCTGCCAGCCACGAACACGCAACGCACCGAGTCCAAAGACGAAGCGGCTTCCTGGTTGCTCAAAGCATCGAAGGGGCGTCGACCGGACTTTGACACAGTGAGATCAAATTAGGCACGACGTCGAGGTCCCGTCTCCGTGTCCCAAACTTCGCGCGGAGCCAGCCCGCGCAGGTCAAGCGCCAAGACTCGGTCGGCGACGATACCAAGCATGAAGAAGGTCGGCGTGAGGTGCTCAGGAATGCGGAAGCAACATGAATCGAGCGGAATCTTGGCCTCATCGAACGCCAACAGTTCTGCACCAAACACGACACCGCTATCGAGGCGGTGCAAAGACGACTGCGTGTGGTCGACGCAATCGATCACACGCGTCACGTTGTAGATGAAGAACTCACCGCCACCGTCGGTCTCCACGGGACGCTGTCCACGAGACGGGCACTTGGATTTCGGCGGGCGATGAGCGAGTCGACACTCGGCGACGAGCGTTCGAAACCGGGCGCAGACCACCGCGCCGGTGGCGCCCATCGGTTTGCGCGATCGCGGACCGCTTTTAGAGTGTTGACATGTCGCGGTTAACTCGTCATTGGTGTGCCGTCGCCCTTCTCGTGGCGACCCTTAGTGGGTGCA
>JBDTLT010000178.1:0-11600 GCA_039934635.1 Acidimicrobiales bacterium
ATCGGATCGAGGTCGAAGATCTCCTCGAGCGCTACACGTCGTGTATCGACGCCAAGGACTGGGACAAGCTCGACACGGTGTTCGCCGCGGACGCCATCCTCGACTACTCGTCGTCGGGCGGGCCGCCGGCGGGGCCCTATCCCGAGATCAAGGCGTGGTTGCAGCGGGCGCTCGCGATCTTCCCGATGACCCAGCACATGATCGGCAAGTCGCGCATCACCATCGACGGTGACACGGCCGAATGCCGCTCGATCTTCTACAACCCGATGGGCATGCCCACCGATGCCGCCGGCAACTTCACCGCCGATGCCAAGGCCCAGGCCGGGCTGCACACCTTCGTCGTCGGAGGGTTCTACAACGACACGTGCCGGCGCACGGCCGACGGCTGGCGCATCGTGAAGAAAGTCGAGGAACAGTCCTACCTGACCGGCGGCCTCGCGCCCGGGTTCGACGTACCCACGTGATTCGGCTTCGATCTGGTCGAAGCGCCGAGTAGAGTCTCTGCCCGTACGGGCTGTGGCGCAGTTTGGTAGCGCACTTGACTGGGGGTCAAGGGGCCGCAGGTTCAAATCCTGTCAGCCCGACCATGAACTAGCGGGTCAGAGACTTGAATCACCACCGATTAAGGTGATGATAGGGGTCTCCGTGTCACAGTGGTGTCACAAGAGCTTTTGAAAACGGCCCGCGAGATGACGCATTCGCCGCCGGCTCGGGGCGTTTTTTCGAACGCGCGTGCGACTGGTCGTGATCCGCCGCGCGACCACGCACAGTGGTCCTCGGCGCGTCAATTCGCGTTGCGATAGAGGTCTCCAACGGTCTGCGCGGCGTGCTGATCATCGGCCGGGATCACGTGTTGGTAGACCTCTTGCACGACGCGCGTGGTGTTCCCGAGTCGTGCCGCCACAACTTCCACTGGTACTCGAGCCGACAACGCCGCCGTCGCGAACGAATGGCGTAGTCCATGCGCCGTGAGTCTCGGTAAACCAGCGTCGACGGAGAGCCGGGCGATCGTCCGTGTGAGCACCTTGGGGTGAATCGGTTGCCCGTTGGCCCAAGTGAACACGAGATCCCGGGCGACGTCGTCCTGCGGCCAGTCGCTGCCCATCAACAAACGGTCTTGGTTCTGTTGTCGTCTGCGGGCCCGCAGCGCGTCGACCGTTGCAGGGTGCAGACCGATCGTCGACTTCGACCGTGGTCGTTTCGTCGGACGCAACGACAACGCTTGCGAGTGCGTGTCGCCGACGAGCTGCTGAGTGATCGAGATCGTGCTGGCGTCTAGTTTGACCGACTCCCAGCGGAGTCCGAGTAGCTCACCGCGGCGCGCGCCGGTGTCAGCCATCAACTCCACAAGCCCGAGCGGCAACCGGTACTGATTGCGACCGCTCGCCGCGCGGCGCTCGACGTACGTGAGGAACTGACCCACCTGCTGGGGTGACCAGTACGGCCGCACGTTCGCAGCTGCGGCGATCGGAGTCGCGAGTCGCGCCGGGTTGCGCATCACCTGTCCCCGATCAACTGCGAGCGCATAGGCGGCCTTCACCGTCTTCGCGACAATGGCGACAGAACGCGCAGAGCGGGGCTTGAGCAACTCGGCATACAGCTTGTCGAGATGGATATGCGTCAGTTCGTCGGCGGAAAGCGAACCGAGCCGCTTTGTCGCATGTGTCGCGGCCCACTCGTATTGCGCGATCGTGGCCGGTGCCTTGCCCGCAACGCGCTTCGACAGGATGAACTGGTCGAGCACCGAAGCCACCGTGAGTCGGTCGTCGCGTACCAACAATGCTGCGTCGCGTTCGAGCTCCGCTTTGAGCGCGGCCCTCGCCGCTCGTTCGGTCGCGAATCCACCACGACGAATCTGACGACGCGATCCGTCTGCGTTCGGGTGCTGCGAGTCGAACACGAACCGCCATTTGCCGCGACCGTCCTTCTTCGGTTGCGGTGCCCGTGCCCGACTTGTCGCAGGACTCATTCTCCACCTCGATCTCGCGTGCAGCGCCGAAACGTGCGGGGCTCGGCGTGGGTCGGAGGCTACCGGCCGACTCACCTCGCTTTGGGATCAGTGCCCAGGGGCCGAGCCGTCGTGATGATTCGTGCTGGTCGGTGCGCCGGCGTCCGATTGCGCCGGTTCGATGTCGCGTCCGGCCGGCCCGTTGCGCTTTTCCCAAATGGATATGTCGCATCCGGGCGACTTCAGGGGCCACAAGAAGGGCATGACGAAAGGGTCAACATGAATGGCAGCAATGTTCGAGGGCTCTACACGGTGATCGAAGCGGCCCGCTTGTTGGGTGTCGGTCGATCAACGATGTACGAGTTGGTGCAGCGAGGCGAGGTGTCGTCGCTGCGTTTGGGGCGCAAGGTCCTTATCACGCGAACGACGTTGGAGGAGCTGCTGGGCTTCACTCCGCCAACGCCTGCGGAGCTTGCGACTGAGCGTCGCGCGCCCCTCGAACTCTTCCAGGGCGACGATCGCGATGTGCCACCTCCGGTATCCCAACGAGAAATGAACGGCGGGTCCCGCTGACCGAGTTGAGCCATCCACGCGATGCCATCGACCCATCGCCGCCCGCACTGATAGTCGATGCGTCTGAGGATTGTCGTGTGCTTCGGCGGGCATTGGGTGCAACCGCCTGGTTCGTTCTTGAAGAGCTCGTCGTCCGCGCCACTGTCATTGATGGAGAACTGCGCGTGCGGGCACCGACGCGCGAGATAGCGGACGCGCTCGGGCTCAACAAGGACACGGTTACTCAGGCGTTGGTGCGACTTCGCGCGAACAAGACGATCACGTCTGTGCGGCGGGGAGGATCGGGCGGAGCGACGGCCTTCGCTGTCCACATTCCGTCCCGATTGATCACGATTCCATTGCTCGCCGATGAAGCGGCCGAGGTCGGACACGTCGAGCGCTTGCTGACGCTGCGGACCAACTCTCTTGGCTCGAGTAGCCGATCGCAGCGAGTACACCTGTGGTGGGTCCGCCCCGCGCCGGGCGACCTTTGCGAAACTGTCGACGTGGCATCTCACGCTCTGGATCGATGGCGGGTCGTTGGTTTGGCTCGTCTTGCCGAGCTCGAAGGCGTGCATGCGCAGGCGACAGGAGGTGGCCGAGGACGGCGTTGGGGCACCGAGCAACTGAATCGGAGTCTGCTCGTCGCGCTCGTCGCGCAGTTCCAAAGCTTCTGCCGCGACCTACACGACGAGGCGGTGGCGGTTCATGTCGCGGCCGCCCGTCCGGGCCAGGCCGCGGTCCTACGAACGCTGCTCACACAAGGGCGCAAACTCGATGCCCAGAATCCAAGGCGCAGCACACTGGGTAGCGATTTCGGCCGGCTTGGCTTCAGCTTCATCGATGATCTTGAGGGCCGCGGCGCCGCGACCGAGAGTCGTCTCGAGCAGCTCGACGTCCTGGTCGACTTCCGAAACGCGATCGGCCACGGCGATGAGGCGAGCATCGCTGCCATCGAAGCGCAGGGCCGCATCAAGTCGACAAAGAAGGCCTATCAGCAGTACCGGAGCGCCCTCAAATAGCTGGCAGGTACCATGGATCAAGTCGTAGCCGACCAGCTCGCCGCTTTGCTAGCGATCGGTCGGCCATGGTGAGGAGCGAGGCGATGGCGATCAAGTTCGATGTCGGTGACACGGTCATCATTCCGTGGGGCATTGACGAGGTTCGGGGCACGGTCGCGGAGCTCTACGGCAATGCGCCTCGTATCCAGGTGGTGGTGGAGCTCACGCCAGAACTGAGCAGTTACGTCGTCGACGAACGCACCACCGTCACGCTACCTGTCGAGCACGTGCGCAAAGCCGGCGTCGCAGCCTGACCCAAGCGTCGTCGGTCCACCCGGGCGATACGTGTACGCAGCGCACCGTGAGTGCTGTTCTCGACTTGCGCACCGACACGGATGAGGCTGTCCGAGTAATTCGGACGGTGGTGTCCCAGGGGAGTTCGTCCGAATATTTCTGACGCTCATGCGTGTCCCTTTGTTTCGGATCGATCTTCACAACGTCTTGTGTTCGCGTCATCGTGCACGCATGTCCTTCATGCGCGTATCACGCCCTTCTCTCGCATCCGCGTCTTCTGCGTACTCGTGCTCGCTTCGCTCGATGTCAATTACAGACGGGTGCAGCGGTTGCTGCGTGAGGTCGGGGGTGCGTCGGTGACGGCGCGTGTGACAACGCTCAAGGGGCTGAATGCGGGTGTGTATTACACGGAGCAGTTGCCGTCGTATTACCTCGATGCCGGCGAACCTCGTGGTGTGTGGTTCGGCGACGCGGCGATGTCGCTCGGCCTGGCTGGTGTTGTTGATGACGCGGCGTTCGTCAATGTGATCGGGGGGTTGGATCCGACGGGGAGCTTTGTGTTGGGTCGCCGTCATGGTGAGGAGTCGGTCCGCGCGTTCGATGTGACGTTTTCTGCGCCGAAGTCGGTGTCCGTATTGTGGGGACTGGCCGACGAGACGACGCGTGTCGAGGTGTTGGCGGCGCATGACGCGGCGGTGGCCGCGGCGATGGGTTGGATCGAACGCCACGCCACGACCCGGATGCAAATTGACGGGCAGATCTGTGTGGTCGACGCGGAGGGGATCACGGCGGCGTTGTTCCGCCAGCACACGTCGCGGTCGGGCGATCCGCAGCTACATACGCATGCGGTGATCGCGAATCGTGTGCTCGCACCGGACGGGCGGTTCTTGGCGCTCGACGCCCGGTATTTGAAGTTCGATCAGCGGACGGTGTCCGCGGTGTATCACGCGGGGCTCGAGAGTGAGTTGACGCAGCGTCTCGGGGTCGTGTGGAACCCGCCGGTACATGGGATCTCGGAGCTGGCTCATGTACCGGTCGGGTTGCGGGCGGAGTTTTCGTTGCGCAGCCTCGATGTCGAGGAGCGCCTTAAGGTGAAGCTGGCCCGTTTCAGCGAGTCGTTGGGGCGTGTGCCGACCCCGCGGGAGCGTTGGCGCCTGGAGCGGGAGGCGGTGGTGGATTCGCGTCCGAGTAAACCGGACGCGAAGCCGGCGCGGCTGGCGCGTGAGGAGTGGGCGGCCATCTCACGGTCCGCTGGTGCGGAGCCGACTGAGTTGGTGCGTGAGGTGCTCGGCCAGCAACGAGCCCCACATCACCAGCTCGACGTGCAGGATACGGCGGAGCGGGCTTTGGTGGCGTTGGGGGACAAGCAGTCGACGTGGCGCCCGGCGGAGCTGCTGCGTGAGTTGGCCGCCAATCTCGACGGGGATCTCGCGATGCCGGCGGCGGAGCTCGTCGGACAGCTCGAGACGCTCACCGAGGCGATCACGCGTGACCTACTGGTCGATCTGTCACCGGCCATCGTCGACGGTGTGGCACTGCGGCGTGATGGGCGGCCGATCACCGAGTCGGTGATCGCTCGGGTGTTGACGACGCCGGTGATCCTCGCGGAGGAACACCACATCGCGGCGTGGGCGCAACAACGTCTCAGCTTGCCCGTCACCGACAAGCCGGTGTTGTTGGCGCCGGTGCTGACCGAGCTGGATCACGCGCAGCTGGAGCTCGCGGCGGCGGTCGCCGGTGACGCGCCGTTGGTGTTGGCCGTTGGCCCCGCGGGGACCGGCAAGACCACCGCGCTCAAACCGGCGGTGGCGCAGCTCCGCTACGAGCGTCGCACGGTCTTTGGTGTCGCTCCGTCGGCGGCCGCGGCGCAGGTGCTCGCTGACGAGACGGGCCTTGGGGCGGACACGGTGGACAAGCTGTTGGTCGAGCACCAGCGCGTCGGGGGACCCCGGCCGCGATTCGACCTGCCGGTCGGGACGACGGTGATTGTGGACGAGGCCGGCATGATGTCCACTCCCAAGCTGGCGCAACTTGCCACGCTGGCCGACGTCCGACACTGGCGCGTCGTACTTGTGGGGGATCCGTTGCAGTTCTCCGCCGTCGGTCGCGGCGGCATGTTCGACTTCCTTGTGGAGGAGCACGGTGCGATCGAGCTCGGCCGTGTGCACCGCTTCACCAATGAGTGGGAACGCGACGCATCTCTTCGATTGCGGCGTGGGGATCTCGACGTCTTCGACCTCTACGCCAATCATCGCCGGATCCTGGAGGGGCCAGCTGAGGAGCTGCAGGAGCGGATGGTGGCGGCATGGCATCGCGCTCGGCAACGTGGTGAGGACGTGTTGATGACCGCGCCCACCAACGACGCCGTCCTCGCCCTCAACCGCGCCGCCCAAGACGTGCGACTTCGCAGCTGTGAGATCCAGACGAAGCGGGCTGTTGAGGCGGGTGGGTATCGGCTGCATGTCGGCGACGAGATCGTGACCCGCCGCAACGACCGCGACCTGACCACCGACCGCGGCCATCCGGTCCACAACCGCGACCGCTGGATCATCGAGAAGTTGCACCGCGACCACTCCGTCACCGTGTCCGGGTCGCTCGGACGCGTACGACTTTCCACTGAGTACGTCGCCCGCGATGTCGAGCTGGGGTATGCGCAGACCGCGCACGCAGCTCAGGGTCGCACTGTCGACCGCTCGTTGACGTTGATCGACGGCCCGGTCGATGCGCGTGGGATCTACGTCCCGATGACTCGTGGTCGCGACGCGAACGTCGCATATGTCGCCGTCGAGCCCGGCCAGTCTGCCCGTGATCTGCTGGCTGTGGCGTTGGGTCGTGAGTGGATCGACCGCCCCGCCCTTGATGTGCTGCGCGAACAACCTCAACGACTTCCTCAACGCGAGGCGTTGTTGTCGCCGCGGGCGCTGCGCGACCTGTGGGATGAACAACGTGCGATCGGCCGGCAGCGCTCCGTCCTCGAGCAGTCGGTCGATGGCGTCGAACGCGGGCTCTCCACGAAGTCCGGCGATCTGACCGACACGCTGAAGCGCCTCGACGGTGCACGCGCCCGGGTCGACGACGCGCAGCAACGCCTCGACGGTTTTGACACTGCATGGTCACGGTTCCGCAACCGCGACACCATCGACACACTGCATGGCGACATCGACCGCGCCGCCGGATTGGCGACCGAATACGAGACAAGCGCAACGACCCTGCGCGCCGAAATCTCTGATCTGACCGGCGTCCGCGACCGCGCGGTTGCGCACCGCGACGCGGTTCGGCCGGGACTCATCGACCGCACCCGTGAGATCCGCTCGACGCTCAACACCGACGCATCGCTACGCATTGATCGTGTGGAACGCGACCCACCGGCGTATGTGCGGGGACTTCGACGCGACGGCAACGAGAAGCTGTGGCGTGCGACCGTCGGCGGGATCGAGCAGTACCGCGTCGCGTACGGTATCGAGTCTGGCAACGCGCTCGGCCCGCGCCCGGGCTACGGCGATATGACCCGTGCCGACCGATACCGCGAACTCGAGCACAGCATCCACCAACTCACGCCAACACGCGCGCGAGACCGTGAGATCGATATGGGCATAGAAATGTGAGTCCCGCGCAGCCGGCGATAGGTGCAATGGCACTTGATCGTTGCCGATGAGTGCCGACGCGGGCAAGAGGTCATTTGGCGGAACCTCGGGACTACAACTGCCAGGGCGGCCGATAGCGATCCTTGCGCCTTGCGACGTACCAAATGCACGCGGCTCCGAGCGCAAGGGCGAAAATGGCGAGGTCACGGATGAGCCATGCCACCATTCGATCGTGACAGATGACGTTGTCGCGCCACTTGTTGTCGAACAGCGTGCCGCAACTGGATTCAGTGCTACCCCGGATTCCAAGCCATAGGGGTGGCTGCGCAACGACGAGAAATGCGAGTCCCGCGAGCCATGTAACTGGCGCCGCGATCTGCCGAATTGTGTGGACCGACCTCTCAGTCAATGTGCGCGGCCTCTTTTCATTGTCGAAAGTGGAAGTCAGCCAACACGGGCTTCGACGACCCACAATCCGTCCCATCGCGCGAGCTCAAGGCTTGGCTTCAACGCTACGCCGCCTTGGCGCGGCGACGTGATCTGGGCACAAGAAGAAGTAGACCAACGCCGGCTATTCCAACGCCTACGACGCGCACAATTGCGGACGTCTGGTCCGAGCCAGGACGCTCTGCAGCCGTCCCCTCGAGAACGAACGATGCACGCTGATTACGCGCACTGCCGTCCGCCCGGACGCCGAGCACGAACTTTCCGCTCGCACGGGGAGTGATACTGAGGGTGACCAGTCGCGGAGTTGAGATGTCTGCGAGCTCCTCGATAGAAAGTGCCGCTTCAAGACTGTCTGATTTATCGACTTCAAGCTTTACATTGGTGGGCTGATAGGGAGCTATTGGCGAGACTTCGAGCGAAAGCCTGGTCGTCTTGCCCACCTCAAACGTTGGTTGTTTGCTCTTTAGTTCGAAGCGTATTGCCTGAAGACCGATGTCGTTTGCCTCAATCAGCGTTCCTGGCAAAATCGAGACCAGATCCGCCTTGGCCGTGGCTTCCGTTCCGACGACTGCGAGTTCGACTGGGTTCGGGCCGACTGTCGAACCTCGACGCGGCGCAACGTTGCTTACGTCCAGTTCCACAGTTCTGCTGTTCGCAACTCCGCGGATTGGAGGGCTGGCGTACCCGAAGCTGGACCACCGAATCTCGGAACTCGACGGATCTGCGAAGAACTCAGCGACCACGGCTGTAGCGCCGTTCGTCTGAAGCTCAAGTGTCACCGTACCGTTAGTGAACGTCTGTGACAGAGTAACGCGCGCTTTAAGCCGCACGTGGATCCAGCGTTGATCTGTCGCGAGTTGGGCCTGTTCCTGCTCGGTAAGGTCAAAGCTGCTGAGCGGGGTCCGGCGGGACGGCTCGTGTATGTCAATGGCGGATGGAGGTTCCCAAAGGCGTCGAGCCGCCGGGGGCTGCGCCGATACGGGTACGGACACACAGGCGAGCGCACTCACCATCAGCGGCAGGCAGATGAGAGTGTTGAGACGAAGCCGTTTCCAACTCATCGTTCGCCGACATTGTCCCGAACGCTACGGAATGTATACAGCAGTAGCGTAGCCGTCGTTGCTCCAGAAATGACCCGCTTGTGTGGCGTCCCAATGGGGAGACTCGTAGTTGCTGAAATCCCACTGATTGCGCCAGGTCATCAGTCCCCGCGTGTAGTCGAAATAGTTGGCGAAGTTCGCTTCGGCCGAGCCGCTTAACCCGAACCACTCCGGGCAGCCCGACCCTTCCTCCACGTCGTAGTGCGTAGACCCCAGAACGAAGGTGCCGTCCTCTTGGCTCCAGTTGTAGCCGTAAGCGCTATCTACGTAGATTCGAACATGAATGTTGGTAGGGCACGTCCCACTCGGGTTCTTGTTACCTCCGTCGTCATCCACCCACCATCCGTATCCCCATCTATCGCTGAGCTCGAGGTACTTCAGACCGTAATGCGTTGGATACGTCGGCGTTAACTCGCTACGCACCTTGCTTTCAGTCGCGTTGCCCCAGAAGAACATCGTAAGCGGCCAGTCGTAGTCGTCACTGCCGGAATAGATGCCTAGATAGCTGTCATAGTTGTCCGACCAATTGTCTCCATTCCATCCGTAGTACAAGACCTGCAGGTTCGAGGGCGTGCCCGCAGATGCAGTATCGACTTGAAGCGATAACACTGGCATTAGCACCGCAACTACGAGAACAAGTACGCCAAGTTTGCGAATTGAAAGACTTGCACTCATCGCTGTGTCCACTTCTCCGACTGAATGGCGCGCATTTGATCCAGAAGCTGGTCGGGAATAGTCGTCATATAGCGCGCACCCCCGTCAACGACAAAGACGATCGCCGCTGAAGCGACAAGTGGGCTCGTTCGCGTGATCACCGCTTCGCTCACGTCACGAGACTTGCCCTGCTCAGCCCCGCCGGCAAGCGTTGGCAGCCCGGCCGGCAGCTCAACCGGCCCGGCGAAGAACACGGTTACCGCCACGCCGCGCAACTCGGAGCCGTTTGAAATCGGCGTGAAACCCGCGCGATCGGTCGCTCTAGCGAAGATTGGCGCTGTCCAGTCCGCCGCAGTCGCATCTCGCCACGCCAACTCCTTCTGATCTTGCGTTAAGACGATGGCGGGCGTCCGAGGTTGGGTTTCAGCGTTACGGCCTGGCCCGCCACGATGAGTGCCACCGCCTGTAGAGCTCGCATATTGAACACCACCGGCAACCACGCTGCCGGCAACTACAAGAGTAAGCCCGAGCACCAATCGCCGGGCGCGTCCTGTGGAGCTCCGCTTCCTTCGCGGGTGCTCGTTAGGGAAACCTTCACGTTGTCCCGAACTAGTCATGAGACCCCCTTGCGCGCTCGCACGCTCATTTGACCAGAGCCGACAGCCTTGCCACGTCGGCGGTGTGCTGGTCAGCGGCATCGTCACACGGCTACGGTCGCAGCGTCAAGCGTCTGAGGGGCTCGTTTTCGCGAGCCATTGGTCTCAATCGGATGAACCACTCGCTCATGCTCGTCAAGCGAGTTCATATCGAGTGCGTCCGCGCGTGCACGCGCCACGAGTCTCTCCAGTTCGACCCCACGCAAGCGAAGAACAACGCAACAACACGAGATCAAGAGGAAGCTACCCGCTACCCGACGGCAGCTACATCGTCGAGCGACGATCCAACGGCATCCGGATTCGCGTCATCGACAAGGCACATCCTGATCTGGAGCTGATCGCGAACTCGACCGAAGGGTCGACCTATTCGACTCTGAAACGGCATGGCGGCTACAGCTCGAACGAATCACAACCGAGTGGCCCATGCTCGAGCCTGTATTTCGTGGTCGTTTTCTGAAGACGATCTACCAAATTCAAGACAGGGTGCAGATCGGCGGCTATCACTCGAAGAAGGGCTCGGTGCTCGTGGGAACCGCGTCTTTCTTCAACAAGTTCGCGAAGGGCCCGAAAAGTCCGAAGCTCAACCAGAAGTTGTTTTCATCAGGACATGGGGCGGCTCGATGACGCGAGCGAGAAGGTAGTCGCCTACGCACACAGCAACGTAGAGCACCTGCAGTTCGGAGAGCGATCGTCAGTCACGTACCCCGAGTTTGAGAACTCAATCGACCAGTTGGGCAAACTCGCGAAGCGGTACAACCTCCTCATGAACGGCGCGACTGTTGTGTCATGGCGGCCAACCGTGGAGGGCGACTCGCGGAGCCCGTTCCGCAAGCAGCTGGCGTTCGACCAACACTGGGACAAGTCGCCGTTGGATGGCGATGACTGACCGCTACCGCTTCACGATGAACCACTGCCCTGTCTGTCAGGGTGATGTGAGACACCTGTAGTTGCGAATCATCCCTACAGGGCGAGATCGGAACACGTAGAACGCTGACCATGACTTCAGCATCTTTGAACGCGCGCGCCCAGAATGGTGGTGTGGACGAATCGGATCCTGCGGCGCGGGCACGCCGACGGAGTTTCACTGCGGAGTACAAGGCGAGGGTCCTCGCCGAGTACGACGCGCTGCCCGTGCACAGCGGTGAGCGGGGGGCGTTGGTGCGTCGTGAGGGTTTGTATAGCTCGCATATCGCGGAGTGGCGCAAGGCGCGTGACGCGGCGGGGTTCGATGCGTTGGAGCCGAAGGCGCGTCCGGCGAAGCGCAGCGCCGAGCAGGTCGAACTGGAGCGGCTGCGACGTCGCAACGAGCGGCTCGAGGCGGAGTTGGCGAGGACCAAGTTGGCGTTGGAGATCACGGGAAAAGC
>JBDTLT010000179.1:0-11585 GCA_039934635.1 Acidimicrobiales bacterium
GTCGACGACAAGCTGCGCATCGCCGAGCAACTCGACTATCTGGGCGTCGACTACATCGAAGGTGGCTGGCCCGGCGCCAACCCGAAGGACGAAGAGTTCTTCCGACGGGCCCGCAGTGAGTTGAAGCTCGACACGTCGACTCTGGTCGCGTTCGGATCGACACGGCGCGTCAAGGGCAAAGTCGATGACGATGCGACGCTGCGCAATCTCATCGAGGCCGGCACATCGACGGTGTGCATCGTGGGCAAAGCGTGGGACTACCACGTGACCGAAGCGTTGCGCACCGATCTCGCCGAAGGCGTGGCGATGGTCGCGGACTCGATTGCCTTCCTCAAGAGCCACGGGCTGCGCGTGTTCTTCGACGCGGAGCACTTCTTCGACGGCTATCGCCACAATCCCGAATTCTCGCTGCGTGTCCTCGAGGCCGCGGCGCAAGCTGGTGCCGACTGCCTGGTGCTGTGCGACACCAACGGTGGATCATTGCCCTTCGACGTCGAACGCATCGTCGGCGCGGTCGTCGATTACGTCGATACTCCGGTGGGTCTGCACCTGCACAACGACACCGATTGCGGCGTCGCCAACGCGTTGGCCGGTGTGCGCGCCGGTGCGGTGCACGTGCAGGGCACCATCAACGGTTACGGCGAACGAGTCGGCAACTGCAACCTCGTGTCGATCATCCCCAACCTCACGTTGAAGATGGGCTACGAGACGCTGCCGCCAGGACGCATCGGCCGCCTCACATCGGTGGCGCATCACGTGGCCGAGCTCGTCAACTTCACCGTCAACCCGCAGCAGCCCTACGTCGGCTCGTCGTCGTTCGCGCACAAGGCGGGCTTGCACACCAGTGCCATCTCGCGGCGCAAGGATGCCTACGAGCACGTCGACCCCGAAGTCGTTGGCAACGGCACGCGCTTCTTGGTCAGCGAGATGTCGGGCCGCTCGACGCTCGAGCTCAAGGCGCGCGAGTTGGGCATCGATGTCGACGGCAAGGTGCTGAGCGACGTAGTCGACACGCTCAAGCGACTCGAGCACGAGGGTTATCACTTCGAAGCCGCCGACGCGTCGCTCGAATTGCTCATGCGCAGCGCGGCCGGCTGGCAGCACGACTACTTCCGGGTCGAGTCGTTCAAGGTCGTGGTCAGTCATCGATCGGGCGACGACGCTCGCACGTGGAACGACCTGGCGGTCGAAGCCGAGACCGACGCCACCGTCAAGATGTGGGTCGGCGACGAGCGCTTGATCGCCAGCGGCGAAGGCAACGGGCCTGTCAACGCGCTCGACGAAGCGTTGCGCAAGGCAATCGGGCCGCGCTACCCGCAGCTGGCCAACGTGCACCTCACCGACTTCAAGGTGCGCGTGCTCGACACCAACAAAGGCACCGGCGCAGTGACGCGCGTGCTGTTGGATTCGACCAACGGCGAGCGTACGTGGACCACCATCGGTGTGTCGTCCAACATCATCGAAGCGAGTTGGCAGGCACTGCTCGACTCGGTCGTCTACGGCTTGTTGCACTCACGCGAGCAGTAGCCACAGCGCGGTTGCCGTATACGCGACCATCACGGCGAGCATCGGTATCTGGCTCTTGACCGCGATCGCGTGATCCTCGTCCTCGATCGCGCGGTCGTGGGCCAACGTGACTGCGATGATGTGTCCGATGATCACGCCCGCGATCTTGGCCCAGCTCACCGTGTCCGGTGACAACAGCGTGAAGTTGATCACGTAGTCGACGGTGCCGAACAGGTCCCAATTGCGGCCGAACGGGTTGGACATCAGCCGGAAGATGTCTTGCCCTTCGTACAACAAGAACGTGAAGTAGTGCGCGAATTCGTAGGCGAACGCGATCGGGACGAGAGTGTGCACGTAGCGCGCCGGCGCGTCGTAGCGGTCGGTGTCGGTGATCCACGCCGCGGCGGTCGTCGCGATCGCGTAGGCGATGGCGACGAGGCCGATCATCCAGATCAGCCCGAATGTGTTGATGAACGTGTAGTTCCAGCCGGTCGAGGTCTCGAGCACTTTTTGCCAGAACTGCGTACGGCTGATGCCGTCGAACGTGGTGCCGCCGAGCGACACCAACACCAACATGGTGATGCCGGGGCGGGTCGCGAGCGTCGACAGCGCGGTGAACGGCGGCCGCACGCGGAGTCGTCGCGTCTCGCGATCGGTCGTCAGCGGCGCCATGCGGGCGATGAGGCTGAAGTACGCGCTGAAGGCCTCGCCGGTGCGCAGCCACGCGCGGCCATAGCGCGCCGCGGCCGCGAGGACGACCACCGAATAGACCGTCACGATGAGGCCGAGACGACGGATGTCGGAGCGGTCGTGATAGCACAACTCGAGCCACGAGAACGCGAACAGACCCACGACGGCCGGCCAATAGGAGGTGGCGATGGTGCCGTCGTCGTCGAGCGCTTCGGGGGCACGTTTCCACACGCGCGTGCGGACGAAGCCGGCAATGGCGGCCAGCGTGTCGAAGGGATTGAGGGCCTGCCAGAGGTCGCCGAAGAGAAGGCTGGCGAAGGGCACGCCCACCCAGAAGATCACGTAGATCATCGTCGGCGCGATGTTCTCGGCACTGTTGGTGCTACCGGACCACAGCGCGATCAGCGTCGTCGCGAACAGCAGCAAACCGAAGGCGCGCAACACGACGACGATCACGTCGTGGAGATGGCTCGTCCAGGAGGCGAGCGCCTTGCCCGTCGAGGCGCGGGCGAGACGAGGCGTCGGCCACAACAGGTACAACAGCAAGAATGAGATGACGAGAGCCGCGCCGCCACTCCAGATGGCGGCCCACTTCGGGATGGGGAGGTCGCGGAACCCGCCGACGCCGTGGGCGAAGACGGGTCCGAGCACGAGAGGGTTCACTTCACCTCGAGCTCGAAGAGCTTGAGCCCCTTCTTTTCGAGTTCGACTTCGAAGATGCCCGGCTTGTCGGCGACGAACGTGATCGTGGCGACGGATCCCGGCGCGGCGTCGGCCTTCTTGTCGTAGCCGTGGAGGTGGACCTCGTCCGCGACGTCGGAGGTGACCTTGATGACGACGGCTTGTCCCAACACCGCCGACCGCTTACCGCCGCCGGTGATGGTGCCGCCGGCATAGCCGACCTCGATGGTGGTGGCGGCGCTCGTATCGATCGACGTGCTCGGGCTCGTCGTCGATGTTCCGCTGTCGTCGCCGCAGCCCGCGACCACGATCATCACCACTGCCGCCGTTGCCACGGCAACGAGTTGTCGAGCTCGTCTGGCCATTTCGCTCCCTCTGTTCGTCCGCTGGTGTCGTCCGTGGTGTGGAGGCTATTGGCCTTTGCGTAGGCTCCTGAGTCATGTCCGCACCCGAATTCGTTCCCCACAAAGCCGGCCGCCGCGGCAAGGCCTACGAGTCGCCGCCCCGGCGGCCCGACTCCTGGATGGCGGTACGGCCCGGTGATCTCGAGGGTCGCGGGGAAACCGGCGGCCCCGGGCTCGGGGTGCAGGGCCCCGACCAGGGTTATGCGTTGGCCCTGGCCCGGCGGTTGCGCGACCAGTTGTTCCTGACCGAGGGGGAGAGTGCCGACGACGCCATCGCCGGCTGTCTCGGCGTGGCGTTGCGGCGGGCCGCGCTGTTCGGTCGGGCCCCCGTCATCGACGACCTGCGCCTGGCGTTCGATCTCTTCGGGTTCCTCGACGGCGACGCCCCGCAGGACCAGGTCGACTTCCGCAAACCCCGCTTTGCCGAGCTCAACAGCTCGCACCACTACGGCGAAGTGCGCGAGTTGGCGCTGCTCGTGCCCGAAGCGACGCTGCGCATGCCCGCCCGCCAGGTCGCGGCGCGCCGGGCCGACTGGCGCTTGCTGCTCGGCCTGTCATGACCGAGGGCGCGCCCGCCTCGACCCCCGCCGCTGCGACATCTGGATCTCTGCGCCCGGTGCGTGTCCGATTCGCGCCGTCGCCGACGGGCTACTTCCACGTGGGGGGGGCCAAGACGTCGCTCTACAACTGGATCTACGCGCGCCAGCACGGCGGCGCGTTCGTGTTGCGCATCGAGGACACCGACGCCGAACGCAACCGTCCCGAGTGGATCGACGGCATTCAGCGCGCGATGGAGTGGATTCACACCGGCCTCGATTCGTACGGGCCGGCGTGGGACGAGGGCCCGTATTTTCAGTCGCACAATCTCGATCGCCACGTCGACGCCGGCCGCCGATTGTACGAGCGTGGGCGCGCGTACTACTGCGACTGCACCCGCGAGCAGATCGACGGCCGCAACGCCGCGCACAAGGCCGCGACCGGCGAGACACGCACCGGCTACGACGGCTACTGCCGCGATCGCGACAACCCACCGGTGCCCGGTAGCGCGCTGCGATTTCGCGTGGATCACGAAGGCGTCACCGTCGTCGATGACCTCATTCGTGGCAATCCCGAGTTTGCCAACGCCACTCTCGAAGACTTCGTGATCTTGCGGGGCAACGGGTCACCGATGTTCATCCTCGCCAACGTCGTCGACGACATCGACATGCGCATCAGCCATGTGATCCGTGCCGAAGAGCATCTGCCCAACACGCCCAAGGCGCAGTTGCTGTGGCAGGCGCTCGACGGTGGCCCGCTGCCGACATTCGCCCACGTGCCATTGCTCGTCAACGCGAAGCGCCAGAAGCTGTCCAAGCGGCGCGATCCGGTGGCACTCGAGATGTACCGCGACGAGGGCTATTTGCCCGAGGCGATGCGCAACTTCTTGATGACCCTCGGCTGGGCCCCCCAAGGCGATACCGAGATCGTGCCGTGGGATTTCATCATGCGTGAATTCCGCCTCGAAGATGTGCATTCGTCGCCGGCGTTCTTCGACGTGACCAAGTTGCAGGCGTTCAACGGCGAATACATCCGTGCGCTGTCCGTCGACGACTTCGAAGCGCGGGCGCAACCGTGGCTGGTCGCCCCCCACGCGCCGTGGACCGACGAGCAGTTCGACCCTGCCGTCTTTCGAGCGATGGCGCCCCTCGTCCAGACGCGGGTCAAACGAATGAACGAGGTGCCCGAGCACGTCGACTTCTTGTTCCTCGATCACGCGCCGCACGATGTTCAAGCCTGGGAAAAGACAATGAAAGGCGACGCGGCGTCCATCCTCGACCACGTCATCGCGCTCTACGAGACGATCGAGTGGAACGCCGACGCGCTGCAGCACGCGATCGGGGTCGTCGCTGAACAACACGGGACCAAGCCGGGCAAAGCACAGGGCCCGATCCGAGTCGCAATTACCGGCCGTACTGTCGGGCCGCCTCTGTTCCACGCGCTCGAGTTGCTCGGGCGCGAGCGCACCCTCGAACGGTTGCGCCGAGCGCGGGCAAAGCTCGACTGACCCGATGGGCGACGCCGACCAGCGACCGGGCCGTCTGCGGGTCGCATGGCGCTTCACGCGCAAGGTGCTGGTCATCGCCACCGCGATGGCCACGTTCTACGTGTTCGCGACGTTCGTGCAGGTGTGGCACGCCTCGCGCCAAGACCATGAACAGCCCGCCGCCGCGATCGTGATCATGGGCGCCGCGCAATACGACGGCCGCCCGTCGCCGGTGTTACAGGCCCGACTCGATCGCGCCCTCGAGCTCTACCACCAAGGCCTGGCGCCGTTACTCGTCACCACGGGCTCCAAGCAAGAAGGCGATCGTTTCACCGAAGGGTTTGCCGGCTTCCAGTACCTGTCGTCGCTCGGTGTCCCCGAAGCGAACATCGCCGTGGTCGACACCGGTACCAACACGTGGGAAGAGCTGTCCGCCGCGTCAGCCGAACTGCAGCGGCGGTCGCAGCGCCAATCGGCGAAGCGCGCCCGCATTCGTGTGCTCATCGTCTCGGATTCATATCACTCGCTGCGCCTCGAACACACCGCGCGCGAAGTCGGCCTCGACCCGCTCGTCGCACCCACCGGACCGCGCGCATCGGCCCGCCGGCTGGTGCGCGAGACCGCGGCCGTGTCGCTCGGTCGAGTACTCGGTTATCGGCGC
This sequence comes from Acidimicrobiales bacterium, assembly GCA_039934635.1. Lineage (GTDB taxonomy): Bacteria > Actinomycetota > Acidimicrobiia > Acidimicrobiales > WLNW01 > DATLFA01. The sequence goes on from JBDTLT010000179.1 coordinate 5,966, forward strand.
TTGGCCGAGCTCACATCGTGAGCCGCGCCTCACCTCCCACCGCCGCATTTGCGTCCTGCGTCGCGCTCCCCTCTGCTCCGTCGAACATGGCGCGCAAGACGCGCTTTTGCACCTTCATGCTGGCATTGCGGGGGAGCGCATCGAGGAAGAACACGCGTGTCGGCTTCTTGTAGCTGGCGAGGCGCGCCCGCACATGGTCGACGATCGCGGCGTCGGCGAGGCCGCTGTCGGGCGTGACGACGACGGCGGCCGCGACCGTCTCGCCCCAGCGGTCGTCGGACACGGCGAACACCGCGCATTCGACGACGCCCGGCAGTGTGGCCAATGCCATCTCGACCTCGGCCGGGTACACGTTCATGCCGCCGGAAACGATGATGTCCTTGCTGCGGTCTTCGATGTAGACGTAACCCGCGTCGTCGATGCGGCCGACATCGCCGGTGCGGAACCATCCGTCGACCCACGACTCGGGATCGTCGTCGGCGACGCCGAGGTAGCCCGAGAACATCGTGTCGGCGCGGGCCAGCAGCTCGCCTTCGCCCCCGCTGCCGCGCCCGATCGTGCCATCGCGATGGAGTAACGCAAGTTGCGTGGTGGGCACGGCCCGCCCGACCGACGCGAACACGTCACTCGCCGCTGCGACCTTGTCTCTGGCCGACGCAAACACCTCACTCGCCGCTGGCGATGCGGCGAAGTCGGCCCGTGTGGTCGCCGTGAGTGGGCCGACCGATTCGGTGAGCCCCCACGTCTCGACCAATCGCGGCCCGACGACCTCGACCAACGACACGAGGAATTCGCGCGGCACCTTGGAGCCCGTATGCACGACTGTGTTGAGGCGCGTGAGGATCTCAGGGCGCCGGGCCATCTCGTCGCGAAAGAAGCGAACCAGCGGACTCGGCACCCACGTATAGGTGCAGCGGTCGCGGGCCATGTGCTCGATCCACGCAGCAGGGTCGGCGGGGTCGGCAAGGCGCAACGTGGCCCCGGTCCACAAGTGCGGATACAGGATGCCCCACAGTGCCGACACGAACGAGAACGAGCCGATGAAGGTGCCCGCGCCGTTGGTCACCATGCCCTGCACGTACGGCACGAGGCGGGTACAGGTGGTGACCGCGCGGTGGCTACAGAGCGCGCCCTTGGGAAAGCCCGTGGTGCCGCTGGTGTAGCCGATGACCGCGATGTCCTCGGGTGACACCGCACCGAGACCCACCGCCCGCAGGCCGGCCGCCCGCAGGCTGGTCAGTGCGAGATCTGCGCTGCCGCGCGCGTCGGACAGCAGTGACTCGTACGCGTGCGCACCCGCGACGCGGTCACCAGTGCCGATGGCGATCACCGCGCGCAGTTCGTCGAGGCCGTCGATCTGCGCCACGATCTCGCCGAGGGTCGTGGTGTAGACGAGCGCGGTGGCCTGTGAATCGTGCACGACGTGGGTGGCCTCGCCCGCGAGGAAACGGGCGTTGACCGGCACCAACGTGACGCCCGCCAGTGCGCAGCCGACGAAGACCTCGACGCTTTCGAGGCCATCGGTCATGAACACCGCGACCCGCTCGTTGGCTACCACCCCGCACGCGTGCAGCGACCGAGCGAAGCGCACGGCGCGTTCGAACAACGCCCCGTAGGTCAGCTCGCGCTCGCCCTGCGCGATCGCGACGCGATCGCGCTGTCGGATGCACGCCGCCGCCAGCAATTCGCCGAGGGTGTTCATGCGGCCGCCCAGCAGCCGTGCGCGGTGAACGGCACGCGATGCGGCAACGCGATCGTGGCAATGGGTTCGTCGTCGAGGCGTGTGGCATCGAGCAACACGGCGTCGCTGCGATCTTCGTCGGGATGAAAGACGTAGACGAACAGGTAGCCGTCGCCCTCTGCGGCGTCGGCGGCGCGGGGGATGAACAACGGTTCGCAGAGACTGTCGTGGCCGCCGAATCGATGGACGGCCGAGGCATCGGCGGCGAGGTCGTACCGCAGCACCGCGTTGAAGTTGTAGTCGTCGAGTTCGCCGTCGTTGCACAGGTTGTAGCCGTAGCGATAGGGCAGCCCCTGACGGCGAAGATCGCATTGCGGCAACTCGACGTTGCGATGGTCGAGCGCGGTCGACGTCATCGTGCGCCGACTCGTGTCGAAGCGGTAGCGCACGAGGTGTGACTCGAGCCCGTTGAATTGCTTCCATGGGTCGACGCCGTCCATCGGCACGGGAGCAATGGGAAACTCGGGCGCGTCGAGCACCACGAGGCCGTCGTCGACGAACGCATTCTGCGGATGCAGGTCGTAGAAGTTGCGGTCGGCTTCGATCCACACGATCGAGCCGTCGCCCCGAGACACGATGGCGATGTGCGTACCTAGATCGGGTTCCCAACCCATGAGCCCGCCACCTCGAAGCACGCGATCTTGGCTCATCGTGATCGGCGACACGACGACCACCGCGTGATCGCGCGTGATCATGAAGTCGTGGATGTACGACGAGTACGGCGCGTCGAGTGCGATGCTGCGCAACGAGTCGTCGCGAGGATTCCAGATGTGCACCGTCACGTAGGGCGCGTCGACGTGGATGGTGGTGAAGAGCACTTCGCCCGTGACCGGACACACGCGCGGATGGCCGCCGCCGAACCCGTGGTCGTCGACCTTGTCGGTCATCGACGCCGGCAGTCGTGTCGTCCACTCTGGCGCGCCGATCGTGTCGAGGGTGCGCGCGTCGATGGCCGTCGGCGTGCTCTGACCTTCGCCCCACGCGATGAGATAGTCGCCGTGATTGGTGAGCGAGGTGTTGCACGCACCTTGTGCCGCGCCCGCCGACTCGGGGTTGGGGCGGGTGACTTCCATGCCGATCGCCAACAGCGCCTTGCTCGGCAAGATGTAGTCGAACACGGCTCGCCCTGCCCGGTCTTCGGCGCACCACTTGGGTGTGCGGACCCAACGATTGCGATAGTGCGCTTTGCCATCTGCGAACGTCATGGCGTGCACCATCCCGTCGCCCATCCAGCCGTTGTAGCAACCCGACAACGGCGCATAGCGGGGGTTGGGCCCGATGCGGAACAACGTGCCTTCGAGATCGTGGGGAATCGCACCCTGGGAAATCACGAGGTCACGCACCTCGCCCTCCATCGGCCACGGGCGGTGATGACGACGCAGCAACGGGCGATCGGGCAATGGCCGGGTGACACCCACTAGTTCTCCCCTCGGTCGCGCCGCCTGGGTCAGCGTATGCTGCGCCCCCGCATGCGTGCAGCAGTGTGGGACGGCTCGAAGATCACCGTTGTCGACGATCTGGTGGTACGCGAACCGGGGCGGGGAGAGGTGAGCGTCGATGTGCGGGCTTCGGGCATCTGCCACAGCGATCTCAACGTCATCGACGGCACCAGCGCGCGTCATGCGCCGATGGTGCTCGGGCACGAAGCGGCCGGCGTGATCGCTGCGATCGGCGACGGCGTCGACGGCTGGTCGATCGGTGACGCGGTGATCGTCGGATCCATTGCACCTTGTCGGAGCTGTCGAGCGTGTCACGACGAACGCTTCACCGACTGCACGACCGCGTTCGGTGGAAGGGCGACACCGTTCGAGCGAAACGGCCGGCCCGTCGGCCAATACGCAAACATCTCGTCGTTCTCGAGCCGTACCACGGTGCGGGCGGACCAAGTCGTGGCGGCCGCCGGTCTGGTGGCTACGCAGGCCGCGCTCATCGGCTGTGCCGTGAGCACCGGCTATGGCGTGGTGCGCAACGTCGCCAAGGTGCGGGCCGGCGACCGCGTTGCGGTGTTCGGTATCGGCGGCATCGGTGTCAACGTGCTGCAGACCTGCCGGCTGCAGCACGCATCTCGGATCATCGCGCTCGACACGGACCCACGGCGCGAGGATCTTGCGTATCGCTTTGGCGCAACCGACTTCGTCACGGTGCCGCGCGGGTCCGACCGTGCGGCAACAGCGGCACTGGTGCACGCCATCGAACCGCGCGGGGTCGATGCCGCCATCGAGTGCAGCGGAGCGCTGTCGGCCGTCGAAGCTGCGATCGAGGTACTCGATCATGGCGGCGTCGCGGCGCTCGTCGGCATCCCGCCCGATGGCGCGCGGGCGTCGTTCGATGTCGGCGCGTTGTTTCGGGGACGCCGCATCGTGGGCAGTCTCAACGGTGCGCAAAATCCCGCGCGTGATCTCGCCGACATCGTGAAGCTCGCGCGCGACGGGGTGCTCGATCTCGCCGCGCAAGTCACCCGAGTGTGGCCGCTCGCCGAGATCGACGATGCGATCGCCGCGGTGCGCCGAGGTGAGGTCGTACGTGCAGTACTCGACCATTCTGTCGGAGGACGACAATGAAGAAATTCGGGTTCGATCTGCTTTTCGAAGTGCAGGTTCCCAGGCCGTGGTCCGAGGGCAAGGAACGCGACAAGTTCCACGAAGCCATCGAGCAGGCGGTGTTCGCGGAGCAGATGGGTTTCGACACCATCTGGATCGTCGAGCACCACTTCTTGCAGCAGTTCGCGCATTCGTCGGCACCGGAGGTGATGTTGGGTGCGTTGTCACAGCGCACCTCCAGGGTGCGACTCGGGCAGGGCGTGGCGCTGCTGCCCGGTGCCGTCAATCATCCGATACGTGTCGCCGAGCGAGCCGCGGTGATCGACATCTTGAGCAACGGTCGACTCGAGATGGGCACCGGGCGCTCGAGCAGCCCCTACCAACTCGAAGCCTTTGGTACTGACGTCGCAACGACGCGAGAGCAGTGGGAAGAGGGGATCAAGCTGCTGCCGCGTCTCTGGACCGAAGAGGACATCACCTACGAAGGCGAGTTCTATCGCTGGGACGACAAGATCACTGTGCTGCCGAGGCCGGTGCAACGTCCTCACCCGCCCTTGTGGGTCGCGTCGACGCAACCGGACACGTGTCGCCTCGCCGGCGAAAAGGGCATCGGCCTGTTGATGAACGCGCTCAGCTCACCGGAGAGCCTCAAGCCGCAGATCGATTCGTATCGCAACGCCATTGCATCTCCTATCGATCAGGTCGGTCACTTCGTCAACAACCAACTGGCCTTGTTTGCACTGACCTTCTGTGCCGACGACTTCGAGACTGCTCGCAACGTTGGTGGTTCCGCCGCGTGGTGGTATGTCGAGGTCATCAAAGAGATCTACGCCAACGATTGGCGGGGCACTCCGCTCGACAAGGTGCCGGCGTCGTATCGCGCCCACGTAGAAGCCCGGCGGTCTGGTTCCTCGGGTGCCGGCAACTTCAGCGCCGCGCTGCCCGCCCCCGATCGCATCCAAGAAGGCATCGACCAATGGATCGAGTCGGGAGCCTTTCTCATCGGCGATGTCGAACGGGTTTTGGCCAACGTGCGCCGCTATGTCGAAATCGGTGGCGATCGTCTGGTCTCGGTCATGCAAATGGGCGACCTTTCCCACGAGGCCATCATGCGCTCGATCGAATTGTTCGGCACTCGCATCATCCCGGCCATCCGAGCCGAAGCAGCTGCCGACGGCCGCCACTGACAGACCGGTTCATGGCGGTCCACGACTGACGTGGGTCAGCAGTGTGCCGTCGGGTCGGTAGACGGCGAAGTCGAAGGCGGTGCCGGCGAGGCGCCATTCGCCTTCATGCACCATGTGGTGGTGTTTGTCGCACAACAACAACAGGTTGTCGA